>CALXZH010000028.1 GCA_944393175.1 uncultured Alphaproteobacteria bacterium | reverse complement strand
GCCTGATTGAAAAAAACGGCGGGGTTTTTGTTTTAATTTAACAAAATTTAGGAGTTGTAAAAACAATGTTTTCAAAAAATAAGCGTTTGACAAATTTAAGACAAGTGCGCCAAGATATTAGTCAATTATTGCAAAAAGAAATACAACAACACAACACAAGCATTAGAGAGTTATCAAAAATTACGGGGTGGTCGGAACTTTATTGGCAAGCCGTGTTAGAGGCAAGAGCCAATTTGTCAATCAGCGATGTAAACTATTTGGCCTCATTATTTGAATGCAGATTAAAAATAGATATGTGTGACTAGCTCACAAAAAACCCCGCGAGAAGCGGGGCTTTTTGTATCATAAGGATGATTATTTCTTGGGTTCATCCGGGTCGCGCAGAACATAGCCACGGCCCCAAACGGTTTCAATATAATTCTTACCGCCGGATGCTTTTTCTAATTTTTTACGTAATTTGCAGATGAACACGTCGATAATTTTTAATTCGGGTTCATCAATTCCGCCGTAAAGGTGGTTTAAGAATTGGTCTTTGTTAAGGGTTGAACCTTTACGCAATGACAACAACTCCATAATGCCGTATTCTTTACCGGTGAGGTGCAATGTTTTATTGCCGACGGTGACGGTTTGGGTGTCCAAATTAACCTCAACATCACCGGTGCGAATAATAGAATTAGAGTGGCCTTTGGAGCGGCGGACAACTGCTTGAATGCGCGCCAATAATTCGGCCTTGTCAAATGGTTTGGTGAGGTAGTCGTCTGCGCCGTAGCCTAAGCCTTTTACCTTTTTATCAGGTTCGGTTAAACCAGATAAAATCAAAACCGGTGTGTTGACTTTTGAGGCGCGCAAGTTTTTCAATACCTCATAACCGTTCATATCCGGCAACATCAAATCCAAAATGATGATGTCATAATCATATAATTTGCCGATTTCCAATCCATCTTCGCCCAAGTCGGTCGTATCAACTATCATGCCTTCTTTTTTGAGCATCGTTTCAATACTTTGGGAGATGGCGTAATCATCTTCAACCAGTAAAACCCGCATTTCTTTAAACCTCCAAATAAGTTATTTTTTATTAATGGCTACATCATAAACTCTTATTTTTTATTTGTTAACTTTTTAATCAGCCTTGTTAATAATTATTAACAAAATTTTTATTGTCTGAAAACTGTTAAAAACATTTAATTATCTGCCAAAATCTTTATTTATATGTTACTTTATATTTAAGTGCTTTTTTAGAGAGGTTTGAAATTGTCTGAGCTGCTCACAAATATTAAAGGCGAGATTGATAAAATAAGTTTTGGCGCATATTTCGGTAAAGTAACGGCTGTTCAAGGTTTGTTTATTGAAGTGAGCGGCGTGCGCGCTCCGTTAACCATCGGGGATAGATGCAATGTCCATACGACGCATAATTCTATTGTGCCTTGCGAATTAGTCAGTTTTAGAGGTGATAAGCTCTTACTTATGCCTTATGGTTCCTTACAAGGTATCGGACCGGGGTGTCGGGTAGATGTGGAAAATGCCGCTCCGGTGATTTATCCTCATCCGTCTTGGCTTGGGAGAATCGTTAATGCTTTCGGAGAGCCTATCGATGGAAAAGGCCCTTTAATAAAAGGTTCAAAGCCTTATTATATTAAATCTTCTCCGCCGCCGGCTGCGTTTCGTGATAGAGTTAAGGGGAAAGTTGACCTTGGCGTCAGAGCCGTAAATACATTTTTGACAATCTGCAAAGGGCAACGTATGGGTATTTTTGCCGGGTCAGGAGTGGGAAAATCAACCCTGATGTCAATGATGGCAAAACATACTAATTCCGATATTTCAATAATCGGGCTTATCGGTGAGCGTGGGCGTGAGGCGAAAGAATTTGTGGAAGATGTTTTGGGTAAAGAAGGGCTTGAAAAGTCTGTTCTGGTCTTGGCTACTTCTGATGAAAGCCCTCTTATGCGCCGGCAAGCTGCTTATGTCACCATGGCAATTGCCGAATATTTCAGAGATGAAAACAAAGATGTGCTTTGCATGATGGATTCTATTACGCGTTTTGCTATGGCTCAACGTGAAATTTCACTTTCGGTCGGGGAACCTCCTGCTTCAAAAGGTTATACACCGAGTGTGTTCTCCGAATTGCCGCGCTTGTTGGAGAGGGCAGGTCCGGGTGCCGGGACCGGTACCATTACCGGTTTGTTTACCGTTTTGGTGGATGGAGATGATCACAATGAGCCGGTGGCTGATGCCGTACGCTCAATTTTGGACGGGCATATTGTTTTGGACCGTGCAATTGCCGAGAGAAACCGTTATCCGGCAATCAACATCCTACGGTCAATCTCTCGTACTATGCCCGATTGTGATACGCCGGAAGAATATGCTCTTGTGGCAAAGGCCAGAAAATATATTACCTCTTATGAGGATATGGCGGAGCTTATTCGTTTGGGTGCTTATAAGGCAGGTTCTAACAAAGAAGTTGATGAAGCGATTTTTTATTATCCTAAATTAGAGGAATTTCTCTCTCAAAAGAAAGGTGAAAAAGTTTCTTTGGAAGAAGGTTATGCGCAACTTAAGGCTATTCTTGATACTCCTTATGTTCCGGCACAAAAATAGCAGGCTGATAAACTATGGCAGATCCTCTGAAAACTCTTAATCGTATACAAAAATTTCATATCGACGAGCAACGCAAAATCTTAAATGATTTGCTTAAACAACAAGATATTTTGCAAGAGCAGCTTACTCAACTTAATGAGGCTTTTGAGAGAGAAAAAGAATTTGCCAGAACCAATGCAGGTGTGGGTGATTTTGGAGCCTATGTCAAACGCTATATGCAGCAAAGAGAAAATCTGGAAATGCAAATCTCAGTTCTGCAAGCCAAGATTGATAACGAACGAGATATTATGGCGGATATGTTTAAAGAGCAAAAGACTTACGAAATTGTTGACGACAGGCGTGAAAAATTACGCCAAAAAGAAGCCGATAACAAGGAACAAAAAATGCTTGATGAAATCGGTACCAACAGTTTTCTTAAAAACACAAAAAAAACACCGTCTTAAAAGGCGGTGTTTTTTGTGTTCCTTATATCTTAAAAATATTGAATATAAAGGAAGATGGTTGCTATGGCCACGCTGGTCAACATAACCGGAATTGACCAGAGCAAAAAGCGCATAAAGTGTATCGGGTGGCCTTCACGTTGGGCCATACCGGCAACGATGACGTTGGCCGAAGCACCAATCAAGGTTCCGTTGCCGCCAAAGCAAGCACCAAGTGAAAGTGCCCACCAAACCGGCATCATGGCCTCGCGTCCGCCCATGTCTGCTTCCATTGATTTAATCATCGGAATCATGGTGGCTACAAACGGAATGTTATCTATCGCGCTGGAGAGTATTGCCGAAGTCCATACAATTAAGATGGTGGCTTTTTCAATACTGCGGTCGGTGAGTTCAATAAACATTTGTCCGAGCATCTTGAGCACACCGGTTTCTTCCAAACCGTAAACAATTACAAATAAACCGGAGAAGAAGAAAATTGTGGTCCAATCTACAACGCCGAATATTGCTTCAACCTTGTGATCTCTTTCAGAGTGAGAATTTCCCAAAGTGTAGAGGAACAACAAAACGGCGGCTCCGCAGATGGCTATCGTTCCGTTGGCAATGTGCAGGTGTTCGGCTGAGATAAAGCCGGCAATTACTAAAAACAGAACAAACAGAGATTTTATCAGCAAGGCTTTATCCGTAATCGAATCTGCAGCCTTAATTTTCATAACCTCTACCTGGCGGCGGAGAGTTGTTTTAATTCTTTTGTGGTATACCATGTCAAATGCCAGAATTGTGACAACCATTGTGACCAAGACAATCGGGGTTAATTCTTTGACAAAGTCCATAAAAGATAGGCCTAAGGATGAGCCGATTAAAATGTTCGGTGGATCACCGATTAAGGTTGCCGTGCCGCCGATGTTGGAGGCAAAAATTTCCAACAAAAGGTAAGGATAGGGGTTAATATCCAGTTTTTGAGTAATCTTAAATGTAACAGGCGCTATCAGCAATACGGTCGTGACATTATCCAAAAATGCTGAAAATATGGCTGTTACGGCTGCCAAAACAACCAACAATCCTCTCGGATTGGCTTTTACTCTTTGGACACCCCAGATGGCAACATATTGGAACATACCGGATTTTTCCGATATGCCGACAATCGTCATCATACCAACGAGCAAGGATATGGTGTTAAAATCAATACCCTTGAGGGCTTGAGCTTGAGTTAGTATTCCGCTGAAAATCATGACGCAGGCACCAAGTAAGGCTACGACTGCGCGGTTGAGCTTTTCAGAGAATAAGATGAGGTAGCAGACAACCACTATGGAGGTTGCCACTACTTTAGGATCAAGTCCCCAAATTAAATTGGCGGCTTGAGCTAGGTGTTCTGCCTGCATTGTTCTTATTCCTCTTTTGTTAGTTCTTATACGTTATTCTTTATATAACAAAAGCTCCTAATTTTGTGTTAAAATCAGGAGCTTCCCTTTATTATGGCTTTTTACATAAAGTGTCTTATATGTAAGTATAAGGCTGCTATTCCGACACTGCCTAACATTACCGGCAAAGACCACAGTAAAAACTTTATAAAGTGTATCGGTTCACCGTGGCGTTGCGACATGCCGGCTACAATGACGTTAGCGGATGCTGCTATCAGCGAGCCGTTACCGCCGTAACAAGCACCAAGTGAAAGTGCCCACCATACCGGCATCATTGCTTCTCGTCCGCCCATATCAGCTTCAATCGTTTTCACCAATGGTATCATGGTGGCAACAAACGGGATGTTATCAATGGCGGTCGAAACAAATGCCGAAACCCACACAATCAGCATCGTCGTTTTTTCTATGCTGCCTTCGGTGAACTTGGTAAACTTGTGTCCCAAAAGTTCCAAAACACCGGCTTCTTCTAAACCGTAAACTATGGCAAAAAGACCGGCAAAGAAGAAAATAGTGGTCCAATCTACCAAATTAAACGCGGATTCTATTTTATTGTCTCTTTGCGAGTGATTGTCGCCTAAGGTGTAGAGAAGCATCATAACGGCGGCTCCAAACATGGCAATCGTGCCGTTAGCAATATGTAAATGTTCTGCTGACACAAAGCCCAGAATAACGGCAATTAAGACGAATAGCGATTTTTTTAAGAGCCTCCAGTCCGTGATGGTATCTATGGCTTGAATTTTCATAACTTCAACCTGATTTCGCTTGTCCGTTTTGAGCTTACGGCCGTAAGCAAAATCAAATACCAAAATCAGAGCCAACATGGTGGCGGCGACAACGGGTGTTAATTCATTTACAAAGTCCATAAATGACAGGTTTAAGGCTGAGCCAATTAAAATATTCGGTGGATCACCAATGAGAGTTGCCGTACCGCCGATGTTGGAGGCAAAAATTTCCATTATCAGGTAAGGGTAGGGGTTAACTTTGAGCTTTTCGGTAATTTGGAAAGTTACCGGCACAATTAATAAAACCGTGGTCACATTGTCCAACAAAGCCGAAAATACAGCCGTTATCAAACCAAGTGTAAATAACAAGCTTCTCGGATTTGCTCGTGTTTTATGTACTGCCCAGATGGCAACATATTGAAACATGCCCGATTTTTCAGCAATACCGACGATAATCATCATTCCGGTTAATAACGCCAGAGTGTTGAAGTCAATACCGGCAATGGCTGCTTCTTGGGTTAATACTCCTGCAAATATCATAATGCAGGCTCCGATTAAAGCTACAACCGCACGATTTAATTTTTCGGTAAACAGAATCAGGTAACTGATGATTAAAATGGTTGAAGCCACTACTTTGGCATCCCAGTTGAAAATAACCGATGATGCGTGGCCGAGTTCTTCAAGAGGCATAACGTATCTCCAAAGAGTTATAGCAAATGTGAAATTTAGTCAGGCCGGTGCCTATCTAAATAATTTATTATTCCGTAAAGCGTATTCAACTCCTGTAGTGTTAATTGATTGCGTGTGAAGATGTTTCTTAAGTTGATAATCATTCTTTCATGCTTTTCGCTTTGACGGAAGTTTCCACAGTTATCTAATTTATCTTCAAAGTACTTAAGAAATTGTAAAACCTTTTCTTTATCCGCCAGAGAAGTTTTATTGGTGACAAATTGAATGTCAGGTGCTTCGATTTGTCTTTTATACCACTCGTAGCCGACCAGTAATACCGCTTGGGATAAGTTGAGCGAACAATGCTCCGGATTGAGCGGAATTTCAATAATGGCGTTGGCTAAACATACATCATCATTATGTAATCCGGTGCGCTCGGGACCAAACAAAATACCACAGCGAATGTCTTGGCTGAGCGCTTGGGTCATATTTTGCGCGGCGTAAGATGCCGTCTCTACCGGCTTTATCATATCTCGGCGGCGGGCGGTGGTGGCATAAATTTGCTCTAAGTCAGCAATGGCTTCTTCGGTGGTGGAAAAAATTTTTGCGTTTTGCAAAATTTTTTCAGCGCCGGATGAGGCTGAAATGGCTTTTTCGGAAAGGTGGTCTTCTCGCGGGTGTACCAGTCTTAAGTCATATAACCCGCAATTCATCATGGCGCGGGCAGACATGCCGACATTTTCGGCAAGCTGCGGCTCGACCAATATTATGCTTGGTTGGTTAAATCTCATCATTATTCTTTCTTGTTAATTCATTAATCCCGAAGGGCGGGCAATCTCAAGATTTATATCTTTTTTCAAAAAGTATTTCATACCTATTTTATCATTACCGTCGAGTGCTTCAGGTTCTTGGTATTCTTGATTGGTAATACGATGATAGCGTTTGTCAAGTTGATTCGAAAATTTTGCAATAGTTTCTAATTCTTTGGGTGAGTAGTTGTTCAGTTTATAGAATATATGTTTGTTTATCCGCTTTTGAATTTTGGCTTCTTGTTCGGGGGTGATGATATTCATTTTCGATATTTCATTGTCTAATTCAGATGTCCCGTTTTCAGAGGCTGCTTTAACAGGAAAGGAAAGTAATAATAAGGTTAGTACCAAAGCAAGTTTTTGCATAGCGACTCCTTAGTCCGTACTTAAAATATCCATGGTGTTGAACAAAATATTTTCCATATCTAAACCGGTGCCCAGCTCTATGCCGTCCATAATTTTGCTGAAAGATACGCTTAACGGGTCATTGGCCGTATAAACATCATCATAACTTTCTTGGAGAATTCTTTTATAGTTTTGCGGCATGTTTTTGATGTTTTCATCATAGCTTTCCGGAATTTTGTAGCCCATCTTCCGTAAATAATCAGTCAAAACAAGCATGTTGTGGCGATTTACTTCCGGCGCTAAGAGTTCTTGACCGTTGGCATCACCCCAAGATGTGGCTTCTCCAACGTAATTTAACTTACCGTGTTGGGCAGAACCTCTCCAGGTCTTTACACCACTCCTGTCTCTGGCTCTGGCCCAAGGGTCAACAGGCAATACTTCTCCGTTCGTTTGGCCTTCGGAGTATTCTGGAATGGTCGGAACATCATTATTGGCAGTATTATTGGCAACATTTTCAAAGTAACCATCATTGGGCTTGGGGGCCCAAGGATTTGCCGGAAGTTGCGCATGAGAAATTGCGGCAAAACTTAAGCATCCTAAAAAGGCTAGTAAAGAGAAGTATTTGTTCATGGCCGCCTCCCTAAATTTCTCCATCTATTCTTTTATAATACTATATTTTTTGCAAAAATGATAGTTACATTTGCGTTACAACTTAAATCTAATCCAGAAAAGTTAGTTTTTGCTTAATGAAACAAAAGATTTTAGCTCGTCTAATTCTTGGCGTAGAGCTTTAATTTCCTTGTATAAGTCATCAGTTGAAATGCTTTCTTGCGTCTTTTCATCAAAGCCGTAAGCACGAAATTGTTTGCTGTTTTTTTTCAGAACTTCTACTTTATGAGCGGCTAAGCCCATTACGGTGGTGTTTGCGGCAACATCTTTGGTGACAATAGCGTTGGAGCCGATTTTGGCATTGTTGCCAATGAGAATAGGGCCTAAAACTTGGGCGCCGGAGCCTATGATAACATTGTTGCCTATGGTGGGATGGCGTTTGGTCATGACTTTGCCGTGTTCATCAAAAACGGTGGTGCCGCCTAAGGTGACATCATGATAAAGAGTTACATTGTCTCCGATTTCGGTGGTTTCACCGATGACAACCCCCATACCGTGGTCAATAAAAAAGCCTTTGCCAATCTTGGCTCCGGGGTGAATCTCAACACCGGTTAGAAAACGTCCGATTTGGGAAATTATCCGTGAGGTGAGGCGGAATTTTTTGCGCCATAAGTAGTGTGAAAAGCGATAAATGAGAATCGCATGCAGTCCGGATGAGAGTAAAAAGGCTTCAGTTCGGTTCTTGGTGGCGGGGTCGCGGGCTATAACCGCATCAACGTCTTGCATTAAAAGCTTGAATTTTGATTGCATTTTGTGCTAAAGTCCTCTGAAATTGTGTGAATTTGTTAATAATTTGTACAACATTTGTATAATATACTTAATTGAATTTAAATTTAAGTAAAAAAGAGAAGTTATATGACTGAAGTTTTATTTAACGGCCATGCCGGTCGATTGGAGGGACGTTATCATCAAAGTGAAAAACCAGGTGCCCCGATTGCTTTGATTTTGCATCCTCATCCGCAATACGGCGGAACGATGAACAACAAAGTGGTTTATACCTTGTTTAGTTGTTTTCAAAATTTGGGCTTTTCCGTCTTGCGCTTTAATTTTCGCAGCGTCGGTCGCTCGCAAGGCGAATTTGAAGATGGTCCGGGAGAACTCTCAGATGCTACCGTTGCACTTGATTGGCTGCAATCGGTTAACCCTGAAGCAAGACAGTGTTGGATTGCAGGATATTCTTTCGGTGCGTGGATTGGTTTGCAACTCTTAATGCGGCGTCCGGATATTAATAATTTTATTGCCGTTTCTCCTCCGGCTAACGAAAAAGATTTTAGCTTTTTGGCTCCGTGCCCGACTTCAGGACTGGTTATTCAAGGCGGAATTGATGAAATCGTTAATCCGGCAAGTGTAGCTTCTTTGGCCAAAAAACTTAATCAACAGCGCAATGTAGATGTTGATTTTGCTTTGATTGAAGAAGGCGACCATATGTATAATAACCACTTGGTGGATTTATATAAAGTGGCCGGAAATTATATAATCGGTGCTATGCAAAGAAAAGCTCCGGCTAAAAAACGTCGCGGTCGTCGCAAAAAAATCGAAATGGAGCAAGATCCTCTGCTTATCGGTAATTCTTCAGATGAGTTTGAAGATGAGGAGATGGATAATGATGCTGAATTTGATACTGACGATGAGACTTTTGATGATGAAGATGAAGAATAAGTATCTTTAGCTTTTATAAAATCCCGAGGGTTAAGCTTCGGGATTTTGTTTTTGTATCAAGAAAACTACCGGCTAGGCCGGTAGTTCCGGAGAGCTTATAGCTTTACACATAAAAAACTCCTTTGCTACAGTAAGTTAGACGGTCTGACAAGAGTCTAACAAAAGCAAAGGAGTTTT
>CALXZH010000027.1 GCA_944393175.1 uncultured Alphaproteobacteria bacterium | reverse complement strand
CCTAACGAGATTCAAACCAACTTAAGTTGTTGAAAAATAAAGGATTGTCATCAAGCGAGTTCGGAAAATTCTCCCAAAACGCAATTTTCAAAAAACAAACATTCGAACTCGATTAAGTGCTTGATTTCTAAAAGAAAAACGGCAGTTTTTATACCTGCCGCTTGCATTGGTGATCCCAACGGGATTCGAACCCATATTACCACCGTGAAAGGGTGATGTCCTAACCATTAGACGATGGGACCGTCTCAAAGTACGAAAGCATATATACTGGTAATTTTTCATAAGGTCAAGCAAAAAAATGCAAAAAAATAAAAAAAATGCATTTTAAATTATTAAACAAGATTTGATATATATAAAAAACGGCAGAAAAGCTAAGCATCTAACGTTTAAAAGCATTTTTCACAAAAGTTCTAAATTTTTTCTTGGCGGCTTTTATGAATCCTTTGTGATATAGCCAGAACATCTTAATGCGAAAATGTATATAGCCATGAGATGTTAAGGCGCTAAAAATAAAAGGGTGAATGTTGCGTTTATATTTTAAGAAAAAATTAGCCATATTAATTTGCTTAATAAATTGCCAATAATTTTTTGGGGAACTCCATTCATGATAAAAAGGGAGTAAATCACATAACAAAGGAATATAATCTCTAAAATCGTACTGTTTATAAAATTTTAATGTATTTTCAATGTTATATTGAATACTTTTTTCATATTTTCTTAATTTTTTTTGAACGGAGTGCATCGCAGAATCCTCACGCTGTCGGTAAAAATAATAGCCGTGACGGATAATTCCATGCGTTTTGCAAAAGGGGTAAAACATTAAAATAAAAGCTTCATCTTCGCGATACCTGCTTTTTTCAATAAAACGAATATTAGCTTTATCAATTAATTCTTTTTTGAATAATTTATTCCACAAAAAACCGTTATGAAAGTAGTTTTGCGGCGTTGATGTAAAAATTCCTGGCTCTAAATTTGGAATAATGAATTCCTCTTTGGGAGAAAGGTTAAGCAGAACAGATAAATTTATCACTAAATCGAGTTGATGTTTCTTTGCATACTCAAACATATGTTGTACAAAATCCGGACTGACAACATCATCTGCATCCATAAAATATACATATTTTCCTTGAGCTAAAGACAAGCCCTTATTTCGGGCATTCGACACACCTTGATTACTTTGCCTGACATATAAAAAACGTTTATCCATTGCCGCAAAGGCTTTACAAATGTCAGTACTTCCATCCGTTGAGCCATCATCAATAAGAAGGACCTCAAAGTCTTTGAAAGTCTGCGTTTGAATGCTGTTTAAGCATTCTTCTATATATTTTTCAACCTGATAAACAGGGACAATAATGGAAATTTCTGGCATAAGCGTTTTAATCTAAGCAGCAGTTTTTGTACTATCTTCTCCGTAATTAATATCGTCAAAGACAACCGGAATGGCAGCTTTAAGCTGAGACAAAAGCATATTCATCACTTCTTGCACGCTCGGGTGAGCTGCAGGAGCGCATCTTAATTTAAAAATATGTCTCCATTCTCGTAAATTAGCGGTCATGATAACGTCAGCTTTAATAGAATGCGGCAAAAGCATTCTGAGTTGATCCGGACGACATCCCAACACAGCCATTGCATTATAGTTTTGCTCAATGAGCTGCATGGTCTTGAACCACAAAGCATACTCAGGTGTATTTTCTTTGATATGACACGGCTTGATAACGGTAAGCTCATTACCGAATTTTCCTTTTGAATAGTTGCAATAACGAGTGCTCTCAATAGCAAAAGACACATGGCGGTGTCTGGTCAAATCTTTATAAACACCAATATCGCAGGTGAGTTTAACGGTAAAATTATAGTGCTCAATCATTGCTTCATGCCCGAGCTCTAACAATTTTTTAACCATCATCCGTGCAGAATCAGGGGTGATTTTGTCTTCACTTTTATAGCAGTTGCGGGCGCACAACTCCAAATGTTTTAAGATAGCCTCGCCATCTAAAGGTGTGATAATTTCGACACTCGGAGCAACAATTTTAACCATGATTTTGTATCCTTTCAATATTTTTGCCAAGCTTACAGTGTCTGTCAGCAGACGTCTATAGAAAAAATACACTTATACACTAAAAAGGCGAGAAACTCATTCTCGCCTCTAAAATTAATAGAAATCACAGCAATTTATCTATTTTTTTAGATAAAATAACAAATATGCTTACTTCTATCAGGAGCATAATCACATGGATTGCCGGCCAATTAATGTATTGATTAATAAGATTTGCCAAAAAACAACCGATGAGAAAAATAACACATAACAACAAGGCATTGAGAAGAATCAACAGCCCGAATTTTAAAATAGTTCTGAGAATTTTCATAAGCACATAATGATAAAATTATTACCCGTAATCTAACAGATATATATGAATTTTCAAGATATTTTATAAGAAATAAAAAAAGCGGGAAAATCCCGCTTTTTTTTAGAAGTGAAGATACAATTAGTCAGGAATAACTCTGGCACGGTTACCAAAAATAATTTGGCAGCGTTGTCCCGGGTTAAGTAATACGTCGCCGCCTTGTGTTGTAGATACGGTATTTCCGTTATCCAAGCGTACGACATATTCATAACCATACTGAGAAGTCATTTCTTTTTGAGCAAAGTCGCCTGCAATACCGCCCAAAATTGCCCCGCCGACGGCGCCAAGCAAATGAGCCGTATTACCGCCGCCGATTTGAGAGCCTGCAATACCGCCCGCAATACCGCCGACAGCAGTCCCGACGCCGTTTTGCGTAGCTACTTGAATAGGTCTGACGGAAACCACGGTGCAGCCTTGCGCTTGAGCAACTTGCCCGACCGAACTGGTGCTGTAATAGTTAGAGTTAATATCGCTTGCGCAACCGCTTAAAGAAGCCAGAGCGAAAGGCAAAGCCATTAAAAGAGTTGATTTGTTCATGACAGTCTCCTTGCAAAAATAAGAGTAGGTATATATTTATCCATGGATTAACATTTGTCAATGCTGGACAATTAAAGATAAGTGATATATATTAAGCACCGCGATTGTAAAATTATCGTAAAAAGAAAGAAATCTCATAAGAATATAAGGTAATAATTGAGGAAATTAATAAGATGCTAAAAAGGACAAAAATTGTCAGCTTGCTTGATGCTGACCAAACGATTGACCAAGTTTTGGTCAAAGGCTGGGTAAGAACCCGCCGCGATTCTAAAGATTTTTCGTTTATTGAAATAAATGATGGTTCCTGTCTTAAAAATATCCAGGTTATTGCCAATAATAATTTAAGTAATTATGAAGAAGTCAAAAAAATCACCACCGGCTCATCTGTTGCCGTAACCGGTGCTTTGGTCGAATCTAAAGGCGGCAACCAAAAATATGAAATTGTTGCAACCGAGATTGAAATTTACTCGCTTGCGCCGGATGATTATCCTCTGCAAAAGAAAAAACACACCGATGAATATTTGCGTACGATTGCCCATTTAAGACCGCGTACCAATAAATATGGCGCAGCATTTCGTGTTCGTTCGGAGCTGTCTTTTGCAATTCATAAATTTTTCAACGAACGCGGTTTCCGCTATGTACACACGCCGATTATCACCGGTTCGGATTGTGAGGGTGCCGGCGAAATGTTCCAAGTAACCACTTTGGATTTGAACAACGTTCCCAAGCTGCCCAACGGAGAAGTTGATTACAGCAAAGACTTTTTCGGCAAAGCCGCGCACTTAACCGTATCCGGACAACTCAACGGAGAAATGTATGCTTTAGGGTTGGGGGATATATATACCTTTGGTCCGACTTTCAGAGCCGAAAACTCCAACACCACACGCCATGCTGCAGAATTTTGGATGATTGAACCTGAAATGGCTTTCGCAGACATTTATGATGATATGGATTTAGCGGAAGATATGGTGCGCTATTGCGTCAAACATGTGATGGAAAAATGCGCCGATGACTTAGCTTTGTTTGACAAGTTTGTTGAACCGGGCTTGATTGCCAAATTGCAAAACATCGTCGATAACGGATTCGCCCGCATAACTTATGCCGAGGCAATTGATATTATGCAAAAATCCGGCCACAATTTTGAATATAAGCCCGAATTCGGGATTGATATGCAAACCGAGCATGAACGCTATTTGGCAGAAACGCACTTTAAGCGTCCGGTGATTGTTAGGGATTACCCTAAAGAAATTAAAGCCTTTTATATGCGCTTAAATGATGACGGTCGCACGGTTGCCGCAATGGACGTTTTGGTACCTGGTATCGGTGAGATGATAGGCGGTTCTCAACGTGAAGAGCGCTATGATGTTTTGGTTAATCGTATTCACGAGATGGGCATGAAGGAAGAGGACTATTCTTGGTATTTGGATTCGCGTAAATATGGTTCTGTTCCGCACGCAGGCTTTGGCTTAGGATTTGAACGCATGATGATGCTGGTAACAGGCATTGCCAATATCCGAGATGTACTTCCGTTTCCAAGAACGCCCAATAGTATCAACTTTTAAATCAAGGAGAAGAATATGCGCAATTTGTTGTTTTCGGCTTGCCTCTTGTCAATTTTTGGACTTTCAGATTATGTCTTGGCACAAGAAAGCGAGCTTAAAGAGCAAGTTGCGCAAATTCAAACTCAAGCAGACAAAGAAATAGCAGAAGACGGCCTCCAAACCACTGAAGAAAGTCCGATAAACAATAATGAAGAGGATATTGAAAATCTTGATTTTTCAATACCGCTTGAGGAAAATGTTTATGTAGATACGACACCTCATCCGATACTTCCGTCTTGTAATGATAAACTCTTGATAGAGCTGGTCGAGTCCAAAGCGGAACAATACTATGCACAGCATCCAGCAACGACCATTATGGAAAGACGCAACCAAAAACTTCTGTTAAAATATTTAAGTTCCTATCAAGAGGTCAGTCCGAAAGGTTTTACCTCCAAGCAAAACTATAATGTGGCCAATCATTTGTTAATGACCAAAATAAATTTGGGTCTGAATGATGATGAATTGCGTTTGTGCAAAAACTCAGGGCAGGGGAATGCTTCGGACATATATCTTCTGATTTATCCCAAACAAGGAGAAATCCAAGTAAGCATTATAAATTTCATTCAAAATTTACCCCCAAAACAAGAATTTTTGATAACCTATCCGCAAAAAAATTCATAAAATTTAAAGAACGGATATTGCAAAATTTCAAAAAAAGTACTAGCATTCAAAACTGCGCCGAGGGGAAAACCCAGAGCGCAATATCCTATTAAGAAAGAAGGTTGAATATATATGTCTGAGAATACAAATGTAATGGTTGTGAACAACAACGCTAAATTACCTCTTGTTATTGAAGAAAATAGTTTATTTGCCTATTTTGAACAAATTAAGAAATTTCCTGTATTAAGTGAAAACGAAGAGCAAAGCTTGATTGTCGATTTCAAACACAACGGCAATTTGAAAGCGGCCGAAAAGTTGGTAACGTCTCATTTGCGTTTAGCCGCTAAAATAGCACTGACTTATCGTCGTTACGGTTTGCCTCTGGCAGACATTGTGTCTGAGGCCAACATTGGCTTAATGCAGGCAGTTAAAAAATTTGATTTGGATAAAAAAGTTCGTCTTTCGACTTATGCAATATGGTGGATTAAGGCCGCAATTAATGATTATATTTTGCGTTCTTGGTCTTTGGTCAAAATCGGTACGGTTGCTGCGCAAAAGAAGTTGTTTTATAACTTAAGCCGCATTAAGGCACGCTTAGGTCTTTATGAAAACAAAGCTCTTGAGCCTGAAGTTGTTAAAAAGATAGCCAAAGAATTAGTTGTTGATGAGCAAGACGTTGTCGAAATGAACCAACGTATCGGCGGGGATAAATCCTTAAATGTTGCTGCCGGCGATGATGGCACAAGTGAGCAAATTGACTTTTTGGTAGATAATCGCCAAAATGTTGAAGCTAAAATTGCCAATAAAGAGGAAGTCAAGTACAAACAAAAAGTTTTGCAAAAATGCTTGGCAAAACTGAATGACCGTGAGCGCTACATTATAGAAAACCGTATGCTCGTTGACGAACCTGTTACGTTGGAAGAGTTAGGTGCCAAATTTGGTGTTAGCCGTGAGCGTGTACGTCAGATAGAAAAGAAAGCTTTTGAACATCTGTCATCACTTGTAAAACTTGAAATGGCAGCATAAATATGCTATAATAAAGCACGAAAAGGCAGATAAGGAAAATTAATATGGATACAGCCACGCAAACCACTCAAAAGCAAGGATTTATATATCAGGGAAGATTCTCTGAAAGCCTTGATTTTGAGCCTTTGCGTGCAAAAATTTCCTTCCATTTGCAATTTATACGTTCTCAAAAAGACAAAGAAGACACGCCCCAATCGGCTGAAATTGAACATTCAGCAACTGTCCGTGAGCTTAATTAAGCAGATTTTCAATTTCTGAGTAAAAATTCCGATGAACCGAGTATTAACAGAAATTTCTACGACTTTAAGCCGTGCAGGAATTGAATCGCCAAGGCTTGAAGCCAAAAGAATTTTGAGCTTTGTCTGCAATAAGGATGAAAATGAGATAGCTTTAATGGACGACAAATTAAGCCCCAAAGAAGCAAAAAAAATTGCAGCCATTATCACTCAACGCCTTGCACACAAACCATTAGATAAAATTTTAGGTACAAAAGGATTTTATAAATATGACTTTGTGGTCAACGAGGATGTATTATCTCCGAGGCCGGATACTGAAGTTTTAGTGGAAGAGGCACTCAAACTTTTGCCTCAAGAGCAAAAAGTAAAAATTATAGATTTTGGCACCGGTTCGGGCTGCATTTTACTTTCTCTTTTGGCTGAAAGAAAAAATGCCTATGGGCAAGGTATAGACATCTCCTCAAAAGCGTTGCTGGTTGCCAAAAAAAATGCCGATATATTAGAGCTATCCAACCGAGTAAAATGGATTAATTCCGATTGGTTTGATGAAAAACTGTCTGAATTATTAGATTCCCCGGTTGATATGATAGTGTCAAATCCTCCGTACATTCCAACGCAAGATATAACCTCACTTGAGGATGATGTCAAAAATTATGACCCAATGTCGGCATTGGACGGGGGAAAAGATGGTCTGTATCACTACCGGCAACTTGCGAGCATTACGCCGCCACTGCTCCAAACCGGGGGTCATATCTTGCTTGAGGTCGGCATAAATCAAGCGCAAGCGGTGGCAGAGATATTTGAGCAAGCCGGGCTTAACTTGGTAAAAATCGTTGCCGATTTAGGCCAAATCGAGAGATGTGTAATTTTGAAAAAATAAGTTGCAATTATAACTTTTTTAAGTATTATGTGCACATAATAGCTTAAACAAAGATAATAAGAGCTTTTTACTTTTTCCAAAAACGCAAGTTTTTAATTTTGTTTTGATAATGAAAATCACATCAGGTTTTCATGTAACATTTATGGTATAAACTTATGAAAAGAACAAATAACAAATTTCGTAATAATAATTACAATAATCAAATTTATTCATTAAACTACAAATTTGACAGCAATTCTATTGCCGGAAAAATCAGTGGTACGGCATTAGACTTAATCAAGCGCTATAATGAATTGGCAAAAGAAGCACACACAAATAATGACTATGTGAGTGCTGAGGTTTTCCGTCAATATGCCGAACACTACCGTAAAATTGTCACCGAAATCAATGAGAAAAAGAACCAAGCTCAAGCCGCTAAAAATGCAGCCCAGTTAGCCTTGGTTGAAAACACTCAAAGTGAAGACAAACAAGAAAACGAAACCACTCAAACAAACACGGCTGATACGGATTCTCAAACCCTTAAAGAGGAAGAAGATATTGAACCGCACCTAGCTTCGGTCACTTCATTAGAAACATTTTTAGCCGAAACCGATACCCAACCGCAATCTCAAGCACCGGAAGCAAAAGAAAAAAAATCATTTACGGTAATTGAAATACCCACCTCTGAAGCTCAAGCCCTAACCAAAAATGAAACAGCTGCGGTAAAGCCCAAAAGAACCTATCGCCGCAAAATGGCCGTATCTGAGTAAGAGATAGCCCACAGGAGAAAAAATGTTTATGATAGGAGCCTTGATTGTAGCCATAGCAGCCACTGCCATCACCATCAAGACTTTAGTTGGCTATATTGAGCTACGCTTGTCGTTGAAGGTTATAGTCTCCTTGATAGTCATCTTTTCTTGGTTTTCTCCGGTGATTATCGGAGGATTAAGAGCCACCTCGCTGGGCAATACGAATATTTTTGCCTATATCTCTAATATTGGATATTTTCTGTTTGGGGCGGCATTTATTTTATTAGTCCTGCTGCTGTTTCGAGATTTCATCTGGTTTCTTATATATGAACTGGCGAAAGTCTTTAAATATGCACAAGCCAACGTTTTCAATCCCTCAGACTATCATAAATTAAACCTAGCCAATGTTTACACCTTAGGGCTCACGTTGATATTGAGTATTTATGCTTGTTATGAGGCTTTGAAAGTGCCTGACGTCAAAGAGGTAGTTATCTCAAGCGCAAAATTAAGGCAAAAATATACAATTGTCCAATTAAGCGATATTCACGTTAATCGCACCACCCCTGTAGCCCACCTGCAAAAATTAGTTGCTAAGGTTAATTCTCTTAATCCGGATTTAATTGTGCTCACCGGAGATATAGGAGATGACAAAGTCTCTAAAGTAGAGGCTCAAATGGCCGCACTTAAAGGCTTAAAGAGCAAATATGGTGAATATATCGTTTATGGAAATCACGAGTTATATAATGGTCTGCCGGCATGGCAATTTAAATACCTCAAACAAGGCTGGACGGCACTTTTTAATTCAGGTGTAAGAATAAAAGGAACGGAGCTGTATATCGGAGGAATTCCGGATATTAGTTTTGTTCGCGGTGCCAGATTTTTTAAGCTGGATTTGAATAAGACCTTTGAAAATGCAAAACCCAAGGACTATAAGGTTTTGCTCTCACATTCACCTAAATTTTATAAAGATCAGAAATTTAGACCAAACTATGATTTGCAGCTTTCAGGTCATACCCATGGCGGGCAAATTTTCCCGTTTCATTTTTTGGTTCGTCAGGTAAATAAATATTTGGCAGGGCTCTATGATTTAGGCACCGCTAAGCTTTATGTTTCTCGCGGAGCCGGATATTGGGGTGCGCCGTTGCGTTTGTTTGCACCCTCAGAAATTACGGTGATAAAATTAATTCCCCAAAAATAAAATAGTAAATAATTTTATCAAAAAACTTGATTTACCCCTCTGTTCATAACTATATTTTAAGAAGTAGTAGAAAGAAGGGATAAACACAATGGATTTTGAAAAACTTACCAATAAGTCTAAAGGATTAGTTCAGGATGTGGTTAATCTGGCCTCAACCAAAAAGCACCAGTATATTGCACCCGAACATATCTTAAAAGTTCTCTTAGATGATAAAGACACGCTGATAAAAGATTTATTGCAAAAAGCAGGTGGTAATGTAGAAACCATTATCAGCCAAACCGACGATGCCATTCATAAAATTCCGCAAGTATCAGGAGCCGCCGTTCAAAGCCTGATGTCGCAAGAATTTACCCGCGTTATGCAAGAGGCGGAAAATTTAGCTGAAAAGTCGGGCGATCAGTTCGTTACCAGTGAACGCATATTGCAAGCCTTAGCCGCCACCTCAGGCACCAAGGCTTATGATATTTTGCGTAATGCCGGCGTCAACTATGGACGCTTGGAGCAAGCTATTAATGAATATCGTAAAGGCCGGGTAGCGGATTCGGAAAGCTCAGAAGAAAATTTTGAAGCCTTAAAGAAATATGCGATTGATATTACGGCTAAGGCAAGAGAAGGAAAACTTGACCCTGTAATCGGACGTGAACATGAAATTCGCCGTACCATCCAAGTATTGTCGCGTCGTACCAAAAACAATCCGGTCTTGATTGGTGAACCGGGTGTTGGTAAAACCGCAATTGTTGAGGGTCTGGCAATGCGAATTGTCAACAATGATGTGCCCGAAAGCCTGCATGATAAAAGATTGTTGGCACTTGATATGGGTGCTCTGATTGCCGGTGCCAAGTTCAGAGGTGAATTTGAGGAGCGCTTAAAAGCTGTTCTGAAAGAGGTTGAAGCCTCAGACGGCAACATCATTTTGTTTATTGATGAAATGCACACCATTGTCGGTGCCGGTGCCAGTGAGGGCTCAATGGATGCCTCCAACCTGTTAAAACCGGCTTTGGCAAGAGGTGAATTGCACTGCCTGGGCGCCACCACATTAAATGAATATAAAAAATATGTTGAAAAAGATGCCGCCTTGGCTCGTCGTTTCCAACCGGTATTTGTTGATGAACCGAGCGTTGAGGAAACCATTTCGATTCTGCGTGGCATTAAGGACAAATTTGAGCTCCACCATGGGGTTAAAATTTCCGATAATGCCTTGATTGCCGCAGCCACGTTGTCGAATAGATATATTAGTGACCGTTTCTTGCCCGATAAGGCAATTGACCTGATGGATGAAGCCGCCAGCGCCTTAAGAATGGCCATAGATTCGAAACCCGAAGAGTTAGACGAGCTCGACCGCCGTATCTTACAGCTCAAGATTGAGCGCGAAGCCCTCAAGAAGGAAACCGATGAGGCCTCCAAATCTCGTCTGGAACAAATCGGCTATGAAATCTCCGGACTTGAGGTCAAAGCCAAGGGCTTAAATGAGAAATGGAAAGCCGAAAAACAAGGTCTGGCCAACGTCACCGAATTGAAAGACAAATTGGATAAGGCGCGCATTGAGGCCGAAATTGCTCAACGTGAAGGACGTTTTGAACGTGCCGGCGAGTTACAGTATAGCGTTATTCCAAACCTTCAATCTCAGTTAAAACAGATTGAAGAAAAGGCAGCCTCAGCCAACGCGCACATTAACGAAACCGTAACAGATGAGAATATTGCGGCCGTCGTTTCCAAATGGACGGGTATTCCGGTTGATAAGATGTTGCAAGGCGAACGTGAAAAACTGGTTCATATGGAAGAATTTTTGGGCAAACGAGTCATTGGTCAAAAAGAGGCCATTGCCGCTGTTTCAAATGCGGTCAGACGTTCTCGTGCCGGTATTAATGACGGCAGTCAACCAATCGGTTCTTTCCTGTTTTTGGGGCCGACCGGTGTTGGTAAAACCGAATTAAGCAAGGCCTTAGCTGAGTTCTTGTTCAATGATGAGCATGCTCTGTTGCGAATTGATATGTCTGAATATATGGAGAAACATGCAGTTGCTCGTTTGATTGGTTCGCCTCCGGGGTATGTCGGCTATGAAGAAGGCGGTGTCTTAACCGAAGCGGTACGTCGTCGTCCTTATCAGGTTATATTGTTTGATGAGGTAGAAAAAGCGCATCCGGATATTTTCAATGTCTTGTTGCAAGTATTGGATGACGGACGCTTGACTGATGGTAAAGGCCGCACGGTTGACTTTAAGAATACCATAATAATCATGACCTCAAATTTGGGTTCGGAAATTTTGGCCAACGCCACCAGTGCCGATGATCCCAAAAAGATAAAGGCCAAAGTTATGGAAATTGTTAAAGCCTCTTTCCGTCCGGAATTTATCAACCGTATTGATGAAATAAGCTTGTTCCATCGCTTAGATAAGAGTAATATAAAAGAAATCGCCAAGATACAAATAGCAGGTATTGAAAAACGCCTAGCCGAGAAAAACATCAAATTACGTGTTAATGATGCTGCCGAGGCATGGATTGTTAATAACGGTTATGATCCGGTTTACGGTGCAAGACCGTTAAAACGCTTGCTAAAAAATCAAATTGAAAATAAATTGGCGTTAAAGATTCTGGATGGTGAAATCGCCGAGAACGATACGGCGGACATCATCGTCAGCAACGGACAATTAGATATAGTAAAGAGTAAGAAAAAGTAATGAACAAATTATTTCAGCAAGCATTGGAGGTGGCACGCACCTATAGTGTGTCCACCCCCGAAAACAGCATTGTGCTTTACAGCATTAGTTTTCAGCCCACCAAAGAAAATCGGGACAAGGCGTTTGACTATGCCAGCAAGCACAATAACAAAATGGTGATTGAACACACCGATTGCGGCGCCAAATTAGTCGAAATGGGATTGCTCAGTCACGATTCGGGACTAAGTCAGGAGCAAGTTGCCGAAATTTGGAGCATTGCCTCCAAAAGATTTATCGGCGAGGCCAAAGGCGAGGTTACGGCATTTGTCAACAATGCCGATCCGAGAAGCGTTTTCTGCAAAATGGAATTGCCGAATATTTTGACCAATCCGAACTTGACCAAAATTAACGGGGTAGATAAGTTCGAGTTTGCCCGCCAGTTCAAATAAATCTTTACAAACTGGGGATTAAAGCTTAAATAAAGACTCAATAATTAATTATTGAGTCTTTATTTATTTTAAAATTACAACATTATGGAAAAAAATCCTGAAATTGTAAAAACGCTGCAAGGCATTTTATTACCGGCAGTTAAGCAATTAAATGAATTAAATCAAGAAGAACGCGAATTCTATGCTCCTTATCTGATAGGTGGAAAAGATGCCGTTATGAAAGTTCAAGTTCTGTTGTTTAAGAATTTGTACACGCCGACCGTAATTGCGGAGCTTATTAAACGTGATGCCAGTTTGTGCAAACCTTATTTAAAAATGTCCCAAAATAAGCTTGTGCAACGCAATGCGAATTTACCGGAGTTTAAGCGGCAACTCATTGCCTCAGGTAATGAAAAGCTACTGCAAGATTTTTTAGAGATTTATTCTCTAAATGCCGAAGATGAACAACAACTCTTAGCCTATCGCCTGGAGCATGGTAAAATCTCGACCAAAGAGCCGGATGAATTTATGAGGACCTATTTTCAAACCAAAGGCATCCGTGAAGATACCATTTCACTTCTGAGTCGCAAAGAATACCAACTCTATTGGAACTTGTATTGTGCTTCTGTTTCCGTTTCCAAAGGACAGAAATTAAAACACAAAATTTTGTCCTGGCTTCATTAAAATTAAGCCCTCGAACACAAAAGTTTGAGGGCTTTCTTATATTTTAAGCCTTTTAGCCGAAAGAATTGCGCTCTCGATACAGCACGGATAATTTTTCATTGTCCAGTCGCCGCAAATTTGCAAGTTTGCCCATTTTGTTTGCGCCGAAGATGGGCGTAAGGCATTGTTACCTATGTCTTGCTTGATTGTTGCTCGTTTGTGACGCAAAATGCGATATTCCGGCATAAAGGCGGCCGCTCTTCCTCTCAATTCACAAATTTCCGCCCAAATCTGCCGAGCTAATTCTTCGTCACTTAAAGAGCAAGTATTAGCATTGCTGATTGTAACTGCTAAGATATTAGGAAAAGAAAATACCCATTGCGCCAAAGAGCCCTTTAGGCCGATAAAATGCAATCCTTGTGGCAAAGTGATTGCCATGCTGGTGTGAAAATAAATATTGATGATTGCGTTATATTCAAAATGTGTCGTCTCAAATATTTTGCCGTAATTATAGCTATCCAGCGCCGAAATCACTTGCTCGCCTTCTTTAACGTCAACGCTTTGTTGGTTAAAAATGAGCTTGGAGATAAGCTCTCCTTGTTGTTCTATGCTTAAGAGCTTACAGCCGTAATTAATATGAATATCAGAATGTTGCAAAATTTGCGTAAGGTCTTTGGTTAAATTTCCTTTTGAAAATGCAGCCAGAAATTTATGCGGAAAAAATGGAAAAAGCTGCCAAGCGATATTGAGCCATTGTTTGTATCCTACCTCATCAAAAGAGGTGTTAAAAACCGCCTCGGCAATTTCATTTCTGAATTTCCACTGAGTTGGTTGAGGAGCGGTTTGCCCTTTTTCCAGAAAATAAATTTTTTGCCACTCCTGAAAAGAGTGAAAGTCTTGGTAAGCATTTTTGTTTGCTTTTAGCAAAACATGCGTAGCATTATCAAGGTTTAATTGCCAATCCTTATTAAAAAAAGAATAGGCCCTTCCGCCGATGTGATGAGCTGCTTCATACAGATAAATTGTCGCTTGAGGAAATTTTTGTTTGATAAACTTGGCAGCATACAAACCGGCCGCTCCGGCACCGATAATATGATATGCCTTTTGCTTCATTACTTATTTTCCAAAATAAGCCCGCAAAGCAAGTTTGAGCTTTTTCATTTTGCTGATTTGCGGTTTAGGCGAGATAATTTCCCACCCTCTGTTTTTCATAATCTTAAAGTATTTTCGATAAATGGCGGCAATCATTTTAACCGGACGAGCTGTTTTTTTATCTAATTGTTGAATAAGAAGTTCTGATTTCTTGAAATAATCGTCTGCCATCTTGGCGAGTTCCTCTCTTGCAATGGCTAAATTTTTATCTACCACGACGGCTTTGGGGTCGGTTGAGGCAATATTTGCCTGAAGCAAAAATTCTTTAGGAATATAAAGGCGATTACTCATAGCATCTTCTTTAACATCTCGCAATATATTTGTAATTTGTAGGGCGTTCCCCAAATTTATAGCTAATTCATTGATAATTTTTTCATTATTACAGCCAAAAATTCGTAAAGACAAATTTCCGGGAACTCCGGCTACTCCGCGGCAATATTCTAAAAATTTATCCATCGACGGAGCTTGCACGGGGTTAGGTACATCCATTGAAATACTATTGATAAGGCGTAAAAATTCTTCCTTCGGCAGTTTAAAGCGCATACAATTTTTGTAGATACGACGTCCGATTTCGGTAGCCGGCACTTTTTTATCATAAATATTATCAATTTCTTCGCGCCAAGCTTGGAGCAATTCTTGCTTTTCGGCCATGTCGGTATCACCGTCGACAATGTCGTCAATATGCCTGCAAAAAGCATAAATTGTATACATTGCCTCACGCTTTGGCTTTGGCAGCATACGCATGCTCCAAAAGAAAGAAGTGCCGGATTTTTTAACAATTTGCTTAATATCGTTCATCTACAAACCTTTATTAGTCAAAGTTTTTCTGCGCATAAACAAACCTTTTCCGACCCCGCCGATAACAGCTTTTGCCCAATCAAATTTGTTTAACTTAATTTGCGAGGCCAAAACATCACCTTTTTCTATTTTATGTATCATAATATTGGTTAAGGAAAAGATAACGCAGAGCACTAATCTTAGTCTTAAGTTCTTGACAATGCAAGGCAAAATTTCGGCATCTTTAAGTAAACCTTTAACTCTTTTCAGCATTTCTGTAAGAAGGTTTCTAAAAGCATCCGTGCTTTTGTCTTGTTTCAAAATCTGAGCCGAAAGATTAAATTGTTTCCATAAATCATCAGGAATATAAATTCTGTTTAGTACCTGAAAATCATATTTCACGTCTTGAATATGGTTGACAATCTGCAAAGCGGCACAAAGGGCATCGGCCGGCAAATAGGTTGAAGGATTTTCGTTATGAATGGCAAGCATAAACCGCCCCACCGGTGCCGCGGAGTTTTTGCAATAATCAATAAGCTGTCCCCAAGTTTGGTAAAAGAAACCCTCAGCATCTTGACGGAAAGCTTTTAGCAAATCATCGGCCAAAGAAAAGCTCAAATTCTCTTTTAAGAACACTTTGCGTAAATGAGCGGCTTGTTTGTTTTTTTTAGCTTCTTTTTCATTAAAGAGAGCTTGTTCGGCAGCCTCCAAACGGTCTAACTTTTGTTGCGACGTCAGGGCAGGGTTATCGGCCACGTCATCACAATATCTGGCAAAATCATAATAAGCGGTCACAATCTTTTGCGTATCTTTGTCAAACAAAAAAGAGGCAACCGGAAAATTTTCGTCTTTTTGTTGTTTGTGGCGCATATTGGGCATTTATCTGTTCTCCAACCAAGTTTTGAGGTCTTCAAGTGCACGGCGGCAATAGGCTTCTTTGCGCTCCATACCTTTGAGCTTTTTGAACTTTCCGTTAACGGTAGTTTCGCCCCTAATTGTTGGAAAAATTCCAAAATTAATATTCATCGGCTGAAAATTGTCAATATCTGTATCATCAATCAAATGATTGAGCATTGCGCCCAGAGCGGTGGTTTGCGGCGGTAAAAGAGCAGCTTTGCCAAGCGCGCGACAAGTGGCAAAATATCCGGCCAACAGCCCGATGGCTGTACTTTCCACATAGCCCTCGCAACCGGTAATCTGCCCTGCAAAGCTGATATATGGCTTGGATTTAAGGCGTAATGTTGAATCAAGCAAAATCGGGCTTTTTATAAAGGTATTTTTGTGAATTCCGCCAAAGCGGGCAAATTCGGCATTTTCCAGTCCCGGAATCATCTGAAAGATTCTCTTTTGCTCACCGTATTTCATCTTGGTTTGAAAGCCGACAATATTGCGCAAAGTGTCTTCTTTGTTGTCTTGGCGGAGTTGCACCACGGCATAAGGTTTTTCTGTGCTATGCTGATTTGTTAAGCCGACTGGTTTCATCGGCCCGAACACAAGCGTTTCGATGCCTCGTTCGGCCATCACTTCAATAGGCAAACACCCGTCAAAATAGTTGACTTCTTCCCAATCGTGAAATTCGGCTTTTTCGGCTTTTAAGAGCTCATCAACAAAATGATAATACTCTTCTTTGGAAAGCGGACAGTTGATGTAGTCAAATTTATCACCTTTATCATAGCGGGATTGATACCAAGCCTTGTCAAAATTAATACTGTCTTTATAAACGACCGGTGCAATCGCATCATAAAAAGAAAGAGATTGTGCGTTAACCTCGTCCAAAATGGCGTGCGCTAATGTCTCGCTGGTCAAAGGACCTGTGGCAATAATCACATCACCCCAACTCTCATCAGGCAAAGTCGTAATTTCTTCATGTCTGAATTGAATAAGCGGATGAGAGAAGAGCTTTTGCGTTACCAAACGGGCAAAACCTTCTCTGTCCACGGCCAAAGCCCCGCCGGCAGGCACTTTTGTTTCATCGGCGCAAGCCATAATGAGCGAACCGGTACGGCGCAATTCTTCGTGCAGCAAACCGACGGCATTATGCTCATGGTCATCCGAGCGCAAAGAGTTTGAGCAGACCAACTCTGCACAATCTGGATTTTTGTGTGCCGGAGAAAAGCGTTTTGGCTTCATCTCATGGATAATAACTTCAATACCGGCTTGAGCAATTTGCCAAGCGGCTTCCGAACCTGCCAATCCGGCACCTATAATATGAACAGTTTTCATCGCTATCCTTAAAAAAATCAGTTGACTTCTTTATATCAAGATTCATAAAAAAGTAAACCCCGAAAACAGGCGGATAACTTTGCTTAAAATTTGAAATATACAAAAAACAGGTTATACTAAAGAAAAATTTTTACAAAAACATCAGTACTGAAAAATGAAATTTGGGATTTTACTTTGTGCCGCCACGGCAATTTTAACGCCGACGCTTAGTTGGAGTAGTGAGGAATATGACCCGCTGCTTTATCCTGATATGGAACAAACCCAATCCCTCGCTGAGACTTCCGGTCCGACATATAATTCCAGCCAAACTTTGGCTTTACCCAAAGTAATGTCTGACGAAGACCTGAATTTTGAAAATATGGATTTTGACTCTCTTGAAGACGGAGCAACGGAGGTTAATCCTCAAAGTGCAAATCAGACGCCTTCTCAAAACATAAAGACAGATACCTCGGCAGGCACAGCCGATGCCGCAAGCGCACCCCAACCCAAGGTAGATAAAAATAAAACCCTGACGGATAATTTGGAAGCCAAACAAGACACCCCACAGAATTCTTCATCTTCCGCCAAAGACGAAACTTGGATATCCAAAATAAAAGAACCGCTTTTAGGAACAAAAGACGATTCGAAGGCGCAAGGCGAGGCCAAAGTAAATTTAACCAGTTTGGTTGAAAATTCTAAAAGAACGGTAAAACGTTCAAATGCCTCGGTATTTGATATATCGGGAGCCATGTTAAGAATGTCATTTGCGCAAATAGAGGACGTCTTAACCAAGAGAGGTTTCCGTCGTACCATGCAAAAAATGGATATTCCGAACTTTATACGTTGGCGCAATGAGGATAAATGCCGAGCTTCGGGCGTTGTTGGCTATGAGCGCTTGGAAAACTGCGTCATTCAAATGGCGAAAAAAGACGGATACCAATTTGTTGAGCGAGTCACTTATTCTAAATTCAAAACCAGAGAAGAAATAGAAGTCAGATTCACCAGTACTTTTACGAATAATAAAGCCTATCGGATCTCCTACAAAAGCGAGGCTGCAACAAACATCAGCGGCAACAGCCAAAAACAAATTTACCTTCGCAATATAAAAGTTTACGATTTTTGGAAAAAAATTAACCAAAAGTATGGTACACCCGATAACAAAGATGACGTGATATGGGGATTGGGGGGCAACAAGCCTTACCTCCAAGCCGGTACCGGACGACTGGTATTGGAAGACCCGATGCTTCGCGAGCTGGATTATACGCGAATGTCACGTGAAGATCAGAAATTTATGAATACGGATTTATATAGTTTCTAAAGAGGAAAGAATGAGCGCATTATTAACGGAAACGGAATTGAGCGAATTAATCTGCACCCGCATCAGCCATGATGTTATCGGAAATATCGGAGCTGTCTCCAACGCGGTAGAACTGTTGGAAGAAGGAGATATGGATTTTTTAGATGATATACGTTCGATTCTCAAAGTAAGTTCAACCGTGCTATCGTCTCGTCTTAAGTTCTTTAGGTTAGCGTTTGGGTTAAGTAATGCCAACTTAGAAAATATAGAAGTAATCAAAACCACAACGGAAAATTATTTAAAGACGTTGGGCAACCAAAATTACCCTATATCTTTGGCATTGGAATTACACACGCCAAATTGGGGCAGGGTAGCTATGATTGCCATCATGATTGCGGCCGACACGTTAATTAAAGGCGGCAAAATAGAAGCCAGAGAAGTCGGCAACAAATTAGCCGTTGTTGTGCATACCCAAGCATCGCTCTCTGCCGAAAAACTAAAAAATATAAAATTGGTACTTGCCGGAGAAAAACCGGAAAATAATATTGCACAATATGCGCCTGTTTTCTACCTGCAGCAATTAATGCAACAAAAGCAAACCCATTTAACCTTGGTTGAAGATCCGGCCCTAGGTTTCATTGTGGAGTAACAAAGAAATGTCAAAATGTTTGATAGCCGACGATTCTAAAATCATTCGAATGTTGTTTAACAAAATTATGGGCAACATAGGATTTGAAACCATGGAAGCCGAAGACGGGGAAGAAGTGGTAGAATTGTGCCAATTAAATGAGCCGGATTTAATCATTATGGACTACCGCCTTCCTGTTTTAGATGGGATAGATGCAATGTATAAAATAAGAAATTCGCGCATATCCAAACAGCCGAAAATAATGTTTTGTTCATCTATCAATGACCGAGATACCATTCAAGAAGCCTTGGATGGCGGAGCAGATGATTATGTTCTGAAACCTTTTGATGAAGAAATAATTATTTCCAAACTGGCAATATTGGGATTGTTATAGGAAGAGAGCCATGAAAAAAAGTGATTTTGAATATATACTCAGTCTCCTAAGACAATATGCCGGTTGGGATTTATCGAATGACAAATATTTCATCATAGATAAAAAACTTTATAATTTTATCTGTGAAAAGGGCTATGCCTCGGTAGAAGAACTGATTGGCGAGTTAAAGTTAGGACAAAAGGCACTTTTATGGCAGGTTGTGGAAGCCCTGACATTTTCGGATACATATTTTTATAGAGATTACCAAGTTTTTAAGGGCTTTGAATCTTATTTGCTGCCGCAATTGCGGGAAATAAACCGAAGTTCCAAACGTTTACGCATATGGAGCTTAGGGTGTTCTTCAGGCCAAGAAACTTATTCCATCGCCATGGCCATAAAACACAATCTCAAAGGCATAAGTGATTGGAAAATAGATATAATCGGAACAGATATTTCCAACTATGCCATTACCAAAGCCCAAAAGGGTGTCTATAGCCAGTTTGATGTTCAAATGGGGCTGAATATGCGTCAAATATTGGAAAATTTCCATCAAGAAAACGGTCAGTGGGTCATCAACAATGATATTGCCTCAATGGTAGAATTTCGCCGCTATAATCTGCTGGATGAACTCACGCATAGCGAATGCTACAATGTAATTTTTTGCCGTTACGTTCTGCAATATTTTGCGCCGGATGTGCAACAAAAATTAATAGCTAAAATATACAGCCGTCAAGTCGAAGGAGGTTTCCTGTATTTAGGTATGAGCGATAAGGTAGAAGGACTGGAGCAATTTTATGAACCGGTTGGCGGAATGAGTTGCCTATTCCAAGCAAAACAAGGAATTGAAATTCCCAATCTGGAAATTGAAAAAGTGACACCGTCTGCCGAAACACTAACCAAAGATGAAGATGATATGCCAAGTTTTGTTCGTCCGAAAAATCTGGCTTATCGCGCCCCGGATGAAACCACAGACATCTTAAACGAACTCAAGAGAAGAGAGTAACAGTCGCTTATCTAAATTTTTTATCATCTAATTTTGGATACAAATTTTTAATTCTTTGCCTCAGGTCTTCAAGTTTTAACCTCAGCTGTTGAGGCGGATTTTCTCTTTGTGCATTTTGAATTTGTCTTAAAGCAACCTCAGGTTCGCCGATACGCAAAGAATATTCGGCCGCCGCATAATCCGCATAAGCATTTTCTCCGTTTAGATAATAAGCTTGCGAGAGTAAAAGCCAACCGTTAGATGAGGGGCGTTTGGTTAAAGCTTGTCTTAAAGCTGTGATAACCGCTTCTAGCTCCTGAGCTAAAGGTTGTCCTGCCAAAACGATTTGCGCCCAATCCAACTGAAACAAGGCGGTATGAGGCCTTAATTTTAAGATTGTCTCATATGCTTTTTTAGCCAAATTAAGGTTACCTTGCTCCAAATAAATTTGCGCTTTAACTTCATAAAAATAAGGATTATTCGGTTCAGCCTTAATTAAAGCATCAATCGTTGAATGAGCCTGCACAAAATTAAGCTGTTTCATATAAGCAATGGCTCGAGCGTAACGTGCCGGCACGGAAGTGTCGGTTATCGGATAACGCAAAAAAGTTTGTTTCGGATCATATAAAAAAGCACGGAGCTTTGCTTTGATGCGTAAATATTCTTCATCTGATTTTTTCTGAGAGGCATAAGGTGAAACTTTAACGGCTTGCTCTAAAAAGCGTACTCTCTCAGATGTTAAAGGGTGAGTTCTGAAATATAAATTTTCTTCCACCCCGTTTAACTGATTTTGTTTTTGTAGCTTTTTCATAAAGTCCAGCAGTCCTTGAGGCGAAGTTTTGTCTTTTTGCAAAAGAGAAGTTGCCGCATCATCGGCACTTCTTTCTTCCTCTACACGATATGCCAAATAATGAGAGAGCAATGAACTTTGCGAACCCATCATAACAGCCATTGCAACGTCTCCGCGACCGCTGGCGGCGGCAGCAGCTCCGGCCAAAACCATGGAGGCAATGCTTGCTTCTTGTAAATCTTGTGATTTAATTTTTTGGCGTAAGATGTGTCCGCCTAAAATATGCCCCACTTCATGCGCCAAAACACCTTTTATTTGTTCGGAATTATCAGCCTTAATCAATGTCCCCGTGTGCACAAATAAGTTATTTCCGTCACCGACAAAAGCATTTAAGCTGTCGTCATTCACAATATAAATTTTATTTCGATTAAACGGAATACCCGCCAGTTGATAAATGGGGCGCACGATATTTGATAAGTATATTTCTGTTTCTTCGTCTGTAATAATTGAAATTTGTGCACTTACCGAAGGGCACAAAGCCAAAAAGGCTAATATCGGCAAAAAACCGATAATTAGCCTTTTTCGTATACGTCCTAACTCAGCAATTAAGACTGACTTTTGATGAGTTTTCTCCACCAAGTTGCTTTCTCTTTAGGTTTAGCGTCATCTGTTGTTTCAGGCTGAGATTGAGGAACAATATCTTCATGGCTGTTATATAAAATGACGGCTTCACTTTTTTCTTTTTTGTGTTCAGAAAAAGCGTTTCCATCGACATCAGCATCTCTGTTCCTGTGAGCTTTGTTTCTGCCGCGCCTATCAAAACGATTCCTTCTGTCGCGACGCCGATTCGGATATCTTTTTCCTCTATTCTTAAAGTCCCTATCCTCAGAGCTTTCCTCTGTCTCTTGCGGGACTTCTTCAGCCGCTTCAAAAGAGTTTTCCGTCACTGAAACTTCCGTAGTCGGCTCTTTTATTTCCGCCTCAACTGGCATATCTTGTTTTTTATTTCGACCTCTTTTAGATTTCTTTTCAGCTTTGGAGGTAGGCAAAGCCTCTGATTCTGCAGCTGTTTCTACTAAAGAAGAAGTCTCCTTAACTTCTTCATTTTGAGCTTTCACCAGCTTAACACGCTCGATTTTGTAATCAGCAATGTTTTTAATTGAATCATCAGCACAAATAACGACTTCCATATTATACTTATCTTCAAGAGCAGAAAGATTTTTGCGTTTTTGATTAAGTAAATAAACAGCAAATTCACTTGGCAAATACAAATTGATTCGAGAAGATTTATTTTTAATTCCTTCTTCTTCAATACAACGCAAAATAAACATAGCGCCGGATTCAATTGTCCTAACAATACCTTTGCCGTGGCAATGAGGACAAACCTGATAGTTGCTTTCAAAGAAAGAAGAGTGCATTCTTTGTCTTGAAATTTCGAGCAATCCAAAGCAACTCATCTTAGCAATTTGGATTCTGGCTCTGTCTTTTTTCATAGCCTCTTTCATACGTTTTTCAACGGCTTGATTATTTTTCGGGTCTTCCATATCAATAAAGTCAACCACAACCAAACCGGCCAAATTACGCATTCTGAGTTGTTTTGCAATTTCATCTGCAGCTTCCAAATTGGTCTTAAGGGCAGTTTCTTCCAAATCTTTTTCTTTGGTGGCGCGCCCCGAGTTTACATCGATTGAAACCAAAGCCTCGGTCGGATTAATAACCAAATATCCGCCTGATTCGAGCTGAACGTTTGTATCATGCAATTTATCCAGTTGTGCCTCGACTTGAAATTTTTGAAAGAGCGGTAAATCATTCTTTTTATTTTCTTTAATTTTTTTAACATTACTGGGCGAGAGAATTTTAACAAATTCTTTGGCAGCTTTATAAGCTTGCTCACCGTCGACAATAATTTCCGATATGTCTTTGGTATACATATCTCGTAAAGCGCGTCTGATAAGGTTTCCTTCTTCATGAATAAGTGCCGGAGCCTTTGTCTTAAGCGCATCAATTCTGATTTGATTCCAACTTCTGATGAGATAATTATAGTCTCTAACAATATCAGCCTTTGTTTTATCTTCACCGGCCGTGCGTACAATCATAGACATTTCATCGCTGAGAGGCAGTTCTTTTACGATTCCTTTTAGGCGTTTTCTGTCGGCCACATTAGTAATTTTTCTAGAAACGCCGCCGCTTTTGATTCTGTTCGGCATTAAAACACAATAGCGTCCGGCCAAAGATAAATAGGTTGTCAAAGCAGCACCTTTGTTACCTCTTTCTTCTTTAACCACTTGAACCAGCAAGACTTGCCCTTCTTTAATTACATCCTGAATTTTGCTGCGGTGAAACATTTTGCGGATTCGCAACAACTTACGCTGAATCTCAAAATCAGTATCCGATTCATCATCTTCATCGTCGCTGTCATCATCTTCGGAAGCAATACCTTCTGCAGCCAAATTTTGCGATGTCATCGATTCTTTTTTTGTTTCGTCAACATCGTCGGTCACCACATCTTCAGACATTTTGACCAAAGCAGGCATTACAACCAACTTATCCTCTGACTTTGCAACATCATCTGATTTTTCAGGATTCTCTTCAGTACTATGCTCAATGCCATCAGCGGCCGAAGTTTCTTTTTTTGCAGCTTCAAGTGCTTTGCGAGCCCGCTTTTTCAGAATTCTCTTTTTGCGAGGATGTTTATGATCATTGGCAGCTTCTTCTTGTCCTTCAGCTTCTAAAGCAGCATCAGAAGTATGCTCTTCGCTGTTTGTTGCACTGTTTTCTTCCGACAAAGGGGCCCCGGCCGATTCAATTTTGCTAACAGGTTGTTCTGATTGAACTTCGGAAGTCGTTGTCTCGCCCTCAGACGAGGCATCATCAGCAGCATGATTGGCACTGTTAAGTTCTTCTTGTTTGGCTTTTTCTTCAGCTCCTTTAGCACGGCGTTCTTCTTCACGTGCGGCTTTCTCGGCGCGGTATCTTTCTCTTTCCAGCTCACGCTCTTTTATTGCTTGTTTTTTTGCTTCAATAATATCATCGACTTCTTTATCAATTTCAGCCATTTCTTCAGCACTGAGATTATAATAATCCGGATGAATTTCGCCAAAAGCCAAAAAGCCATGTCTGTTTCCGCCGTAATCTACAAAAGCAGCTTGCAGAGAAGGCTCAATTCTCATAACTTTTGCCAGATAAATATTACCCTTTATTTGCTTACGTGTAGTGGATTCAAATTCAACGTCTTCCACCTTATTGCCGTTGACAATGACAACACGAGTTTCTTCAGCACTTGTGTCGTCAATCAGCATTCTTTTAGTCATAAATAATTCTCCCTTTATCACAGATAAACTGTGAAATTATTGTCACATCTGGAAAGGGGCGAAAGTATACGTATCTCAGCACACAAATACCGTAGTATGATAACAACGATTGTGCACTCTAATATTTATAAAACAACTCCATGCAGTTAAACTCTGCATACATCATATATATTATCTTTCTTTATCGTCGACAAAGGTTGTTTAATTGATTAGTTGATTATTTGTCGACCAAAACTTTCCAGTCTAAAACTTTCCCTTATATGGTGCCGAAAAGCGGCCGCACCTGTCAAAATAGTTTTTGCAAACCTTACGATTCCAAAACAAGATTCCGATGCTCAACACATATAATTAAGGCAAGCATATACGATTTTTCTTAAAAAACAATAATATTTTTTGATTGATGCAAAAAAATAGGCTTGCATCACACATTGGAGATATGTAAAGTTTATTCCCAATATGTATAAACTTTAACTGATTAGTAAGAAGTCTTTATATATAATAACTCCCATAATGGATTAAGTGGATTTTAGAGCATATGAAGGATTTTGTGCCCCATATTTTCAGCTTTTGCAGAAAGTTGAAAGTCGTTACGGCTAAGCTGATGGTGCTGGCCGTGGCGGGGTATTTGTGTCTGAATGTTAAAGCAACTCAGGCCGCCGGCATAAGTTCCATGCGCGTTGGTCAAGGGGTCGGCAGTGTACGTATCGTTTTTGATGCCGACCGAAAGTTTGACTACAAAGTTTTTCTGCTTAGCAGTCCGAAACGATTGGTCGTGGATACGTTTAATGTCCCGGTAAGCCCAAAAATCGAAAAACAACTTGATAATAATAATTTGCTTTCGGATCCGAGATTAGGAACGGTGGGCGTTGACGGCACGCGCATTGTGTTTGATTTAAAGAAGCCGGTCATTGTAAAAAAAGCTTTTATGCTGGCTCCGCAAAGCAATTTTGGGTGGCGCTTTGTGGTAGATGTTGCAATTGCATCCGAACGTGAATTTGCCTCAAAGGTGGGGAGTAAATATGCGCTAAGTACGGAGAATGCTTTTGCCGGCAGCTATTCGTCATCAAAATCTTCCAAATCGGAAAAATCACGGCCTGCCAATAAAAAGAAAATCGTAGTGCTTGATCCGGGACATGGCGGTAAAGACCCGGGAGCCATAGGCTATTCCGGCGTTTATGAAAAAAACATTACTTTGGCCATGGCGAAAGAATTAAAAACAATTTTGGAAAAAGAAGGCTACAAGGTTTATTTAACCCGCAGTTCGGATATTTTTATTCCGCTTCGTGATCGAGTAAAAATTGCCCGCAAACATAATGCCGATTTATTTATGTCTATCCATGCCGATAGCGCCGTAAATCGCAGTGCCAAAGGTTTATCGGTCTATACTTTGTCAGAAACGGCATCCGATAAAGAAGCAGCCGCTTTGGCTGAAAGAGAAAATAAAGTAGATGTTGTGGCCGGATTGAATTTGTTGGAACATTCTAAAGAAGTTTCGGACATTTTAATAAATTTGGCACAAAGAGAGACCATGAACCGTTCTTCGGAATTTGCCACTTTTATGGTGCAAGAAATGAGAAAATCCGTCAAGCTAAAGGATAACACGCATCGTTTTGCCGGTTTTGCCGTGTTAAAAGCTCCCGACGTTCCATCCGTTTTGCTGGAAATGGGATACCTTTCTAACCGTACCGAAGAGCGCCTTCTAAAACAAAAAAGTTACCGCAAAAAATTAGCTGAATCCACCAGCAGAGCGGTAGATAAATATTTTGACAATATGCAGCATGCATCGGTCTTCTAAAAGAGATTGTGCCAAAATGTAAGTTTTCCTTATAAAAAGCAAATTTCTTTTTGCTTTTTTTATAAATTGTAATAGATTAAAGCTAATTTTGTAAAATTATAAAAATGGAATAATCATGTTTAAAACCTTATCTTCACTGCTGAGTACGTTTTTCTTTTTTGCCGTCATAGCCGTTGTTTTGGTAATTACCACCTTGTGGGAGTATTCGGAGCAACTTCCGGACTATCATCAGTTGGCAAAATATGAACCGGCTGTTACCACGCGCCTGTATGCCGGCGATGGTCAATTGTTGATGGAATATGCTGCCGAAAAAAGAATTTTTGTGCCCGTTGATAAAATTCCCGACCAAGTAAAAAACGCTTTCATTGCTGCCGAAGATAAAAAGTTTTATTCTCACTCCGGAATAGATTATGTCGGCATTATTCGCGCAGCCATAGGCAATATAAAAAATATCGGCACGGGGCGTCGTCCGGCCGGAGCCTCCACCATTACGCAACAAGTAGCAAAAAATTTCTTGTTGAGTTCGGAGTTGTCATATATCCGCAAACTCAAGGAGGCCATCTTAGCCACACGTATTGAACAAGCTTTTACCAAAGACCATATTTTGGAGCTGTATTTGAATGAAATTTATTTGGGTAATCGCTCTTATGGCGTTGCTGCCGCAGCGCTCAATTACTTCGGCAAATCCTTAAATGAACTCTCGATTGAAGAAATTGCATATCTGGCAGCTTTACCGAAAGGACCGAATAACTATAATCCCAAAACAAAATATGATGCGGCTATTGCCAGAAGAAACTGGGTAATAGATAGAATGGTTGAAGATGAATATATTACGCCCGATGAAGGAGCCGCCGCCAAACAAAAACCGCTGGTTACCATTGATAGAAATGCAGAATTTATTAAAAGTGCCCAATATTTCAGTGAAGAAGTCAGACGAGAAATCAGTGAAAAATTTGGCTCCGATGCGCTCTATGAAGGAGGATTGATTGTCAGAACCACAATTGACCCGAAATTACAAGAACTTGCCACCAAGGTATTTAAGCAACAACTTAAAAATTACGATTTAAGACACGGTTGGCGTGGCCCCTTGACCAATATAGCCCTGAATGCGGATTATCAAACGGCTCTCAAAGCATTCAAAGCACCGGCCGGCGCTGACAAAAGCTGGCAAAAAGCGATAGTGTTAAAAGTTGAACCAACACAGGCAAACATTGAAACCGTAGACGGCCAACAAGGAATAATCCCGCTTAAATTACTTTCTTGGGCACGCAAAAATCTGCCTAAGCAAGGTATTGGGTATGAGCCAAAATCAGTTGCTGAAGTCTTAAAAGAAGGCGATGTCATTTTTGTGGAACCTGCATCAGATAAGGTTAAAACAAGCAAATCTTTGGCTCAAAACAGTTATGAATTGAGACAAATTCCTGATGTCGAAGGGGCATTAATCGTCATGGATCCGCATACGGGAAAAGTTTTGGCAATCGTTGGAGGATATTCTTTTGCCAAATCACAGTTTAATCGTGCAACTCAGGCCTATCGTCAAACCGGTTCATCATTTAAACCTTTCGTATATCTGACCGCACTTGAAAACGGCTATTCGCCGACGGATTTGATTTTGGATGCGCCGTTTGTGCTTGACCAAGGAGCCGGACAAAAACGGTGGAAACCGGAAAACTATACCAAGAAGTTTTACGGGCTAATGACCTTGCGCGAAGGCATAGAAAAATCTCGCAACTTAATGACTGTACGTTTAGCACAAGATGTGGGTATGGATAAAGTATCGGAAATGGCGCGCAGAATAGGCGTAAATAAGAATTTGCCAGAGCTTTTGTCCATGTCTTTGGGTGCAGGAGATACGCGTCTGATAGATATGGCCAGTGCCTATTCGGTTTTGGTCAACGGCGGTAAAAAAGTTGAGCCTTATTTTATTGAGCGCATTCAAGACCGCAATGGTAAAACCATTTATAAGCACGATAAGAGAGAATGCAAAGGTTGTTCTGCCGATAAATGGGAAAATCAATCCATACCTGAAATTGCAGATATAAGGGAACAAATCGTCGATCCGTTATCAGCCTATCAAATGACATCAATTTTGGAAGGTGTTGCCACACGCGGCACCGGAGCTCGCTTGCGTCAACTAAAACGCCACTTGGCCGGAAAAACGGGCACTACCAATGACAATAAAGATGGATGGTTTATGGGATTCTCACCGGATATGGTCGTAGGCACTTATGTCGGATTTGATAATCCGCGCTCATTGGGCAGAAGAGAAACGGGAGCCTCAGTTGCTTTACCGATATTCTATGATTATATGGCAGAGGCCTTGAAAGGGCAGCCGGATATTCCGTTCCGTATTCCCAAAGGAATCAAATTGGTAAGAATTAACAGTAAGACGGGAAAACCGGCCACCCCGGAAGATACATCAGTGATTTTCGAGGCTCTCAAACCTGATTTTGATTTTAATAAAAATAAACAAAGAATAATAGGTGAAAGCAATAAACCGGCACATTCTTTGGAAGATACGGCCAAAGTATTTGGTGTTGATGAAAATGCTGATTTTCAAATGGGAACAGAGTATTAGGGAGCAAATATGCGCGCAGAACTTGAAGAAAAAATTACTGACATCAAGCAGTCTTTAGCACTGCTGAGGAGGTCACTTTGACTATGATAATTCCCTTCTTCGTTTGGATGAATTAACCTCTTTGAGTTCTGATCCGAATTTATGGAGTGATGCCGATAAAGCCCAAAAGTTGATGAGCGAAAAAAACACTCTTGAAGAAAATTTGAACAATTTTCAAGAGATGAAAAAATCGTTGCAAGATTTGAGCGACTTGGCTGAGATGGCGGAAGCAGAGCACGATGAAGCGACTGTTCAGGAATGCTTAGAGCAACTCAATCACCTCAAAGAGCAAACCAGGAGAGGTGAATTGGAAGCACTTCTTTCGGGAGAAGTTGACGGAAACGATGCTTTTTTGGAAGTTCACTCCGGCAGCGGAGGAACCGAAGCTCAAGACTGGGCCGAAATGTTGCTTAGAATGTATACGCGTTGGGCGGATTCGCATCACTACAAAGTCGAATATATCGAAGAAACCGAAGGTGATGTTGCCGGCATCAAATCAGCAACCATTAAAATTTGTGGGCACAACGCCTATGGTTGGCTTAAATCGGAAAGCGGGGTGCATCGCTTGGTGCGCATTTCCCCGTTTGACAGTAATGCCCGCCGCCATACGAGTTTTGCCTCGGTTGGTGTATATCCCGTTATAGATGATGAGATACATATTGAAATAAATGAAGCCGATTGCCGAATTGATACATATCGTTCATCCGGAGCCGGCGGGCAACATATTAACAAAACCGATTCTGCCGTCCGCATTACGCATATTCCGACCGGTATAGTCGTTTCGTGCCAAACGCAACGCTCGCAATTTCAAAATAAAGATGCCGCTTGGAAGATGCTGAAAGCAAGACTATATGAAATAGAGCTCAAAAAAAGAGAAGCAGAAGCGCAAGGCTTGCGAGATGCGCAAGGCGATAATGGTTGGGGTAATCAGATTCGCTCTTATGTTCTTCAGCCCTATAAAATGGTAAAGGATTTAAGAACTGAAGCAGAGACCTCTGATACCAAAGCGGTATTAGACGGGGACATAGATTTATTTTTATCGGCGGCACTTGCAGCCAAGGTAGGTGAATAATGGAAGATATAAAGAAAATATTTTCTTTAATAATTGGAATTTTGGCAGGTGTTTATCTATTGGTCTGTGGGTTGTTATATGTGCAGCCGCAGTTGTTCATTTATCATCCGACAAAGTCTCATTCGGATATAAATCATGCACACAAATATGGTTATATCGCGCGGGAAGTAAATTATAATTCATCGGACGGCACACCGCTTAAGGCATGGTATACCAAGCCCAAAAATGGCAATAAAAAGATTATCGTCTTTATGCACGGCAATTCGTATAATATAGAAGAATTTTATTATAAATTAAAAACCTTTGAACAAGCAGGCTATGGCACATTTTTACCTGAATATAGGGGATTTGGGGATATTCCGGGCGTAATCACCCAACAAAATTTGGAAAATGATGCCCTTGCAGCCGTGCAGTATCTTTATTCGCAAGGATACAAAAACCAAGATATTTATCTTTATGGCATGTCTTTAGGGGCGCATATGGCAATTAATTCGGCTTATACGTTGCAAAAAAGACAAAAGCCCTTTGCCGGACTTATATTAGAGGTCCCGTTTGATAATTTGGTCAATGTTGCAAAGTTGGTTGTTCCGGTACCGATGCCGTTTGATATATTGATACAGGATAAATATGATAATTTGGCCATGGTTGAAAATCTGCGCTCACCGATATTAATAATGGGCGGCAGTATGGATACAACGGTTCCCGTAGAGTTAGCGCAAAATTTATACAACTATGCGCCGGAACCTAAGCAACTGATTATATATGATAACGCCAAACATGATAATTTGTTTAATTTCCGTAATGATTTAGATATCTTAAGCTGGATAAAAGCCAATGAAAACGGGTGGTTAAAAGTAGATGAAGAAAGTTTCGACTAGATTATATATCACTCAAAAAATTATCGACTATGTCGGCGTCGTATTTTTGGGGCTTTTATTGCTTTTTATTTGGCAGCTTTATCGCGGTCCGATAGAATTACCGTTTTTAAAGCCATATATGATAAGGGCGCTTAATCACGATGATACGCAATATCAAGTGAGTGTCGAAAGCGTCAATATTGAATTGGTACGCTCGATTCAACCGATAAAAATTATTGCCAATAATGTAGTATATCGCAAAACCGATGATAGTTTTATTATAAATGCGCCGAAAACCTCGGTATCATTTAGTATCCGAGCTTTGTTAAGAGGTATTGTAGCGCCCAGTTCCATGGTAGTAAATAATCCGAGTATCTATATTTTTAACAATTATGGAATTGATAAAAGCAATACGCAAGAAGTCAATAAAAAGAAAATCGCTTATTACTTTGATGCCTTTGAAGATTTTATCGAAAGATTTAATTCTTCGGATAACTTATATCCTGAAAGCTATATTGATGAAGTTTCCGTTCGTAATGCCTCAGTTGAATTACATGAAGTAGACCTTGGCCGCAAATGGGTCTTTTCTGATGTAAATTATCACTTAGAAAGAAATTTAACTAATATTTCTACCGAAATCAGCGCCTTAATGAAATTACGCAATCAAATAGCATCAGTTGGGCTGGAAGGCGAATACCGTATGCTTAACAACAAGTTGGCATTGGATTTTTATTTTTCGGATTTAGTTCCGGAGGCATTGACCGAAACATTTTTAGACGAGCAGTCCGCAAAAGATTTTTATAAGATTAACTTGCCGGTAAACGGTCGAATTTCAACTCTTGTCAATTTTAATGAAGTCATCAAACACAAAGATGACATAATGACCAGCGTTGACAGTGCCTTTGAGAAAATAGCCTTTCAGTTTGAAGGAGGGCAGGGAAACATTAAGTTCAATGAGAACAAAGCGTATAATTATGACGTATCGGCCTTTTTGCTGGAGGGAGATATTGCCGGCGGCTTAAATAATATCAAAATACGTAATGCCAGCTTTGACTTAGGCGATCAAAAGGCCAAGATAGATGTAGACGTCACGGGATTTAAACAGTATCTACTTGAAAATTCCCTGCAGAACTTAAGCATCACCTTGTCAACCGGCATCAAGGAAATGAAATTTGATGATTTATATACATATTGGCCGAAATATATATCGGAAGATGCATGGAGTTGGTGTGAAGACAGCTTATATGGTGGAAAAATCACCAATGCACAATTTGCTTTTACTTTTGGGTGGAATGACAAAACAAAAACCTTTGGCCTTACCAATTTAGATGGTCAGGGAGATATTATTGATACCAACTTAAATTACTTGCGCGGCATGCCTGATATTTCTAATTTATACGGTCGCGCCCATTTCAGTAAAAATGACATTAAGATAGACGTTGATAAAGGTGTCTCAAAAGGCGTCATTTTGACCGGAGGCTATGTCCGATTATATGATTTGGATAAATATAACAATTATGCAGATATAGATTTGGAGCTCAATTCCAGCGTGAGTGATGCCCTGCGTTTAATTGACAATCCGCCGCTTGGCTATACGACGGCAATGGGATTAAAGCCTGATGCCATTATCGGTGACGCAGACACTTCATTAAAGCTGAATTTTGAATTAAAAAATGATTTGAATACAGATGAAGTAAAGGTAAATGTCTTATCTTCACTAAAGAATGTACGTTTCCCGAATGCTTATAAAAACAAGGCACTATCCGCCGAGAGCCTAACTCTTGAGGTAAATAATCAAGGGCTATCGTTAACCGGAGATGCCAAATTAGAGAATATTCCGCTAAAATTAGTTTGGAATGAGAATTTCTCAGCTAAAAACTATCAAAGCCGTTATAAGTTATCATTCAAATTTAACAATGCGGTAAAACAAGTTTTAGGTGTCGATAGCTCAATTTTAAATCCGCCCTATGTTGATGGGTATGCGATGATTGATTCTGAAATCACAATATTTGATGACAAGAGAACTTCCGTTAGCTTAAATGCACAATTAAGCAAAATGACGGTGGATTTCTCGTTCTTAGGATTTAAGAAAAAATTAGATGAGCCGGCCAATTTAACGACCACACTTAATTTATATAATAATAAACTAGTAGCTGTTCCGCAATTTTCCTTATTTAAAGATGATTTTAAATTGTCAGGAAAAGTTGAGCTTGATGCTCAAGGAAATATGAAAACGGTTGACATTGGCGAGATAAACGGTCCCAAAACATCAGCCAAAGCGAGAATAGACTTTTCATATAGCCCCAAGAAAAAAGTAAAAATTAATATTTCGGGAACAAGTTATGATTTAACACCTTTCTTTGAAAAGAATGAAAATAAAATCAAAATAGATAAAAAGACTTTGGTTGCCACGACGCAAGAAGATGATGACGAATTAGAACATGTCACGGATACGGACATCTTTATTGCCGTAAACAATTTGTGGACAACCCCTCAGCTGCCGATAACAAATTTTGCAGGCTCGGCACAACTTCGCAATGGCATAGGTGTTAACGAAATACATTTGATAGGCAACTATAGCAATGATCAACGTAAAAGAATTAAGTTTGATTATGTTCCGCGCCCCAATAATGAATTTTTGCTCTCGGTTGACAGTAATGATGCCGGAGCAACGCTCAAAGCCCTACGTGTCTACGATAATATGAAAAATGGAATTATCCAAATTGAAGCCAGAAGAACCAAGGATAAAAATTTTATAGGCCATGCCAAAATCAGAAACTTTAGCATATATAATACGCCGGTTATAGCCAAATTGCTGACTGTTGCTTCATTCAGCGGTATGGTAGATTTACTAAAAGGCGAGGGACTGACTTTTTCACATTTAGATGCGCCGTTTGAATATCAAAATAAACAATTGCACCTCAAGGAATCAAAAGCATTCGGAGACGTGTTGGGTATTACGGCCAGCGGTACTTATGACCGTCGTTTTGATGAAATTAATGTCAATGGTGTTATTGCTCCGGCCTATAGTTTGAATACGATGTTAGGAAAAATTCCCTTGCTAGGCAATTTGTTGGTTGGTAAAGACGGAACGGTATTTGCCGCCAATTACAGCATAACTGGCAATTTGGACGACGCTGATATTGATATAAATCCATTGTCGGCTTTAAGTCCGAGTTCATTAAAAGATAAACTCAACGAGTTGTTTGGAACAAGTGATGAAAATTAAACATTTAAAAATAGGGCTTGATTTTCATGGGGTAATTAATACCCACCCGTCATATTTTAAAGATTTTACGCAGGCGGCGACATCTCGAGGTCATGAAATTTATATTATTACCGGAGGTCCTGCTGATAAGATAGCATGCTTTTTAAGAGGCTGGGGAATATGTTATCAAGACCTTTTTGCAATTTTGGATTACTATGCCACTAAAGGAGAGGTGACTTTTTTTCAAGATGGCAGTTTTCACGTCGATGATAAATTATGGAATACGGCTAAAGCTCGTTTTTGTAAAAAATATGATATAGATATTCATATTGACGATTCGAAAATTTACGGTCAAAGTTTTTCCACGCCGTATTGCTGTTATAATAGCCAAAGAAATGAATGTACTGTAAACGACAAATATATAATAAATTTCAAACTTCCAGCCGAAGAAAGTATCATTCAATTAGAGCATATTTTGGCAAATATTAAGAATTAGCCAAATGTTTTGCCTGATAATCATCAAATTTGTCTTCTGCCCAAGTAACATCATGCTTCACGGCTCTGGCAGGATTTCCGGCATAAATGGAATGGCTTTCGGATAAATCTTTTGTAACGATTGAGCCTGCTGCCACCATAATATCGTCAGCAATTGTATTATTTTTTAAAACAAAAACTCTTTCGCCAATCCACACATGGTTGCCTATAGTAATGAACTTTCCTTGGTTGATTGCTTCCATGGAGTTAATGTTAACAATACTGTGAAAATCAGAAACATAAAGACGAGAATCTCTGGCAATCATGACTTCGTCACCGATAGAAAGAGAGCTCCCCGTTTCCCACAGGCCTGCATCCACGCCTCTAAATACGCAGTTTTTACCGATTTTGACAGAGGCGTTATCGGTATTAATAATGATTTTTAAGGAGCCCCAACATCCCTCATCAATCGAAATATGGTTGTTGTTACCGCTGATGATTAACTCTAATTTATAAAATTTATTATTGGGATGAATATTAATAATATTCTGATTACCCGTAATTTTAACGGGAGATCTGTCATAAAAACCATTACCTTTAATTTTGGGAGAAAGGAGTTGATTATTTTTTCCCTTAATTTTAATCAGTTTTTTAAAAAGTTTCATGCGACATACTCCCGTATCATTTAAGACGAATGGCATAATTTCGATAAATGCGCAAGTTTTTTTCCAAAGGCCGACATTTATGCAAAATAAGCCGATTACGAGCTAATTCTTTAGTATATTTATAACAAATTTTATCTAAAGAGAGCAATAAAGAAACATCATTTACCCAAGGCAAATTATCAAACTTGCGCTCCAAATCATCTAAAAATTTAGAATCATTTTCTAAATATGTTTTCAATCCTGTCATTGTTCAGCCCAAACGATTCGGTTAATAAGCTTAATATCAGAAATGTTAATTTGCACTTCGTGATTAGGGGATATCAAGTCTCCGAACACAAGAGTAGAGGTTGTACGATGTCTAAATTCTTTAATGATAGGAGACCCCTCTATCAAAAAAATCAAGACGCGGTCTCCTTTTCTGATTTCCGGATCTTTAGTTGCAATGAGGGTATTTCCTTTTCTAAAGATTGGCTCAAAATCTGCAGTGTCTAAATTAACGGCGTAAAGGTTTACCGTCGTATCGGGAAATTGAATTTTTTCCCACTTATCGGTTACTAACTTAGAATTTTTAATACCGTTTTTTTCCAATTCAGAAAAACGTATAAAAGGAATTCCCTCAGCTTGAGTAGCCAAATCTTCATCTATGAGTTGATAAAACTGTTCAAAAGAGATATTACAGGCATCCAAGATTTTATTAATACTATCCAAAGAGGGCCATCTCTGTTTTCCGTCACGACGAGTTCTTTTACTTTTGTTAAAAGTAGTAGCATCGAGACCGGCTTTTTTTGCCAGTCCCGAAGGAGAAAGGCCGTGTAATCTTGCTAACTTATCAACAGCATCCCAAACTTGTTCATATTGCATTGTTCCTCCTTGTTTTCTCTATGTTTTACGAGCACAAAAAAAGTATACAACAAAAGATTTTAGGATTCAATTCTTTTTTTGTGTTGAAATTCCTACAACCTAATATATAACAAATAAAGTTAACGTTTAGTTAAAATAGAACGCAAGCTGGAGGTTGCCTAATGATAGAAGAGTATGAACCTTTTGATAATGCTGAACAAGTCTGGTTTTGGTTTTGTGGTTGTATGCTGGCCAGAGATAATGGTCTAAGGTCGTGTAACGATTACAAAGGAAAACAAAGAAATTGCGAAGTAGCAGATATTTATCGCATCATAAAAAAAATGAAACTAAATCATCATATCACCAATCGTCATTTGCGGGTTATGGTAAAATGGGGACAACTGGAATGTCCGCCTTACTATAATTATCGAGCCAAAAGAAGTGAAATCAGACTTTGGGATGAGGGTATACATGTTTTTGAATATTATTTACTTTCTAAAGGAATCATTACGCAATGCGCTTAGATGTATTTGCCAAGCAAGATTATGAAAAATGTTATGTTGTTTTTTCAGATAATACCACCATCTGGTGGTTAAGATTTCTAAAGCCGGGGTTTAGGCATTGTTATCTTTTGTTAAAAATGAAAAATAGCGGCATGTGGATTGAACTAAATCCATTTTCTAATCAAACCGCCGTATTTGTTTATGACTATCCGATAGATTTTGATTTTGCAGATTATATAAAACGGAGTCGCAAAGTTATATTATGCCCGATTGAGATTAGGCAAGCACCGTTAAAATGTTCTCCTTTATCGTTCTTTACTTGCGTAGAATTTGTAAAGCGTGCCATAGGCATTCATGACAGATTTATCCACACGCCATGGCAGCTTTATCAAAAAATATTAAAAATTGTAGGAAAAAAGTCTTGACAAACACAAAAAAATTTGCTACATACAAAAACGCCACTTGCTATTAGTGTGTCCAAAACAAAGTAAGATTCGCAAGACCACAAGTCTTAGCGAATTTTTTTATATTTAAAGACCTGTAAAAGAAAGGAGTTAAAATGCATTTCAAAAAGGCCAAGACACTAAAGTCCTTAAAGAAAAATTTGCAAAGAACCCTTCCCGAAAAAGTTTCACAGGTGCTAGAGAGTTATGAAACATTTTCGGAAAGACCCATTCCCGAAGATGCCAAGGGTTTTAGTGCACACCACAGTGCCTGCAAATCGGCAGTTAATCACGCCGAGACATTGTTAAAATTAGCCAAGTGGACTGAAGAGGGAACAACTGACACAAATACAATGAGCGGAACAGAAGATATATTAAAACTCTTATCCGAGGCAAGAGCAGAATTGGATGGTGCGGAAGATGAACAAGATTAGCTTTTATGAGTTTATTTATATCTGGTTCAAGTTACAAAATCTCTCAGTTCCCAAGCACCAACGTAAGATTGCAAAATGGTTGAGCAATCTGTGGCAAAGTGACAAAGACCGACAAGGTTTACTGATGGCATTTCGCAATTCAGGCAAATCTACCATTGTCGGTCTTTTTTGTGCATGGGTTTTGTATACCAAAACGGCAACCCGTATTTTGGTAATGGCAGCAGATCACGCCTTGGCCAAAAAGATGGTTCGTAATGTTAAAAGGATTATTGAGCAACATCCGCTAACCAAAGAGCTAAAACCAGAAAAACTGGAGCAATGGGCCTCAGACCAGTTTACCATCAGACGCAATCAGGAATTACGCGACCCGTCCATGCTTGCAAAGGGAATAGGAGCCAATATAACCGGTTTGCGAGCGGATTTAATAATTTGTGATGATGTCGAAGTTCCCAAAAACTGTGATACTTCTCTCAAACGACTTGAATTACGAGAAAAGTTGGAGGAGCTGGACTATATCTTAACCCCAGAAGGAATGCAGTTATATATAGGAACACCACATACATTTTATACCATTTACCAAATAGCTTATGACGATTCGCGTCCCGAATTGGAACCATTTTTGTTAAATTTTCAAAAATTAGAGATTCCCATTTTGGATAAGCATGGGCAAAGCGCGTGGCCTGAAAGATTTTCTGTAGAAAAGATAGCCTCTCTCCGCCAACGCTCTGGAGAGAATAAGTTTTTATCACAGATGATGTTGCAACCGGTAAATTTCAGAGATTGTGTGCTAAATCCCGAGAGGTTGTGTGTTTACAACTTAGAACTCACGCAAACTTTTGCCAACGGACGAGAAATTTTGCACTTGGGGGATAAGAAATTGCTGTCGGCATCTTGCTGGTGGGATCCGTCTTTTGCTTCTTCGTCAGGAGACAATAGTGTTATTGCCTGTGTCTTTACCGATGAAGATGGAAAATTTTGGCTGCACGACGTTGAATATATTAAACTTGCAGACACGCCTCAGGATAATCAAGCCTCGCTCCAATGTGAAAAGGTTGCGGATTTTATTGAAAGAAATCATTTGCCTTCCATTCGGGTCGAAGCCAACGGCATAGGAAAGTTTTTGCCGGGTATCCTCAAACAAACTTTGCAAAAGCGCAAGATTCGCACGGCGGTGTTAGAGATGTATTCTTCAACCAATAAAGCCGTTCGAATTTTGGAGGCTTTTGAAGTTTTGCTGGCAGAGCGAGCCTTAAATGCGCACCGCAGAATTTGGAACACTCCGTTTATTGAAGAAATGAGAGAGTGGAATGTAGAAGGCAGCGTCCATGATGATGGTCTAGACGCCGTTGCCGGCTGTTTATCCTCCGAGCCGATACGTTTTGCACAAGTTTCGGGAGAAGGAGAATATAAACGTTTTAGCTGGCAGGGAAGTTCAAACCAGTTTAAGGCACAAACCAATTTTAGCGTATAAGGAAAACTAAGATGTTTAATGAATTGATAAATTGGATAGCAATGATTGAATTGCCGCTGTTTGTAGCGGTATTTCGTATGCTGGTCAAGCAGCGAAAAGAGATGGAGGAACAACTTCTAGCCACTCAAAATCATACCGAAGGCAGGGTAGATGTGTGCAAAGAAGCTTTAGCCGATTTCAAACTTCATGTTGCCAGAAATTATGTTTCCACGGGCTATCTTAAAGATGTCGAAAACCGCCTGACCAATCACTTACTAAGAATAGAGAAAAAATTAGATGAAGTAGGGAGGTCAAGATGAGTGAAGATTTGGACACATTAGCCCGCACGATTTATGGGGAGGCACGAGGCGAGAGCATATCCGGCATGGAAGCTGTCGCCTCAGTTGTTTTAAACCGTTTGGCATTAAGTAAAAAGAAAGGGCGATATTGGTGGGGCAATACGATTAAAGATATATGCCGCTACCCGTACCAATTTTCTTGTTGGAATAAGAATGATGCCAATTATGCTTTAATTCAAAAAGTCTCTGATACGGATATAATTTTTTGTATTTGTAAAAGAATTGCCGGCAGAGCCATTTCGGGTCTTCTGGAGGATAGCACGTCGCATGCGACTCACTATCACACCAAGAGCACAAATCCCTCTTGGGCAAGAGGCAAAATACCTTGTGCCGAAATCGGACATCACCTTTTTTATAACGATATAGAGAGGTGATAACATGAAAAGCAAACAAATATTGGCGGTGCTGATAAGTATGATGCGCCGCTTTTTTTGTGCGAATAATTCACCAAGGCGTAAAGGAAAAAATGCATCTTGGGAGAATAATTGGCGTCCGCTATTTGGGTATTCTATCTGTCTGACTTGGGTTTTGCAAATGGGCACCATTTGTTGGGTTATTTGGATAAATCACCCCAAGGCAGAAGCAATTATTATGGCACTTGTTGAAACCACATCACTTTGGAGTATGGCTTTGGGAGTTATGGGAATTTCAGTCGTAAAGAGTTCCCTTCCGGAAGCAAAACATTCATCAACCAAAGTTACATCAGTCAAAATAAACCACAATCAAATGAAAGGAAATAATGATGGGAGGAGTATTTAAGTATTTCAGTACGCCGAAAGTAGAACAACCGATAGTTCCGGTTGTTGATACGGAAGCAGAAGCCAAGAGAAAGGCCGAAGAAGAAAGACAAGAAAATTTGGCACGTCAACGTCGCGGACAAGAAGGCACGATTCGTACTTCATATAACGGCATTCTTGGAGAAAAAGAAGATAGCCTCAAACGAAAAAATCTCTTGGGAGAATAGCCATGGAGTTTCAACTTGAAAGATTGGTAAGCCGATATAAGAAAGCCTCCGAGAGAAAACAAAACTGGGAGAATCATTGGAAAGAATGCTACGAATATGCCTTTCCTTTAAGAGAAAATGTCAGTTCCTTTAGCTATGACACACAGCCCGGTACAAAGAAAAATTTGTGCCTCTATGATGGAACGGCACCGGATGCGGTTGACCAATTAGCCTCATCTTTACTTTCTGAATTAACCCCGCCTTGGGCAAAATGGTTTGGACTAAGACCGGGAAATGAATTAAGTCCGACCGAACAAGAACAAGTCGCTCCTATTTTGGAGAAGGCCTCAGAGGTAATGTTGCAAAATTTTGAGCATTCAAATTTTGCAGTCGAAGTTCACCAGTGTTATTTGGATTTGGTAACGGTAGGGACGGCTTGTTTAATGTTTGAAGAATCAAGCATCGGAGAAGCCACGGCTTTTCATTTTTATGCCGTTCCGCTAAGAGAAATTGCCATAGAAGAGAGTGCCGACGGAAAAATTGATACGACTTTTCGCTGTTCCAAACTCAATTTTGAGGGCATTAGGACGCGCTTTCCCGAAGCAGACATTCCGCCCTTGATGCAAGAAAGATTGCAGCAAGACCCTGACAGCCAAGTAAGTATTATTGAGGCTGTAATGCCGAGAAATTATAATTCGGGCGCATGCGGATATAATTATATAGCTTTTGCTTGGGATGAAAATGGGGGCTATGAAGATAGCTTTGTCTTAAAAGAAGGAATATTTGAAACCTCACCGTTTATTAACTTTAGGTGGTTAAAAGCCCCCGGAGAAATTTATGGCCGTTCCCCGGTCATGAAAGCATTGCCTGATATAAAAACCGCCAATAAAGTTGTGGAATTGATTTTGAAAAATGCCTCTATTGCGGTAACGGGAATTTGGCAAGCAGATGACGATGGCATCCTAAATCCCGATAACATCAAACTCGTTCCTGGAGCAATTATTCCCAAAGCGGTGGGTTCTAAAGGCTTAACGCCATTGAGTGCTCCTGGTGATTTTGATGTTTCACAGCTCATATTGTCCGATTTGCGCCAAAGAATAAATCATTCTTTGCTGGCAGACAGACTATCACAAATTGCCACGCCGAATATGACCGCGACTGAAGTTTTGGAACGTTCGGCCGAAGTAGCACGTATTTTGGGCGCAACCTTCGGACGGTTGCAATCAGAGCTGCTTACGCCGTTATTAAAGAGGGCGTTTCATATTTTACGCCGCCGCGGAGATATTCCGAATTTTGATTTAGACGGCAAGATAGTTGACTTACAGTATAAGTCGCCTTTAGCGTTAGCACAAACAAGAAAAGACATTACCAATGTCAGCGAATGGGTTTCAATGCTAGCCTCGTTCGGACAAGATGCCTTAATGGCGGTTAACGTGGAAGAAGCCTCAAGATGGTTGGGAAAAACCTTATGCGTTCCCTCAAATTTAATCAAAGAAACGCCACCCCAAACAGAGGTTGAAACTACGGAGAACGGAGATGTTGCCGCTGTATGATACCCGACAAATGTCGGAAGCACAAATTCGTGAAGCATTTGTAAAATGCTTTTCGAGCAGAGAGGGGCAAATAGTCCTCTCTTACCTAAAACGTCTGACTCAAGAGAGATACTTGGGACCGGAAAGTTCTTCTGATGCTTTGCGTCATCTGGAAGGCCAAAGACATCTGGTTGCAATAATCCAAAACAAGATATCAGACGAAAATTAACCAAAGAAAGGAAAAAAAGATGAAAGAAAAACCAGTTGAAAATTTCAACGCAATGAATCTTGCCGCACAGCAAAATTCAGGCTTTCCATCTCAAACCAACGGCAAACCTGCAAATTTGCCGCCAAAATTTTGGGATGAGGCCACACAAACGGTCAAACTCCAAGAATTGATAGATGATTATAATTCTATGGCCATCAGAGATGAAAATCTGATAGAAACCCATAACCGCAATATGCCGGAAAGTTATGATAAATATCAGATAAACATTCCCAACGAATTGTTGGACCGAGATGAAGAATTGTTCAAACAATTTTATGAACATGGCTTCACCAACGATCAAGCACAATTTGTTTATGACTTGGCTAATGAACGTGTCATTCCGGTCTTAGACCAGTTGACCGTAAACTTTGAGGCTCAAAAGCAACTTTCCAAACTGATAAATTATTTTGGCGGGCAAGAAAGATTTGATGAAGTTTCTCGCCAACTGGCAGCTTGGGCAAAGCAAAATTTGAGCACGGAAGTCTATGACGCTTTAGGTTCAACGGCCGAAGGCGTAATAGCCTTGTATAAGATGATGTCGTCTAACGAACCGATACTTAGCAAAGACAACGGCTATGAAGGCGAGTTGAGCGAACAGACCTTACGCAAGATGATGGAAGATCCGCGTTACTGGCGCGACAAAGACAGTGCTTATATCAATAAGATTACGCGCGGATTTGAAAAACTCTACCCTGAAAAATAAACCTTTTCAGGGCTTTTTTATATAGGTTAATCACAAATAGGAGGAAAATATGTCAACACAAATAACCGAATCCTTTATCAAACAATTTGAAGCCGATGTGCATTTGGCTTACCAACAAAACGGCTCAAAATTGAGAAATGCGGTTCGAACCAAAAACAATGTCAAAGGCTCATCAACAGTCTTTCAAAAGGTAGGCAAAGGTACGGCCTCACAAAAAGCACGCCATGGTTTAGTCCCGGTAATGTCTTTGGACCATACCCCGATAGAGTGTGAACTTCAAGATTACTATGCCGGCGATTGGGTAGATGCTTTGGATGAATTAAAAGTCAGCATTGATGAGCGCCGCGTCATTGCCAATTCCGGTGCTTATGCCTTGGGTCGCAAAACCGATGAATTGATTATTGAAGCCTTGAGCAAAGCCCCCGAAGATAATGATGTTGGAGATTATAGCTTGGCTATGAGCAAAAAAGACATTTTGGATGCCTTTGCCAAATTAAACTCAAACGATGTTCCCGATGACGGACAACGTTTTGGTTTGGTAGGCCCTTACCAATGGAATGCCTTGCTCAATATTGCCGAGTTCTCAAATTCGGATTATGCCGGCGATAATCTTCCGTTCTTAAAAGGAACCGAAAGCCGCAAATGGTTAGGTATCAACTGGATTATGCATACCGGTTTGCCCTTAAACGGAACGGAGCGTCAATGCTTTATTTTCCATAAAACAGCAGTCGGTCATGCTTGCGGCAAAGATGTCCAAAGCGACATCACATGGCACGGTGACCATGCAGCTCACTTTGTTAATAATATGATGAGCCAAGGCGCATGCTTAATTGATCCGACCGGTGTCGTTCGTATTAAATGCAAAGAAGAATCTTCAATCAGCGAATAAGGAGAAATAATATGTCGTTTATGTCAAAAGATTTTAGTGTAATGGCCTATGCCAATGGTTTTACGCTTTGGAATTACACCACCTCAGATTCCTTAAGCACCGTCAAGGGAGCAAATTATTTTGATGATATTGCCCCGTTTGCGCGTTTAGGAGATATGATACTGACCGTTGCCGATAACCAAAGTACGGTTACACCGGCAATTTTGGCCGTAACATCTATTAGCGATGGTGCCGTCACAGTATCAGACTTTACTTCAGCTGCGGCCTAGTAAAGTTATATAACATTAATAGCAAAGGCAGGAGAAACCTTTATGCATTAAAGGTTTCTCCTTTTTTATATGGAGAAGTTTATGAGTTATACCAATATAGGGATATGTTCCAATGCATTACTGAAAATCGGCGCGGAAGGCATTACCTCGTTTGAAGACGGCACGGCTGAAGCAGAGATAGCTTACAGCTTGTATCCTCTGATTCGTGATAGTCTGTTATCTTCTTATCCGTGGAGTTTTGCCAAAGCACAAAAAACTTTGCCCAGATTAAATAATGTACCTGTAGCCGATTATCAGTATGCATATTTGCTGCCCAACGATTTTTTACGCGTTATCTCAGCCGGAAGCGGCAAAAGGGGCAGGGGCATCGAATACAGAATTTATGAGAACAGGCTGCATACAAATGCCGAAAATGTTAGCTTAAGTTATATTTTTCGCCCACATGAGAGTACGTTTCCGGCATTTTTTTGCGAAGCATTAACGGCCAAATTGGCGGCAGAATTTTGTTTGCCTTTGACCGAAAGTACCACACGCGCGGAGTTACTTGAAAAATTGGCCGAAGAAACCATCAATAAGGCGCGGTTGACCGACGCCCAACAAGGAACCCCGAGAACCTTGGAAGACTATTCATTAATGGAGGCAAGGTTATGAGTAACTTAGGATCTGTTAAAACCAATTTTACCGCGGGACAAATGTCGACTGATTTGCTGGGTCGAGGCGATTTGAGAGTTTATGCCAACGGCGCGAGGCATCTTGAAAATGTAATAATTCACCCCACCGGAGGCGTATCTCGTAGAAAAGGTTTGCAGTTTGTAAGCAAAGTCGATAAGCCGCTTCGCCTGCTTCCGTTTGAGTTTAATACAGAGCAAATATATCTGTTATGCCTTACGGATAATAAGCTGCAAGTTCTTAAAGATGATAACATCATAGCAGAACTGACAACACCTTGGTCGGGAGATCAGCTTTGGCAGCTCAACTATACTCAAAGTGCCGATACATTTTTGATAGTTCATCCCGATGTAGCGCCTAAACAAATCACCAGAAATAATAATGAAGTCTGGAAAATTGAAGATTGGGAATATTATAGTGATGATGCAGGAATGATTTTTATGCCATTCTATAATTTTTATCAAAAAAAGCCTAAAATTTGGGCCAACGGAGGCAGTGGAAATGTTACCTTGAGCTCAGAAACAGATATCTGGATGTCCAGTCAAGCCGGAAGCTATATTAAGTATCAGAAAGGTCTGGCCAAGATAACAAAGGTAACAAGTGCTAAGGTAGTAGAAGCCACTGTTTTAAAAAATTTTACTTCGACGGATGTTACCAACGACTGGGCCGAGGCTGCTTTTTCAAATGCAAGAGGCTGGCCTGTTTCAGTTACTTTCCACCAAAACCGCATGGTTATCGGAGGATCGCGAGATTTGCCAAACCGCTTATGGCTTTCAAAATCATCGGATTTGTTTAATTTTGACTTAGGCGATGCATTAGACGATGAAGCAATTGAGTTTGGCATTTTATCTGACCAGGTCAATGCAATCAAAGCCGTTGTTTCGAGCCGTCACTTACTTGTATTTACCACCGGGGCTGAATGGATGGTGACCGGAGAACCTTTGACGCCTGAAAATATTCAGCTCAAACGGCAAACCAGCGTCGGTATGTATTCCGACAAAATTCTTATGCCTCAGCAAATAGATGGTGCTACGGTATTTGTTTCCCGAAATGGTCGTCAGTTAAGAGAATTTCTCTATGCAGATGTTGAGCAAGCTTATCAGGCTAAGGATTTAACGATTCTTTCCAATGATATTATAGCATCTCCTCGAGATATAAGCTTTGATGCCAATGAGTGTGTCCTTTATATTGTTTTGGAAGATGGCAGTGTTTCCAGTCTGACCAGCTACCGAACCGAAGAAGTGACCGCTTGGAGCAAATTAACAACCAAAGGCAAGTTTTTGTCAGTTGCCGTAATCGGCAACAACGTATATTTTTGTGTCAAACGTCAAAATGGCTATTTTCTTGAAAAATTGGCTGATGATTATTATTCGGATTGTGCCATTCGCTTAACTTCCGAACAACCGCAAAGAGATTGGAGCGGGTTGGAACATTTGGAAGGAGAAGAAGTCGTTGTTTTGGCAAATGGATTTAGTTTAGGCAAATTTCCGGTAGAGGAGGGAGAAATTCACCTTTTGGATGAAGCCGACGAATTACTTGTCGGCATACCTTATGAACACTGGATAGAGCCTTTACCTTATATGGTAGAAAGCGAAAGACCTTATGCCCCTAAAGCACTAAGAGTAATAAACGCCAGATTCCGTATAATCAACAGTAAATCTTTATGTATTGATATTGGCGGAGGATATTTCCAGTATCCGCTAAAACGAATACATCAAGATAAAATTTTTGACGCTCCGCCGATGACCTATTCGGGAGATGTTCAAATGAGAGCCATAGGTTGGATACGTGATATGGATAAGCCGATGTGGAGTATCAAAAGTGATGAACCGTTATCGTTTACCCTGCTTTCAGCCGTGGTAGAAATTAAATTAAAAGAGTAAGGAGAAAAACTATGGGACAATTAATGACAATGGAAAATGCCAGCAAGGGCTTAGCCAGTGCGCAAGACTTGTATAATATGGTTGAAGATAATCGCAATATGCAAAAAAATTATAAAATGGAACAAAATAAATTAGTCCATGACCAACAGGCAAATCGTGAAAGAAAAACCAATATCTTGGAGCAAAATTTGGCACAAAGACGAGCTCGTGTCGCAGCAATGGGGTTAAGCGGAGATGGTTCAGCCGCCGCCGAACAAAATCGTGAAGCTTACCAAGGCTACAAAGACATAGCAGAAGATGACTATAATTATTATAATCAGTATAAAACCAATAAAATAAATACCAAATATAAAATTCGCAGCAATACCGTAAACGGATTGTTGAATGCAACGCAAAGCTTACTAAAATAAAGCATACTTACTCCGCCGTTATATACGGCGGAGTAGAATTTTTTTATATCTGCTATTAAGAAAATTTTAAGACATTCGGGCTAACTTCTAAAAAAACAAAAAACATAAAAGGTTGGAGATGAAAGGCGAAATCACGGAAGAAATAGCCCACGTTAAAGGCCTTCCGCAAAAATTAATTATCTTTCTGCATGGTTATATAGATAACTGTGAATGCTTAAATCATCGCATAGAAGCTTTTGCGGACAGCTTTGATAATACAGCCTTTCACATTCCCGAAGCCCCCTTGTTATGTGAAATTCACGAAAAAAAACGCCAATGGTTTTCAATGCATCGTTTCGATCCCGATGATGAAAGAAAAACCGTTCCGAGCTTAGAAGAATGCCTTGCTTTCTATGAAAAAATGACGCCGGGCTTTGAAGAAAGTTATAATATTTTGCGGCGCTATATAGATAATTGCTTGAATCTCTATGAGTTAGATTATAAAGACTTATTTATCTGCGGATTTTCGCAAGGGGCAATGCTGGCAATTTATACGGCATTGCGGCTGGAGGAAAAAGTCGGCGGCTGTATAAGTTTCAGCGGCTTGTTAACGGCGTCGGGATTTTTTACCAAACATCACCCCAATACGCCTGACTTTCTGCTTGTCCATGGCACGGCGGATAATTTGGTCAGATATTCTGTAATGGATTATACGAAAGAAAAGTTGAAAAGCTACGGTTGCAAAGTAAAAACCTATAGCGTTGCGGATGGACAACATCGCATAACGGAAGATGGGTTAAATGCCGCCAAAAAGTTCATTATGCAACACATTAAAGGAACGGCTCGGAGATAATTAACCCTCCGTTTTTAATGAGATTGTTTTCTTTTCGCTCAATATTGAAGTTTGAGCCGCTACCCAGATTTCTTTCATAAATTTCACCATAATTGCCAATATCGGCAATTGCTTTTCTCATCCAGTTTGGATTAAGCCCGAATTTTTGCCATAGCTGAGGATTATCTCCCAATAAATTTTGTAAAGACAAGTCTTTCTCTCCGATAAAGACATTTATGTTGCTGGAAGTAATGTCATGTTCTTCAGCCAATTTTAAGGCATTGAACACCCATTTAACAATAATTCTGAGTGTATTATTATCCTTGGCAACCGTTGCGTAAATAGGTTTGATTGCAATATTTTCAGGCAATACCACCACATCGCTTGTATCCTTAAACCGATTTTCCTTTATTGCCTTGAGAGTTAACGAACTTCCGGTCAGAATTTGACACCGATTTAACAAAAATGCTTCTTCTGCACGTCTTTTTAGTTTGAAAGTCAAGAGTTTAAAGTCAAGTTTGTAAGTATCACTGAAATTTAATACATTATTATAATCATTTGAATCGGCCACAACGCAGACCTTAGATCCTTTATAGGCTTCCATTGAGGTAGCGTTTGCAATGTTACGAGCCAAAAAGGACTGCGTGTCATAATATATTAAATCGGCCGGCATAAATTTATAAGAAATTTCATCTTTGGCGGAAAACGAAGTTCCGCTGAACATCACGTCAATTTTATTTGTGTTTAGGGCTTGATTAACATTTTCAGGCTTCACATCAACCATTTTAAAACGGTCGCCTCGATTAAACACGGCAAAGGATAAGGCTTTGCAAAAATCAACATCAATTCCGTGCCAGAAACCGTCTTCATCTTTATAAGCAAAAGACTTTGATTGCAAATCTGTTCCGCAACGAACACTCCCCCTCGTTTGAATAAAACGTAAACCTGCGTCGTCAGCGGCATAAGCGTCAATCGTTAAGCCTAAAAAACATCCCAAACCAATAAACAGCGGAAAAAGTTTCATTTTATTAACCAATTATGTTGTACAATCTATCCAGATATATAGCAATATAAGGCAAAATTTATGAAAAGTAAGATTTTTTTACGAGTTATCATATTAAGTTTAGGTTTATTTATGAGTATTCCGGCGCAAGCTGATACGATTACTCCGTCAGAAGCAAAATCCTGGGCTGAGGCAAAAGGCAACCAATTGCTGAATACATTTGCCGAAACAGACTTGGAAAAACGTTATGCAGCGCTTGATAAAATGTTTTTGGAAGATATAGACCTAAATTATATTGCGCAATTTGTAGTCGGCAAATACTGGAGGCAAATGAGTGCGGAACAACGTCAACGCTATCAGGATATTTTCACGCGCTACGCCTTAAGCATTTATAAAAGTTTTCCGCTTGAGTTTGATACTTCGCAAATTACGTTTAGCATTACCAAAGCGCAAATCAGAAGAGACTACGCGCAAGTCTATGCGAATATTCATCTAAATCAAGAGGTAAAAGATGTAAATTTACAAAATATTCTGGTCGAATTCCGTCTGAACAAAACAAATGGCAAGTTAAGAATTATTGACTTAAAACTTGGTGAAAGCAGCTTAATTCTATCCTACCGTAATCGCTTTTACGAAATGATAGCCCAAGATGACGGAGATATAGAATGGTTTTTGGAGGATTTAGAAACCGTAACACAGTCAACTGAATTACAAAATAAGCAAAAATTAGAAGACCAAGCTTATATGTAAGATTTAGTCAAAAAAAATCCCCTTATTGGTAAGAATAAGGGGATTTTAATATATCAAACTATTTTTTAGCTACTTTTGCCGGTTCATTTTGAGCAAACATAGTATTATATGTTTTCTTCAGTTCTGCAACTTGAGACTTAAATCTCTTTAAATTGTTGCCTTTAAGATTTTCACCGGCAGCAGCTTTAATTTTCAAAGGATTAACACGTCTTCCGTTTTTAACCACCTCATAGTGCAGGTGAGGGCCTGTTGAGCGACCGGTGCTGCCAACATAACCGATGACTTGTCCTTGCTTTACACGCACGCCCGGACGAATACCTTTAGCAAATTTTTGCATATGTCCGTAAGCGGTAGAGTATTCGGAATTGTGACGGATTTTAATATAGTTTCCGTAACCGCCGTTATATTTCGCCACTTGTACGACGCCATCACCACCGGCGTAAATTGCGGTACCTTTAGGAGCAGCATAATCCACACCCCAGTGAATAATAACTCTTTTCAAAATCGGATGTCTTCTTTTACCGAAAGGAGAAGAAATGCGGGCTCTTTGGAAAGCCAGGGGCTTGCGATGCAGGGTGCGCTTCATGGCCAAACCTTTTTCGTTATAATAGTCGACATTTCCCTTTGAATCCGTAAAACGGAATAGTTCCAATTTATCTTTACGTAAAATCAGTCCTGCATAGATGATATTACCGGTTTTAACAATTTCACCGCTTGGCGTAATATGGTTTTCATAAATAACTTCAAATTTGTCTCCGTTTTTCACATCACGTCTGAAATCCACGGCAGCACCAAATAAATTGCTGAATTTTGCAATAATTTTGCCCGGAACACCTTGCTTGCGCATAGAAACGGATAAAGAGCCTGAAATAGTACCGGTAGCACTGTTTACCTCTTCTAACAATTCATCTTTTTCAACTTTGGCAATATATTGATTTTGATCATTTTTTTCTAAGATAAAACGATGCCCGACTTTAGGTTCAATCACCAATCCGTCAAGTGAAATTAAGGCGTTTGTTTCAGTATCTTGGGTAAGAGAGACAAATAATTTTTGCCCGATTTTGAGATTGGCCGGATTATAAACTTTTTTCAGAGTTGTGTAAATTCCATGTGCATCATTATAGTTCATGCCCAAATCGGTCAATAAAGAAATAAAAGTATCGCCTTTTTGAACGACTAATTCTTTTTCAATATGCTGTTCTTTTTCTTGCACGGCAACCATATCTTGCAAGGAGCGTATATTTTCGATTGATTTTTGCGGATAAAGAGAAGGGGCAACTTCATTTTGTTGCAAACTGTCATCTAGTGTATTTTCTAGAATAATATAATTAATGGAATCTGTAGGAGCAATGGAGGCATTAACATTACTGTTATTTGTCAAAGACAAAATAAAAGCGATAGCAATTGCACCGGCATAGCCAACGGCAATAACTTTATGTTTATTGCGGCGTTTAACAACCAAGCGCACATAACGAAGCTGAGAGAGTTTCGTTTTTGCCAAATTGACGATTCTTTCTACATTACTATTTTTATATTTTTGCAACAGCTTCATGTATAAATACCATAAGTTAATTGACAATATGCGCCCTCTAAAGGTCGCACTAATGCAAGGAATATATTTTATAATAACAGAAAATCCAAGTTTTTTCTAGATATTATGTGCATAAGTAAGTATATAAAACAGGGACTTAGAAAAAAAATACAAAAAACTTAAAAAAAAGCTTGCTTTTATTTTAAGAGTTGTTTATAAGAGAAAACGTCCCTTGGGGGTGTAGCTCAGTTGGTTAGAGCGCCTGCCTGTCACGCAGGAGGTCGCGAGTTCGAGCCTCGTCACTCCCGCCATTAAAAAGCCGCCGTTATGGCGGCTTTTAGTTTTTTTGAAAAAAGAGGCGAGAAGGAGCGACCTCGGTCGCGAGCTCGAGGATAAAATCAACCGTTGCTCCGGTTGATTTTACCGCAAGAGGCGAAGTTTTGTTAGTTTTTTTGAGGTTGAGTAAGCAACCGCAAAAAAAACATAAAAAACGAGTGACCGACGCGCGGTTAGTGAGCGCAAAGCGTGAACTTACCAAGCTAGAGGAGCCTCAATACTCCCGCCATTAAAAAGCCGCCGTTATGGCGGCTTTTAGTTTTTTGAAAAAAGAGGCGAGAAGAAGCGACCTCAAATTTTTTTTCAGATATTTTGCAAATATATAAAAAAAGCAGAGCTGTTAAAGCCCTGCTGTGTAAGATTGAAAACTTACAAATCCCTAACAAGTTGATTAATTGAATCAATCTTTCTGGACTTGTTATCAAAAACTTGCAAAACATCGATTTGTCCCCACTCAAACCAATTTCCCACTTTAAGTAAAATATCATCACCGACTTTTGCTCCAAGAATATCCGGCATAAAGGTATGATTTGTATAAAAGCAAACATACTCCCCATGAGCCTGCGAGAGAATGCAATAAGACACATGCGGAGGATAAAAAGTGCACTCAGATGAAAGCGATAGAAAAAATACACTTTCCAAATGAATGTTAATCTCAAAATAACTGCACTTATTATATCTCATTTCTTGAAGACCGATGTCTTTCCACTGATGTGTCAGATTTTGGCATTCAACAACCCCCATGACCAAAGATTTTTCAAAAACAACCCCTAGTTTGAGGGAGAGAACATCGTTTTCCTGAGCCAAAGCAAATTGAGCAATATCGCAAAATCTTACGGCACAACGAAAAAACTTATCATCTTGCGTCGTTATATCGCAACAAAAGGGGAAGGAAGAATTTCCGACATATTCAATTCCAATTTTGCGAACACAAAGCTTTACTTTATATTCGTCATCAGACTTACAATAAGAAGTTTTCATAAATCCTAATAAATTTAGTGCAACAATAATTTAATAAATATAGATTATTGCATGCACACTAGGATAAAAAAGCCAAAACGTCAAGTCTATTCAAAAAAAGCGGCTTCGACTTCATTGATTGTAGGCCAAATATCGCCTTCCTTACCTCTTTGCACGCCTAAGAATATTTTTGTTTTTGCTGTAATATGGAATAAATTTTTCAAGTCCTGAAAATATTTGCGTACATAAAAATAGTTTTCAGGCTTTAATTCCCAAGATTCATTTTCTTTAATATCATCAGATTGATATATAACCAGCTTATTATTCAAAAAATAGCCTCTTGGATAATTTTCCAAAACATAGGCCACTTGTTCTTTATCCAAGCCCAAATTGGTTAAAATCTCACGATGAGAAAAAGGTTGTCCGCTCTCACCCAAAATCAATCCGACATCGGGAATAATAATAAAAGCACGTCTTTGAGAGTGGTAATCTTTGAGGGCTTGATTCATATTAATTCTCCAAAATTTTCCGATAACGCTTTTAATAATATTAGAAAGGTATTTAAACATTATTAACTTTCGCACGATACAATAAAAATAACAGAAAGGAGAGGAACATGTCCTCAACAGCAAATTTTGGTATTATCAAAAAGCTTAAAAACATTGTTCGCAAAACCGGACATGTGATTTTTCGCAATGGTCGCGATAAGGGCATAACGGAATCAATTGCCCGAAAAATACAAAGAACAGCCTATGAAGCCCAACAAATCAAGCATAAGGAGACTTATACGCCGCCATATCAAGAAATAGCGAAGCAGTTACAAGTTCCTGATAATTCAATTTACAAAGCGGCCGTATATCGTTTAGCCAGTATAGCCGTAAATGAAGATCGTTTGGCTGCAGATATTATGACCATTTTAGAGCACCAACTCCAAAGAAGCGATACCTCGAAAGAACAATTGGATTATGTGCAAGGAAAAATAGATTTCATTAAACAAATTAGAAAAGCTAAGCCATGACAGATAAAAGACCAGAAGTACCCGATACAATCAAACCGGCAATGAGTATTAAAAAACGTATTCTGATGAGTGCCGTACGCTCACCTTTGAGTACAATCATGATATTGTTATTTGCTTACTTTGGAATTAAAGCTTTTGTATTTCATATAGATACGTTCACCAATCAACTCTATATGATAATTCTGGTTTTTCTCTGGGTGTTTTGGTATGTAGCACAAAATTTATTTAAGCTTATATTGTTAGCAATAGCCATAGCTTACGGCGCATCTGTTTATCATGAATATTCCACGCGAGAAATTTCGCAGTGTGAGGCATCGGGAGGACAATGGAATGAGCAAACCGAACGATGTGAGGAAAAAACAGGCTTTTGGGCCGGAATTTTCAAAAGATTTCAAGATTTATCAGACTACGCAGAAGAAAATCAAAAAAAAGCTCCCGAATAGGGAGCTTTTTTTAGGTCTTATTCGACAGTGACCGACTTGGCCAAATTGCGAGGCTGGTCCACTTCGCGCCCTAAGGCATCAGCCGTGTAGTAGGCCAAAAGTTGCAGTTGAAGATTTGCAAGCAATGGAAAAGTTGTTTCATCGGCTTGCGGGGTAAACAAGCAGGTGTCAAATAACCCTTCCTTAACATCAAAATGTGTCGGCAACACGGCAATGACTTTTGCATTTCTGGCCTTGGCTTCCTCACAGTTTGAAATCATTTTGGCAAATGTTACGCCGGGTCCTAAAATGGCAATTACCGGCATATTTTCATCCAACAAGGCAATCGGGCCATGTTTAAGCTCGCCGGCGGCATAAGCATTGGCATTGATATAGCTGATTTCTTTGAGCTTGAGAGCGCCTTCCAAAGCACTGGCCAAATTAATGCCGCGCCCGATATACACCAAATCGGCATAAGATTTGAGTCTTTGTGCCAAACTTTGCGCAGCATCGGAATTGCTTAAAATTTCTTCCATCTTAGCCGGCAATTCGGTTAAGTTTTGCTTTAAGACTGCTAATTGAGCTGTATTAAGTGTCCTTTTGCGTTCGGCAAAGTACAAGCCCATCCAATAAAGAGCAGCCAACTGAGCGGTATAAGATTTGGTCGCCGCCACACTAACCTCGATTCCGGCTTGAAGCGGAACCACGCAGTCGCCGTATCGGACAATGCTTGAATCCTCGCGGTTGGTCAAAATAAGAATTTGCGCGCCTTTTTCTTTAGCTTGCTTAACGGCCGTAATCGTATCTGCGGTTTCACCTGATTGTGAAATTCCGATAAACAAAGTGTTTGGGTTTGTAATGTTTTTGCGATAAATATATTCGCTGGCCGCTTCCACATGCACCGGAATTTGGAGCCAATCTTCCCAAAGATTTTGCGCAAACATGGCGGCATGCAAAGAAGTTCCGCAGGCAATTATGCTGATGTTTTGAATTTTTTCCAAACTTAGCGTGCAAGGCAATTTGCCCCAAACAATGGCCTCATCGCTCAGGTGTTCTTGAACGATTTTACGAATAATGGCGGGTTGTTCGTTAATTTCTTTCAGCATAAAATGTTTGTACCCGGCTTTGCCGATAACCTCTGGATTAAAACCGATTTCTTCAATTTCTTTATTGAGAAGATTACCGTTTAAGTCTTTGACTTCCACGGAGTCCTGCTTAACAATGGCCAACTCGCCGTCATTGAGGTGAATAATTTTTTTAACCCTACCGAGAACGGCCGGAATATCGCTGGTAATAAAGTTTTCATTGTCGCCCAAGCCGATAATGAGGGGAGCATTTTTGCGCACGGCAATAATTTTGTCGGGCTCGTCTTTGTGCATAATGCAAAAGGCAAACGCCCCTTCCAACTGCTTAACGGCTTTGATGACGGCTTGCTCCAGATTGGCACAAGTTTTGTATTCTTTATCAATCAAATGCACGGCGGTTTCGGTATCTGTTTGTGAGTGAAACACAAAACCTTCTTTTTCAAGGCGGTTGCGCAATTCTTGATAGTTTTCAATAATGCCGTTGTGAACCAAAACCAACTTTTTGTCATTTGAGAGGTGAGGGTGGGCATTTTCAACCGTTGCTTTGCCATGCGTTGCCCAACGAATATGTCCGATTCCCAAATGTGATGATTTGACTTGGGCTTGGTGGTGAGAGATAACCTCAAACAGGTTGTTGAGTTTTCCTTTGGCCTTAAAAACATCAATCTCGTTATTATCGTTTAAGGCAATTCCGGCTGAATCATAGCCTCTATATTCAAGGTTTTTCAAGCCATCGAGCAAGGTCTGAGCGACGGCATTGTTGCCGATATATCCGATTAATCCACACATGGTTATTTCTCCTTATTTCAGGTATCCGATTTTGCGTAAGGTATTGAGCACATTTTCCTTATTGCGCTTTTTAATGGGTTTAATCGGCCTTCCGGCATAAACGGTCCAAGGTTCAAATTTGTAATTCGACGGAACAAAACTCAAAGCGCCGATGCTCACCCCTTCGGGAATATTGTTGTTAGGCATAATGACAGAGTTGGTGCCGACACCGGTGTATTTTCCCAAAGTAACGTTTCCTTGAATCTCTTTGACTTCAGGTAAAGAGTGGGTAACCAGCTCGTTGACATAGTCGTTGCTGCTGAGCCAAACTTTAACCCCAGAGGCAAGACTTGAGCATTCGCCCATCTGAAAAGTATATTTTCCATCACCGCCGGCAATATAAGTTCCGGGAGCAATTTCGCAATCCGAGCCGATTTTGCAAGCCGAAGAGATACGGCAAAAATCAGCGATTCTGACATTGTCGCCAATATCCATAAGCTCAGGCTTTTTAATAATGACATATTCGCCTAAAGTGAAATTCTTTCCGTGTTTCATATTTTAGTTCCCTGTTTAATTATTGACTAAAAAGATTGTCGCGGAAAGTTTTATAAAACACAAACCAAATAAAATTACAAATTGTTACGCCATTGAAATTCCTAAAATATTTCGAAATATTACAGAAAAAGAGCTCTCTTTTTTAAGAGAGCTCTTTGCAATATTTTTGCGCTTGCAAGCAAGCTATTTGTCAGCATCTTGAGCCGGCAAAACTTTGCCATCCAAGTCATATCTTTCGATTTTAGCTTCGGAGTTAAGATTTTGGAAGACTTTGGCAACGGCCTGCTGTGTCAGCATAGCTTCGATTTGCGGACGAACAACTTTAAGTTCGAGAGGTTTTGTATCACGCACATCATCAACTTGAATGATGTGATAACCAAACTGAGTTTTAACCGGAGTCTTAGAGTAAGTACCTTTCTTCATGGCAAAAGCGGCTTTACCGAATTCAGGTACCATCATATTTTGGGTGAAGTAGCCCAAATCAACGGCTTGGTCTTTAGAATATTTCTTAGCCAAATCATCAAATTTTGCGCCTTTTTTCAGTTGAGCGATAATATCTTTGGCTTGAGATTCGGAATTGACCAAGATATGACGAGCTTTGATTTCTTTTTGTGATTTGAAATCTTTTTTATATTTGTCATAAGCGGCTTTAATTTCTTTATCTGTAACAACTTTTTTAACATTTTTCTCTAAGAAGACTTTGCGAGCCACATCTTCTTGAGCGGTTTTAAGTTGCTCTTTATATTCGGGAGTATCTGTAACTTTATCGGCAACGGCGGCTTGGTAAACGAGTTTACCGTTAACATAAATATCCAAGGCTTTGGCATAGAAATCTTCAAAGGGCACCTTAGCTTTAATCTGGGGATTAGCTTCGTAACCTTTTTTAATTTCATCAACACTGATTTCTTCGCCGTTAACGACAGCGGCGATTCCGTCTTTTCCTTCAGCAAAAGCATTTGAGGAGAAGGCTAAAGCAGAAACAACGGCTAAAGCCAAATAATTGTTTTTCATAATATTTACCTCCGTAAAACATTAAACTGTGAACATTTATATAATAAGTATCAAAAAAAATCCAAACTATTTTTTTATCTGGTTTATAACTTGGTACGAATGAGAGTAAACTATTGACTTTATGAGAGATAAACACTAAATGTAGAAAGAATTTAAGAATTACATAAGGTATAATAATATGATAGGTAAACTCGCCCGTGCCATCTTCGGCAGTGCCAATGACCGCTTTATAAAAAAGCAATATAAAACAGTTCAAAGAATCAATGCGCTTGAGCCCGAAATTTCTAAATTAAGCGATACGGAGCTGAAAGCCAAGACAGATGAATTCAAACAACGCCTCCAAGCAGGTGAAACATTGGATGACTTATTGCCTGAGGCTTTTGCCGTTGTAAGAGAGGCTGCCAAGCGCACACTCGGTCAACGCCACTATGATGTCCAATTAATCGGGGGTATTGTTCTTCACAAAGGTATGATAGCCGAAATGAAAACCGGTGAAGGTAAAACCTTGGTTGCCACCTTGGCCGCATATCTCAATGCCTTGACCGGCAAAGGTGTTCATATTGTGACCGTCAACGATTACTTAGCCAAACGTGATGCTGAGTGGATGGGGCAGGTTTATCGCTTTTTAGGTCTGACCGTGGATTATATTGTCCACGAAAAAAATGATGAAGAACGTCGCGCTGCCTATAATTGCGATATTATTTATGGAACGAATAATGAGTTGGGCTTTGACTATCTGCGTGATAATATGAAGTTTAGTCTTGAAGATATGGTTCAACGTCCGTTTAACTATGCCATTGTCGATGAAGTTGACTCTATTTTGATAGATGAGGCGAGAACCCCGTTAATTATTTCGGGTGCCGCAGAAGATTCTTCGGAAAAATATATCAGCGTCAATAAAATCATTCCGCAATTAACGCCTGAGGACTATGAAAAAGATGAAAAAGCGAGAACGGTAGTTTTGACGGAAGCGGGAATGGAGCATGTTGAAAATTTGCTCAAACAAGTAGGTCTTATAACCGAAGGCGGATTGTACGACATCAATAACGTAAGTTTGGTCCATTATGTAAATCAGGCTTTGCGAGCACATAAACTCCATATTAAGGATGTCGACTACATCGTTAAAGACGGCAAGGTTATGATAATTGATGAATTTACCGGACGTATGATGGAAGGACGACGCTATTCGGATGGGTTGCATCAAGCAATTGAAGCCAAAGAAGGCGTCAAAATTCAATCAGAAAATCAAACTTTGGCCTCAATCACTTTCCAAAATTACTTCCGTTTGTACCCGAAATTATCAGGTATGACCGGTACGGCCATGACCGAGGAAGCCGAGTTTAATGATATTTATGGCTTAAATTGCGTCGAGATTCCGACCAACCGTCCGATACAAAGGGTCGATGAACACGATGTTATTTATCGTACCGAAAAAGAAAAATATAAAGCCATAATTGATACGATACTGGAATGTCACAAAAAAGGACAACCGATTTTGGTTGGTACAACCTCAATTGAAAAATCGGAATTAATAGCCGAAATGCTGCGAGCCCAAAGTTCGGTACGCTTTGAAGTCTTAAATGCGCGCCACCACGAGAGAGAAGCCGCGATTGTCGCCCAAGCCGGTGTCCCCGGAGCCATTACCATTGCAACCAATATGGCAGGACGTGGTACGGATATTCAACTCGGCGGTAATGTCGAGATGAAGCTTAAAGAGGTTTTGACCGGAGAAGAAACGCCGGAACAAGTAGAAGCCCTAAAAGAAAAAATCAAAAAGCAAGTTGCCGAAGATAAAGAAAAAGTAATAGCATGCGGTGGTTTGTATATTTTGGGTACGGAGCGCCATGAAAGCCGTCGTATAGATAATCAGCTGCGTGGTCGTTCGGGACGTCAGGGAGACCCGGGAACATCAAAATTCTTCTTGTCGTTGGAAGATGATTTGATGCGCATTTTTGGTTCTGATAGAATGTCTGTAATGTTGCAACGCTTAGGCTTGCCTGAAGGGGAGGCTTTGGTTCACCCATGGATAAGCAAAGCTTTGGAAAAAGCGCAACAAAAGGTTGAAGAGCGTAACTTTGACATTCGTAAGAATTTGTTGAAATACGACAACGTGATGAATGACCAACGTAAAGTTATTTATGAACAACGAAAAGAACTTATGGAAGCAGATGATGTCTCAGAAACTCTGCAAGATATGCGCGAAGAATATTTATCAGATGTTATCACGTCTTTCTTACCGCCGCATCTAACGCCGTCAGAATGGCCGCTCCAAGAACTAAATCAAGAACTGTTCCGCATCACGGGCTTTACATTCCCGCTAGAAGAGTGGGCCAAAGAGCCTGAAATGGATACCGAAACCATGCGCTCCAAGATAATTGAAACTTTGGAAGCGGAATTAAAGGCTAAAAATGCGCATGTTCCTGAAGAGATTATGCATTTATTGCAAAAAAATATTCTCTTGCAGGTTTTGGATCAATTATGGAAAGACCATATTGCCACTTTGGATATGATGCGTCACACAATTGTTTTGCGTGCCTATGGTCAAAAAGACCCCTTGATTGAGTACAAAAAAGAGGCCTTCAACCTGTTTTCGAATATGCTGGATCAACTGCGTGAGAAAACAACGTTTTTAATGTGTCGCGCAACCATACAAACAGAAAGTGCCGAGGCTTTTCAGGCAGCAGGGCAGCAAGCTCCGCGTATGCAGGAAGTCCATGAGCAACCGCAAACTTTTGTAGGCTCGGCTAATACCACAGAAGAAAAAGAGGAAAAAATAACACCTTTCCGCTATGCTCAGGGCGCGATAGATCCTAAAGATCCGAGCACTTGGGGCAAAGTTGCCCGCAATGATCCTTGCCCTTGCGGCAGTGGTAAAAAGTATAAGCATTGCCACGGACAAGTAGCCTAAAGATAAAAAGCCTCTGACACTTCAGAGGCTTTTAATTTGACAAATGTCAGAAAATCTTTTATTGATAAATTCATAATAACTATTATTAACTTTAAATTTTTAAGCATTATGGAAAATAAGTTATTCCTGGCCAGTGATGCTCCTTTGTTACAAGACAAGGATATAGAAAAAATCAAATCAATCATTATCAGCAAAAATTACTTTGAAGCAGAGGAAATCACACTGACTTCACACCTGCGCAATGATTTGTTTTTAGATTCGTTAGATGTCGTTGAAATTGTGATGGATGTAGAAAAAGAATTCCGAATTCATATTCCCGATTCTGCCATAGAAGAAATGCAATCTTTTGCGGACATGTGTCAAATTATGCATCAACAATTACAAGAGCAGTAACTTAAGCTACAAAAAGAGGGCTTGCCATGTTAAAGCAAGCTCTTTTTGTTGTTTAAATACTTCTAAGCATTACCCGAAAGATAAGACAGTCTGTCTAAATCGATTCCTAAAGAATCAATTGCTTTTTGCCATTTTTCTTCATCTTTTGTACGAAAGACCAGTTCCGGTGTTGTATTAGCCACCAACCAAGTGTTATTAATAATTTCAGTTTCAAGTTGCTGAGGTCCCCAGCTGGCATATCCCAAAGCCACCAAATTATCTTTTGGTCCCGTCCCGAAAGCAATGTCTGTAATAATGTCAATTGAAGACGAAATAGCCATTGTATCGTTAATCACGATGGTATCTTCTTTGACATAATCCGTAGAATGTAAAACAAAGCCTCTTACTTTTTCCAAAGGGCCGCCCTGATGCAAATCAATTTGTTCAATTGGTCTGACTGTGTTGATAGGCAGTTGGTTGGCAAGGTCGGCAAAAGAAAATTCTTTAATTTTTTTATTTACCACAAACCCCATGGCTCCATCTTTAGAATGAGAGCAAATATAAATCAAGGTGTTAGCAAAACGTTCATCTTGCATATTGGGCATGGCAACCAGACACTTGCCTGTCAAATAATTATCTCTGAAAGTCGTCATAATTTTATACCCTAATTAATTTACTCAACACTTGTATCTTATCACATAATAAAGTAATTTAGAAATACAATTTGAGGAAAATTTAAAATAAATGAAAAAATTTTTAGTCATAGTTGTTTTTTTGAGTATGCTCAGCCAAATATCTTTGGCTAAGGAGAGTGTTAGCAAAAACACACCTGAAGTTTTGCCCAACAATGTTGTGCTTGATTTGGCTCCCGGAGAAGAAGATGAACAAAAAATAACCTTATCGGATCAAGTCGGAACCATATTGGAAGTTGGCCGTTACTTTGAAAAGAACTATCCCGGCGACTTTATTAACGGAGATTTATCGGAAGATGTCAGAGAGTTTTTTCCGTATTTAAGTAATCAAGAGGTCTATGATAGAGAAGAATTAATCCGAGACGGTGTAAAAATATACCGCTATGCCAAAGGAATTTATGAAAAAGTAAAAAGCAAATTACTGACGCCGGAAGCACCGCCTCTGGTTGTAGCTGAAGAGGATTATGATATTTATACGCCCGAACCGTATGTCGATGTAGGAGCAGATAAAGCATTAGTAATTACGGATATAAAGAAAGTTTTGTCTTACGGACCCGATAGGAGGGATTATGAGGCTTACAAAGCCAGATATGAACGAAAGCGCCAAGAGCAAGTCCAAAAAGAAAATCCTGATGGCTTTGAGCAATTGAGTATGGTGCTATCCAAATTAAACTGGAAAAAATTACCTTTTTACGGTCTGGTTTATGATTATCCGATAATCGGCAATAAAGGAATAGGCCGCTGGGCGGTAGGTGAACACAATAAAGAATTGAAAGCTACGCTTTTATCTGAAAAAACAGCGACCAACAACCAAGAACAAATGCGAGGCATATTAAGGGTAAAAATTCCCGAAGGTTATGTGATTCCCGCATTTAACAATAAATATGCCGCTAAACCGAAAATTGACTTCAGCGTATCACAAAATCTGAGCAACAGTGATATTTATATGCCGATTCCGATGAGATCGGATATTTATGAAGGCAAGGACCAAATTGTCTATCAAGATAATTTAGCTATTCCCTTTGTCGTAACGATAACCGACCCGAAACAGCCCGTAAAACTGAATGCTAAAATAGATTTTTCAGTTTGCTCAAAACAAGCGCCTTGTCGCCAAGTAAGCCTCACTCCGCAGCTCGATTTAGAAGCAGGAATTGGTTTTAGCTCCAGTGTCAGTAATTATATAACACAAAACTTTAATTATTTGCCGTCTACCTCATTGGATGACGTCGAAATTACCAAAGCTATTTATGATGCAGAAAACAAAACTTTAAGGCTGAGTATACTAAATTCCGGCATAATCGGAAAACCTGACATCTTTGTCAATGCCGGAGCTCAGACTATTTTTTCGCGTCCGCGTATAGCCGTAGATGGCGATAAAATGACGGCTCTTTTTGATGTTTCTGGAGACAATACCAATCTTGCCGACAGAGAAATAGAAGTTATCTTAACCAAAGATGCATATAACGCACTACGCACGAGGGTAGAGGTATCAGCAGCATCAATTTTTGACTTTATGAGTGAAAGATTAACTTTAGGTATTTTGTTTATGGCAATGCTGGGCGGATTTATCCTAAACTTTATGCCATGTGTTTTTCCGGTTTTGTCGCTTAAGCTTTTATCGGTAACGGAGTTTGGCGCCCAAAACGCCAAAACGCTCAAAAGAAGTTTTGCCTTAACGGTCGTTGGCATCTATTTAACATTTTTAATGTTAGCGTTACTGCTTTCAATCATTAAATCCTTGGGCTATGCCGTAGGTTGGGGAATGCAATTCCAAAATCCGTTGTTTATAATGTTTATTTTGTTTATCATCACGCTGTTTATTGCCCAAATAAAAGGTCTCTATTCAATCAATATATCGAGCAAACTGCTGACCTTTTCACAAAGACTGGGAGATAAGTCAGCCCTGCGCCATATTTTTACGGGATTTTTGGTTGTCTTGATGGCAACACCTTGTACGGCACCGTATTTAGGCACAACGATAGGCTTTGCTCTTGCCGGCAGTCCGGTAGATATATTTGCGGTTCTATCGGCTGTGGCAATAGGAATATCTTTACCGTATTTGTTATTTATTTTTATGCCTGATATTTCCGTATTTGTTCCCAAACCGGGACCATGGATGGAAAAGCTCGAACATTGGATGAACTTTTTGCTTATCCTAACCATAATTTGGTTGTTGAGCATTTTATGGTCGCAGACTGATGCCTGGACAGTTTTCAGAGTTGTCATATACTTAAGCCTATTCTTTGGTCTCATATGGTTGCGCCAACACACGATTAATGATATAGAAACACAAGACACACAAGAAGACATCAAAAAGAGTGCGCAAAGAATGGTGCGTTATGCCTTTTGGTTTGTATCGGTTTTGTTGTTTATCGGCGCTTCATGGGATATAAAATCAAGTTTTACCGCCTCGCGGCAAGAAACAGCGCAAACCACGACCAAACAATTAAATTTATCGGAAATAGCCGCAGCCGTAAAACAAGGAAGAATAGTTTTGGTCAATGTCGGAGCCAGTTGGTGTTTGACCTGTACCTATAATGACTATCTGGTATTTGGAAATATCTCGGTCAAAAAATTGATAAATCAATACAACATCAAGGTTATAAATGTCGACTGGACGAATTATAGCACGGAAATATTGCAATTTATGGAAAGATTCGGGCGGGTCGGTATTCCTTTTTCAATTATATTCAGTCCCAATATTCCGGAAGGAATGGTTTTACCCGAGATAATGACCGAACGAGAATTTAGCGACATTTTGCGTAATGTCGCCGAATAATTAGCTGTCTGATTGTCTGAATTTTAAAGATTCGTCACGGGCGAGTTTGTCAACTCTTTCGTTTTCGGGATGACCGGCATGTCCTTTTACCCAAACCCAAATAATCTCATGTTGAGAAACTAATTTATCCAGCTCTTGCCAGAGTTCAATGTTTTTTACGGCTGATTTTTTGTTTGCGGTTTTCCAGTTATTTTGTTTCCAGTTTGGGAGCCATTTATTCACCCCGTCCATCACATATTTGCTGTCGGTATAAAGAGTGATGACACATTGCGTTTTAAGCGCTTTGAGAGCTTCAATCACGGCAGTGAGTTCCATCCGATTATTGGTCGTTTGCGCATCCCCGCCGCTGAGTTCTTTTTCAACATCTTTGCAGCGCAAAATCACACCCCAACCACCGGGTCCGGGGTTGCCCGAACAGGCCCCGTCGGTAAAAATTTCTACTCGTGCCATGGTTATTCTTCCCCAATCATAAATTCTCTGAAAAACTCATGCGCCAACAGATTCGTATCTTCTTCATCTTCTTTGAGTGCTTTGGCCACAAAGGAGCGCAGCCTGTTTTTGGGAATATAGAGCCTAAAATTTTTAGGGGCAGCATGGTCAGCACCGATAACACCGTCAAAAAGAAAATCTTCATCAATATAAGGAGAGAGGATAATATCTACATTGGTAAAGCGAATAATTCCCCGCGGTGGCAAACGCAGCTCGGGACGAGTGATGATATTAAGCTGACCTTCTATTCCTTGAATTGAATCCATCTGATTATAGTTCAAAAAACGAACCTTATTATATTCACCGCCAACTTCAGTTGCCGCGCAAGAGAGATATAATTCTCTTGCAATCACGTTGCTGTCATTTTGTCCGCGAATGGTAAAGCTGATTTTCACATATTTTTCCGGTGGATTATCAACACTTTGAGGATAGAGAACATCCTCATCCACATTATCTAAAACTTCTAATCTTTTATCGCGAATTAAGAGTTCAATATTTGGCTGAGGACGTCTTCCAAACATTCCTGCAATAACCGAATAAGGTGCCGGCACATTATTTGAGCCTGAACGAATATAAAAGTTATTGCCCACTGTAGACATTAAAGGGGCAATTTCGCATTTTGGGATATAAGTTGCAATAAACCCATTACCGTTAGCATCCACACTGATAATATGATTGCGCACTTTGTTATGACTGGGAATTGTGCAGCCGGAAATGGCATTTTCCAGCCAGCTCAAAAACCGATGTACGTTCTGCACCTTAACTTTTGCTTTGGCCACATCGCCAATATCCATATCTCTGGAGCACTCCACGCCCCAAATAATCACACCGCCTTCGGAGTTTCCGAAGCCGGAAATACACTTTGCCAAATTTTTGCGATCGTCTTTATGGAGCGTTGTTCCGTTTTTTCCCACTGATATAGCTTGCTTAAAGTCCAAGAACAACTCTTCGGTTTGCATATTTTGGATATATTCATCAATGGCATCTTCGCCGAAATAAATCAGCTTTTGAAAAATATCTTCGGCGCGAGACATAAATAAACTCCTTATCGTCACAAATTAAAGTTTGAAATTAATATTTTCTTTCACCACAGTAACATAATTTTTGTTAATATTGTGATAACGTTTTTCTAATTCTTTAAGCAAATCTTCGACTAAATATTCGGGAGCCGATGCTCCGGCACTAATTCCAAGCGAAGCAAGTGTGTCAATGCACTTCCAATCCAACTCCGAATAATCATCAACCAGCCAAGCGTTTTGCGCTCCGGCTTTCAAAGCTGTTTCTTGCAAATGTCTGGAGTTTGATGAGTTTTTAGAACCCAAAATAATGATATTTTGCGTATGCTTTGCCAGTTCTTTAATTGCTGTTTGACGGTTAGTTGTTGCATAACAAATATCAGCCTTTGGTAAACCTAGTATTTTTGGAAATCTCTCTTTCAGACAATGAATAATCTCAAATGTATCATCGGTTGAAAGCGTCGTTTGCGTCACAAAGCCAACATGCTCGGTATCTTCAATTTCAAGACTTTTCGCTTCATCCAAGGAATAAATAACGTGCAGTTTGGCGTTTTCTCCGACTTGTCCGACGGTGCCTATAATTTCGGGATGTTCTTTTTTGCCAATAACAATAATTTCAAAATTTTGTTCAAAAAATTGCTTAACCTGACGATGCACTTTTTCCACCAAAGGGCAGGTGGCATCTATGGTAAACAGCCCCAAAGCTTGAGCTTTGTCTTTAACTTTCTGACTAACGCCGTGAGCCGAAAAAATAAGCGGACGTTTTGGGTCGGCGTCTCTAATATCTTCAATAAATACCACGCCTTTTTGCCGTAAATTTTCAAGGACGTGTTTGTTATGTACAATCTCGTGTCTGACATAAATCGGCGCCCCGTGTTGAGCAAGAGCGTTTTCCACAATGGCAATCGCCCGTCTCACACCGGCACAAAATCCTCTGGGTTCGGCTAAATAAATTTCCATGTTTTATCCTTTAATCATATGTTGGATTTTTTCGTAATCAGGATGATTATTAATATCGCCGACCAGACAATAAGTTGGGCGAGAGGCAAAAATTTGTTGCGCCATATCTTGTACGTCTTGCAAGGTAACTTTTTCGATTCTCTCCACCATTTCTTCAATCGGAATAATGCGGTTATAGAGCAGCATCTGACGAGCTAAAATTTCGGCCGTTGTAGAAGAGCTTTCTAAGGCCATAAGCATACTGGCTTTGAGTTGAGATTTGGCGCGTGAAAGTTCTTGCGGGCTGACCAAATCATTGCATATCTTTTTAATTTCGGTACCGATAACCGGCATGAGTTCTTGCAGTTCTTTGTTGGTAGTTCCGGCATAAATTCCGAATAATCCCGATTGAGTATGCGAGTTGCTGAAACTATAAACACTATAAACCAAGCCTCTCTTTTCTCTTATTTCGCGGAACAAGCGAGAAGACATCCCTCCGCCGAAAATGGTAGAAAAAATTTGGCAAGGATAATAAGTATCGCACTCATATTTGACCCCATTGAAAGCCAGAACAACATGTGCTTGTTCAATATCGCGTTTTTCGCTCATAAATCCGCCGTGATAGCTTTGAGCGTCTTTGTCAAAATGCGCTTTTGCCTGAAAACCTCCCAGTCTTGATTTAACCATCTCCACAAATTGTTTGTGTTCAATGTTACCTACCGCACAAACCACCATATTTTCGCCGGAATAATTTGATTTCAAATAACCCTGTAATTCTTCTTGTCCGAAAGAGCGAACTTTTTCGGCCGGTCCTAAAATTGTGCGACCCAAGGCCTGATTCGGAAAAGCTTTTTCTTGAACAAAATCAAAAATAATGTCATCAGGCGTATCAATCCCTTGCTTAATTTCTTGCACCACGACTTCTCTTTCCTTTACCAATTCTTCAATCGGAAAAGTCGGGTTAGTGACAAGGTCTGCTAAAATATCAATGGCCAGTTCGGTATCGGCTTTGAGCATTTTGGCATAAAAAGCCGTAAACTCGCGTGCGGTATAGGCATTTGATTGACCGCCGACATCTTCAAATTGGTCAGAAATTTCAAACGCATTACGGGTTTTTGTTCCCTTAAAAACCATATGCTCCAAAAAGTGAGAAATACCGTTGAGTTGTGGTTTTTCATAAGCCGCACCGGTGTTGACCCAAATTCCCAAAGAAACAGATTCGATTTCGGGTCTGGAGGAGGTAATAACGCGGATGCCGTTTGGCAAAGTAGAAATTTCTGAAATCATGAATATTTGTCCTGAAATTAATATTTGATTGTTATTTATACAAACTATTATATATTATTACAATAAAAATAAACTTTGGAGAAAGAAATGAACGATACAAATCCTAAATTTGCAATAGTTTTGTCAGGATGCGGAGTCTTTGACGGCTCAGAAATCCATGAAGCCACCATGACCATGTTAGCCATAGATGAAGCCGGTTGCGATTATCAGTGCTTTGCCCCCGATACCTGGCAAGCCAAAACCATCGACCACTATACCGGTCAGGCCACGGCCATTGCCGGCGACGATGACAATCGCAATGTTTTGGCAGAATCTGCCCGTATTGCCAGAGGCAACATCAAAAACCTAAAAGAGTTTAATGCCAAAGACTATGATGCCATTGTTTTTCCCGGCGGATTCGGAGCCGCAATGAATTGGAGCAACTTTGCCATCAAAGGCTCGGATTGCGAACTCAATAAAGAGGTGGAAAAAGCCATCCATGATGCTTATGACAATCACCTGGTAATCGGCGCAATGTGCATTGCACCGGTGGTGATTGCCAAGGCTTTGGCCAAACACCAAGTCAAAGTCACCATCGGAACGGACAAAGGCGTAGGAGACGGCATTGCTAAAATGGGCGCCGTCTTTGAGCCTAAAGGCACGTTAGATGTCTGTGTTGATGAGGAAAACCGCGTTGTGACCACACCGGCATATATGTTGGCAAAATCCATTAAAGATATAAGGCGCGGTACCCAAAATCTGATAGATGAAATGCTAAATCTGTTAGATTAGGAATAAAACAAGCCCAATCTGTAGTTTGTGCTTGAATTTCAAAAAGGAAGTGTTTATTATCCACTTAATTTTTTGATAATTTATGGATAAAGGTAATGAGTAACATCAAAGTAAGATTCGCACCGTCGCCGACCGGCTTTATGCACATCGGCAACACCCGTACGGCATTGTTTAACTGGCTCTGGGCTAAAAAGCTCGGCGGCAAGTTTATGCTCCGTATTGATGATACGGATAAAGTCCGTTCGAAAAAAGAATATGAAGACGTCATTCGTGATAACCTCACCTGGTTAGGTTTAACCTGGACGGAAGAAGCCAGACAATCGGCCCGTTTTGATCGTTATAATGAAGTCACGCAAAAACTCAAAGCCGAAGGACGAATTTATGCTTGTTATGAAACTCCCGAAGAACTCGAGTTCAAACGCAAACGTGCGCTGTCCAAAGGACTTCCGCCGATTTATGACCGTCAGGCATTGAGCTATACGCAAGAAGATATTGCGCGTTTTGAGGCCGAGGGACGTCGTCCGCACTATCGTTTCAAACTTCTCCCCGGAGAAATTAAGTGGAATGATATGGTCAGAGGCGAAGTCAAATACGAAGCCGAAAAATTAAGCGACCCGATTATCATTCGTGAGGATGGAAGTTTCTTGTATCACTTGCCCTCAGTTATTGATGACTTTGATTTTGGCATTACCCACATTGTTCGTGGGGAAGACCACGTTACCAACACGGCATCACAAGTTCAAATGTTTGAAGCCTTGGGCGGAACAGTTCCGACTTTTGCGCACTTGCCGTTGCTGACCGGTAAGGAGGGCAAACTCTCCAAACGTCTGGGTAGTATGGGTGTGAGTGAACTCCGCGCCGAAGGAATTGAAGCAATGTCAATTTGCTCTTTCTTGGCTAAGTTGGGAACCTCAGAAGCCATTGAACCGTACTATGATTTGCAGTCTTTGGCAGATACTTTGGACTTTGGCAAAATCGGTCGTGCTCAGCCTAAGTTTGATGAGGAAGAACTCAAACACCTCAATACCAAATTGGTTCATGGCCTGAGCTATAATCAAGTAAAAAATCGCATTGAAGGCGACGAAACTTTCTGGGATGCTGTTCGCCCGAATTTGTCAATCGTCTCCGATGTCAACTTGTGGGATTCGATTTGTCACAAGGTTGTAACGCCGGTAATTGAGGATAAAGACCTTACCTCTATGGCTGCTGATTTGTTGCCGCCTGAGCCGTGGAATTCCGAAACCTGGAACCAATGGGTAGAGGAAGTTAAGTCCAAGTCAGGCAAAAGCGGGAAAGCACTTTTCCACCCCTTACGCAAGGCTTTAACTGCGCAAGACAATGGACCGGAACTAAAGATTCTGTTGCCCTTAATTGGACGAGAAAAAGCCCTCAAAAGATTGCTTGGGCAGGCAGCCTAAAAGTTAAAAAAATCCCGATAAAAATCGGGATTTTTTTATTAACGATATTTCAACTAAAAAGTGTTATATATAATATTGATAGATAAATAACGCGGAAAGAGAGGAGGATTATGCTAAGCAAGAAAGACATCAATAAAATCTCAGGCCTGTTATATCTGCTTTCCGTTATTCAAAATAAAAGCAAACGCAAAGCATCAGAGAGCCTGTCAACCTCTATAGACACGCTTAACAAATATATTTCTGAGTTGGAACGAGATTTAGGGCTAAAAATATTTTCCAATGGCGGACATGGCAGTATTGTGAGCCCGCAAGGACAAGAATTACTGGTTTTAGCCGAGGAACTAAACGATATTTTGCATCAACTTGATGAAATCGCCTTATCGACGAATATGGTAGGCGGACAAGTTAAAATCGGAGTTGAAGAAGGCGTTTCGCAAACTTTGTTTAATAATAAAATTATAGATTTTATTATGGATTACCCTGATTTACAAATAGCATCTTCATGTTGTGACAATGTCAATCAGATAAATTTGCATACGATAGATATTCTGTTGAGTTACACGATTCCTTCATCAAATATCATGAGTCTTGTTCATTCATCAGTTTTACCTTGTGGTTTGTTTGCCTCAAAAAGCTACATTGATAAATTTGGTTTTCCCAATACTTTGCAAGAGTTGGTGAACGAACATCATTTTTGTGATAATCCGAATTACATCCGGCAAATTCAAGGTTGGAAAGAATTTCGTAAATTATTACGTCATATCAGCTATGCGGCCAATTCGGTATATATGGTAAATAACATGATTGCAGCAGGGGGCGGAATAGGGATATTGCCGCTGCATCTCAAACATGAAAATTTAATTAATGTTGGGCAATATTTGCCGGAGGCAGGGATTAATTTTCATTACACCATCCATTTACTGTCTCATCCTAAAATCATAAATTATCCTAAAATCGCAGCGGTTTTAAATTTATTAAAACAAGTGATGTCAGAACCTTAAAGCAAAAGAAAAAGCCTTGCAAATTGCAAGGCTTTTTAATTGGTAGGGATGAAGAGACTTGAACTCTTAAGATATTGCTATCAACGGATTTTGAGTCCGCCGCGTCTACCATTCCGCCACATCCCCGGCGACGAGAGAATAAATATAATATTTAATTCAACTCGTCAATAGTTTTTTTACTAAAAATGCCATAAATTTATAAAAAAAGTAAAAAGGAAATGAAAAACAGTGTCAAATTTTACAACCGAGGCACGACGTTTATACGACGCGGGCGAATATCAGAATGCACTAAGAGAGTATTTGCACCAAAATGAGCAAAGCCCTTCCGATGTAGATACGCTGATAATGATAGGGAATTGCTATGACAAATTAGCACAAAAAGATTCTGCCGTTCAGTGGTATAAAAAAGCCTGCAAACAAGATAAGCATAATATCTTAGCCCTGAGTAATTATGCAACGTCGCTGTATGAAAATAAAGACTATGAACAAGCAGAAAAAATTGCTCACAAGGTTCTCAAACTCGATTCTCAAAACACGCAGGCATTAATCAATTTAGGCAACATAGAATACCTTCATAAAAATTACGATTTTGCACTTAATTACTATCAACAGGCATATGACATTAAAAAAGAAAATTCAGTAGTATGCGTCAACTTGGCCAACACCTATTTTGACCTCAAACAATACGCGCAAGCCATAAGCTATGCCAAAGAGGCCATCAAAAGTGATTCGTCTCAGGTTATGGCGTGGAACATACTAGGAAATTCCGAATTTGAATTGGAGAATTTTCAAGCGGCACAACAAGCTTTTACGGAAGCACTAAAATTAGATTCGCAAGATTATTGGTTGCATAATTATTTAAGTCAGGTTTATCAAAAAATGGAACAATGGTCTCAAGCCTATCAAGAAGGATGGCAAGCCCTGCAGCTAAGTAACGGAGAAGATTCGCAACAAGTAAATTTTGGATATTTGCTGTATGAATCTTCACTTGAAACTGCAGATGAGACTCTCAAACAATATGCCCGCCGTTGGCTGAATAAATATCCGGAAAATAAAATTGTACGACATATGGCAAATGCAGTCCTAAATAAAGAGATTCCCGCACGTGCAAACAATGAATATTTGCAAAATATATTTGATACTTTTGCTCCTGATTTTGAACAGGTATTAAGCGCGTTAGACTACCAAGCTCCCACTGAAATCAAACACTATTTACAAAATATCTTAGGGCAAAAACCGCATACGAAATTCAAAATTTTGGATGCCGGTTGCGGCACCGGATTATGCGGTGAATTCTTAAAATCATATAGCAAAATATTTGGTCTATATGGTGTTGATATTTCAGAAAAAATGTTGGAAGAAGCTAAGAAAAAAAATCTCTATCACAAACTCTATTGTGATGAACTTGAGCATTTTTTTGCAAACCAAACACAGCATTTTGATATGGTCGTTTCAGCCGATGTTTTTACCTATTTCGGAGATCTTTCAAAAGTAATCTCCGGTGTATCAAAATGTCTTACCCCAAAAGGGCGATTCATTTTTACCGTAAGTGAAAATTCAGCCAATGATAAAGACTATTTTTTGCATGCATCAGGACGTTATCTTCACAGTCAGAAATACATAGAAAACTTGCTGATAACAAATTGTTTTTGCATAGAAAAAATCAAAAGATGTAAACTCAGAAATGAGGGAAAACAAGAAGTTTTCGGCTATCTTTTTTCTGCCCTAAAAAATGATTAGCATAATAAAAAAACCTCTTTGTTTCCAAAGAGGTTTTTGCTTACTTCCCAAAGACTTATTTTTTAGAAGAAGTCTTTTTTGAAGTTGAAGTTTTGCAAGAAGCAGAAGAAGATTTCTTTGAGCAAGAAGAAGTTTTTTTGCTCGAAGATTTGCAACTGCAGTTGTTCAACTGTTCAACGGCTAAAGCCCAGAATTCCTGGTCTCTGCCAGAAGGGCAACCAGCATTTTGCCACATAAAATAAGCAGCTTCTCTGATTGCGTTTTCATTACAATTATTAACCATAACTAACTCCAAATAAATTAAATGTTTGGTAAACAACATTTAATATACATTCAAAAAAAAATACGTCAATCATAAAAGTTTGTTTTTTATTTGAAAAATGAAATATTATCAAACGAGTTAGATATTTACTTGCATTTAAAGCGATAAGAATTTATAGATAACACTTACACAGAGTTTGAATATTATCAAAAATCTAATTATGTAAATATAGTTCTAACAGGGGGCTACCGAATGGAAAATTTATTATCAAAAGAAGAAATGGAAGCTGTTATTAACGGAGACCATGGCAATGTTTTTGCCGTATTGGGAATACATAAAAATAAAGGCAGCAAAGAAGTATTTATTCGCACATATCAACCAAACACACGCTCAATAGAGTTACTCAAAAAAGACGGTACCTCTTTAGGACAAATGACCAAACTTGATGATAGAGGATTCTATCAAATTAATCTCGGCGCAATTGAAAATTTTCCTTATAAGTTTCGCATAGAAAATGATAACGGCACGGTTTATGAACATGAAGATGCCTATCGTTTTTCTTCTATTTTAGGTGATATAGATGTTTACCTTTTGGCTGAAGGTAATCACCTCGATATGTATAAAAAATTAGGGGCGCACGTTACAGAAATGGACGGCGTCAAAGGTGTTAGTTTTGCTGTTTGGGCACCGAATGCCAAACGCGTATCCGTAGTCGGAAATTTCAATAATTGGGATGGTCGCGTCAATGCTATGCGTAAACATCCGACTTGCGGTGTATGGGATATATTTATTCCGGGGATTGATGAAGGCGAAATCTATAAATATGAAATTAAAACCCAAGAAGATTATATTTTGCTCAAATCCGATCCGCTGGCATTTTGGAGCGAAGTCCGTCCGAAAACGGCATCGGTTGTTTATGATTTAAATCACTATAATTGGGATGATTCCGATTGGATGAAATATCGTGAAGAGCATAATGCTTTTGACAAGCCGATGTCAATTTATGAAGTTCACTTAGGTTCATGGAAAAGAAAAGGTGAAAACGGTTCCGAGTTTTTAACCTATCGTGAACTGGCGGATAATCTTGTGCCATACGTCGTCAATATGGGCTTTACGCATGTTGAGTTTTTGCCGCTTGCCGAACACCCGTTGGATTGTTCTTGGGGCTATCAGGTTATCGGCATGTTTTCCCCGACCAGTCGTTTCGGTACGCCTGATGACTTGCGCTATATGATAGATAAATTCCACCAAGCAGGTATTGCCGTAATTATGGACTGGGTTCCGGCTCACTTCCCGAAAGACGGTCACGGTTTGGTAGAATTTGATGGAACACATCTATACGAACACGCAGACCCGCGCAAAGGCGAGCACTTGGATTGGGGTACAAAAATTTATAACTACGGTCGTACGGAAGTTTGCAATTTCTTATGCGCCAGTGCTTTGTATTGGTTAAAGGAATATCACATCGACGGCTTGCGTGTTGATGCTGTTGCCTCAATGCTTTATTTGGACTATTCACGCAAGAGCGGTGAGTGGATTCCAAACATCTATGGCGGCAATGAAAATATTGAAGCTATTGCTTTTTTGCGTAAGATGAACGAGCTGGTTTACGGACAATGCAAAGGTGCCTTCACTTGTGCAGAAGAATCAACCGCATGGCCGATGGTATCTCGCCCGACCTCAATGGGTGGTTTGGGATTCGGCTATAAATGGAACATGGGCTGGATGAACGATACCTTGAAGTACATTAGCCACGAACCTGTACACCGTAAATACCACCATGGTATGTTGACCTTTGGTCTGCTCTATGCGTTTAATGAGAATTTCATTTTACCTATATCCCATGATGAAGTGGTGCATGGTAAAGGCTCGATGCTGTATAAAATGCCGGGAGATGAGTGGCAAAAATTTGCTAACTTAAGAGCTTATTACGGCTTTATGTATACCCACCCCGGCAAGAAGTTGCTGTTTATGGGCTGCGAATTCGGGCAAGATTGGGAGTGGAATTCCGAAGAGAGTTTGCGTTGGCACTTACTGCAATATCCGATGTATAAAGGAATGCAAAATTGTGTTCGCGATTTGAATTTAATGTATAAAGGAAATCCTGCATTTTATGAAGTCGATTTTGACTATCGCGGTTTTGAGTGGATTGACCATTCCAATGCCGATGATAGTGTAATTTCTTATATGCGAAAGGCGCAAAATCCGGCTGATTATATGATAGTTGTTTGCAACTTTACGCCTGTTGTTCGCCATAATTATCACATTGGAGTTTATGAAAATTGTCGTTATCAGGAAATTTTTAACTCTGATGATGTAAACTATTGGGGAAGCGGCGTTAAAAATGAAGGTTTCATCACCTCCGAAGAAGGAGAGTGCAATAACAAACCTCGCTATATTTCCATCACCTTACCGCCGCTTTCAACGATTGTGATAAAGCCGATAAGGGATTAATTCAGATAAGGAGAAAGCAATGCAAAGTTACAAAGTCCAGTCAGGAGCAGCCTATCCGCTCGGAGCGACTTATGATGGAAAAGGTGTAAACTTTGCATTGTTTTCCGCCCATGCCGAAAAGGTTGAGCTATGCTTATTCGATGCTTCCGGAGCAGAGGAAATCGGGCGTTTTACCATCACTGAAAATGACAACAGCATATGGCATATTTATATTTCGGGCTTAACCCCCGGGCAAGTCTATGGATACCGAGTCTATGGTCCCTATAAACCGTTGGAAGGACACCGGTTTAATCCCAATAAATTATTAATCGATCCGTATGGCCGTAAACTGGTAGGTAAGCTGATTTGGCATAAGGCCATATTTGGATATGATATAGACAGCCCTGATAAGGATTTATCTTTTTCGGAGCTCGATAGCGCACCTTATGTTCCCAAGTCGGTTGTCGTCGGCAACACCTTTGATTGGGGCGATGATAATGAAATCCGCCCGCATTATAAGATGGATGAAACCATTATCTATGAAACACATCTGCGTGGGTTCACCAAACTTCACCCGCAAATTTCTGACGACAAAAGAGGCACCTTTGCCGGTTTTGCAGACAAGAGCGTGACCAGCTATCTGAAATGGTTAGGCGTAACGGCGGTAGAATTTTTGCCCGTGCACGCATTTTTTGGTAATCGTCACAAAAAAGGCTATATCAAAGACAATTATTGGGGCTATGAGAGTTTTACCTTCTTTGCACCTGAGCAGTCATATATGTCAACAGATGAAATAGACGAGTTCAAAAGAATGGTAAAATCCCTTCACCAAAAGGGCATAGAGGTCATTTTAGATGTGGTCTATAATCATACAGGTGAAGGCAATCAATTAGGGCCGACTTTTTGTTACCGCGGAATTGATAATGCTTCGTATTATACACTTAATCCGGAAAATAAAAGATATTACTACGACAGCACCGGTTGCGGAGCCTCCTTTAATGTGCAAAACGGCTATGTTTTGTCTTTGGTCATGGATTCCCTGCGTTATTGGATAGAGGAAATGCATGTTGACGGTTTCCGTTTTGATTTGGCGCCGACATTATGTCGTCAAAATCAAGAATTTAAAATGCATTGCGGCTTTTTATATGCCACCGGACAAGATCCGTTGACACGCCGAGTAAAAATGATAGCCGAACCATGGGACATTGGCTATGGCGGCTATCAGGTAGGTGCTTTTCCTCCGGGCTGGGGACAATGGAATGATAAATACCGTGATACCGTTCGTCGTTTTTGGAAAGGCGATCAATATCAGATTGCGGACTTAGCCAGTCGTTTGGCCGGTTCCAGTGATGTGTTTAATTATCTGAACCGCGACATTTGGAGCAGCATTAATTTTGTGACGGCACATGATGGCTTTAGCTTAAAAGACTTAGTGAGCTATAATGTCAAACACAATATGAGTAACGGCGAAAATAACCGCGACGGAACGGACAGCAACTGGAGTTGGAATTCGGGAGCCGAAGGTGAAACAACCAATCAAACGATTAAAGAAAATCGCTTGCAGCGTCTTAAAGCCATGATAACAACTTTGTTAATGTCTTTCGGCACGCCGATGATGTTGGCCGGTGATGAATTTGCGCATACACAGTTCGGCAACAATAATCCCTATTGTCAGGATAATGTTTTAACGTGGATAGCTTGGGATGCAATCAGTAAAGAAAATAAAGATTTGGTTAAATATGTTCGCCGCGTTATTACATTGCGCAAAAAATTAAAAATATTTAACCGCCGTCATTTTTTTGAAGGAAAAATCGTCAACAAAGGCTATAAAGATTTAACCTGGTATAACGAGCAGGGAAAAGAGTTTACAACGGACAATTGGCATGATGTCAACCGCAAATCAATATCTTACTGTGTATATACGGGAAGCCGTTTTGTTATGGTTATACTCAATGCCAATTACAGTGCTCAAAATTGGAAATTGCCAGCAATTGATACACGCTATAAATGGACGTTATTGTTAGATAGTTCTGCTAAATTTGATGTGTCTCAAAAGTTGGGAGCAGAACAAATAATACAAGTTCCGAGCTGGAGTGTATTGGTTTTTGAAATCAAAAAATAAAAGGAGCCGGACATGGAAGAAAATTTAAAACAATTAGCAGATAAACTCGGTATAGCGACAACTTTTACCGATGCCGGCTTAGTCAGACAAGAATATGAAATTCCTGATTCCACGGTAAGATTTATAGCCGATAAATTGGGCTATAAAGCCGGAAATTTAGGTGAGATAAAAAAATCTCTGGCCGATTTTGATAAAAGACGTTGGCAAACAACGTTGGAAAATATTTATGTTGTAGAACAAGGAAATATCCATATAGATGCTGTAATAGCCAAAGACCAAGAGCAAAGTTACTTTGCGCTCCAAGCCGAAAATAAAGATACGGGCATAAGTTCTGCCGTTACGTTTGAAATACATCCTACCGGTGAAACCTACACCATCGGGAAAACAATTTATGTCAAAATGTTGCTGACAATTACCAGTGAGCTACCGATAGGCTATTACAAGATAACCTTTACCGTCGGTGATAAAAATTATACCGCAACTTTGGCAGTAGCACCTAAAGAGTGCTATGAAAATGATATTCTGAAAGAAGGCAAAACATGGGGCTATGCTATTCAGTTATATTCACTGAAAAGTGAACATAACTGGGGCGTCGGTGATTTCAGCGATTTGCAACGTTTTATAGAAATTTGTTCACGTTGCGGGGCGCAAGTCATCGGGCTGAATCCGCTCAATGTCTTGGTGCATACATTTCCTGAAAATGCCAGCCCATATAGTTCAATCAGTCGCCTGTTTTTGAACCCGATATATATTGATATTGAGGCCGTGCCTGAATTTAAGCCTGAAGATAAAGAAGAAATAAAGGATAAATTAGAGGAAGTTCGTGCCAGTGAATTAATAAAATACGAAGAAGTGTATCCGCTGAAAATTGCCGTGCTTGAAAAACTATACGGTCGTTTTATGGCCGATTTAACCACACCCCGACAAAGAGAATTTCACGACTTTGTCGAAACCTACGGCGAGAGTTTACATCGTTTGGCGCTTTTTCAAACTTTGTATGATATAAAGAGCACATACCGTTTTGGCGGTTGGAGAAGTTGGGAAGATGAGTTTCAAAATCCAAATTCGGCCGCGGTAAGAAAATTTGCTCAAGAATATGCCGATAAAATTCGCTTTTTTAAATTTTTACAGTTTGAAGCTTTTCGCCAGTTTAAGCAAGTGGAAGACAAGGTGAAAGAATGCGGCCTCAAAATAGGACTGTATCGCGATTTGGCAGTCGGCGTTGGCAAAGACAGTGCCGAACTTTGGTCTGATCATGATTTGTTTCTGAAAGATTTAGGAGCGGGAGCTCCGCCGGATGCATTTTTCCCGGCCGGACAAAAATGGGGCTTGGGTGCGTTTAATCCATATGTCTTAAAAGAGCGTTGCTATGAGCCTTTCATCAAAATTTTGCGGGCTAATATGCAAGGAGCGGGAGCTTTGCGCATAGACCATGTAATGGGCTTAATGAGGCTATATGTCAGTCCGGATAAAAGTGATGAACCCGGAACTTATATTATGTATAACCTCAAAGATATGCTTAACATTGTAGCACTGGAAAGTTGGCGGAACAAATGCCAAATTGTAGGCGAAAGTATCGGCAACGTTCCAGATGGATTTATTGAGCAATTAGAAGCCAAAAACATCTATTCTTTGAGTGTTTTGTGGGCCGAAAGAAAAGATGCCGGCTGGGGCGATTTTAATGCCCCGTGGGAATATCCGAGCAAAGCCTTTATGTCGGTCGGCACGCATGATATGGCTCCACTCAGAATGTGGTGGTTTGGCTATGATATAGCCTTAATGCATAATCTGCAAATGATGACCGAAGATGAAAAAAATAATGCTTACCACAAACGAGAGCAGGATAGATGGAAGTTATTGCATGCATTGGATATTAACGGCTGTTGGCCTGAAGACAATTTGCGTAAAGCCGATTACCTCTATGGTGAGTCTTATCCTGAAGGGATAGAGGAAGCAGTCCATACTTTTGCATCACGTACCAATTCTAAAGTATTTTTAGCCCAGTTGGAAGATATATTGCACGTTGAAAAGATGCAAAATCTGCCCGGAACGGATATTGATAAACATCCGAATTGGCGGCGCAAGCTTCCGGTCTCGCTTGAAAATTTGGAGGGAGATATTGCCTACATACGCAATATCAAAGCTATCCACAAAGCAAGATAAAAAAATACCGGAGATTTTCTCCGGCATTTTTTTACGTATTTGTATTGATTTAATTCATATAGTTTAGCAAACTCAAGCTCATGGCTTGTTGCAGTACGGCGTAAGATGCCTCCAAATTTTGCGAGGCTAATAACAATTTAGTAGCCGCCTCAGTCTTATCAACATCTTTGAGTGAGCTGATGTTGTTTTCCATATTAGCCGCCAAATTGGTCTGATTTTCAATTGTTTGATTTAACACTACATAGTTTGCATTAATTTTTGCCGAGATTGAGTATATATCAGCATTAGGAGTTGTTGCATTTTCTCCGGCATTAAACAAGGCCTCACTGATTAAATCGAGTGCTTCGTTAACACGGTCGAGCGGATTTTGAGAATCAATTGTTCCCACAAATTCATCGGCGGGATTGCGGGTGTCAACCAAGTTGCCTTGTGCGATTGTACCCAACGCGCGGAAGAGTTTTTCAAAGGCGGGGTCACCTGCATTAATATCAAAATTCAAAGTTTGATTTTCAGAGATACGTTTTTCAGAATCTAAGTTACCGCCTTGATAGTAAGATTCGTTGCTCATACTCCAAGAACTTGATGCCGGAATGGTTGTAGTCGGAAAACGTGACGGATCAACCGTAACATAGAGCTGAGTACCGTCATCGCTAATTCCGGTAACTTGAACCTGACTGGCAATGTTGTTATTGTTAAATCCTTCCATATTAATGACGGAGCCAACCGGAAAAGATTTGCTCATGGTCAAATTGTTGGTTGGGTTAATCACGGCATCTTCGGCAATCGGAGTCGATTCGTCAAAGGTAATTGTTTTACCGTCAGCCGAAACCGATTTAATAATATAAGCCTTGGCATTATTACCTGCGGCATCTCCGCCCAAAACGATTGTGTCACCGGCGCTCAAAGTATCAAATGCACCGTATTGCGTAGAATTCAGCGTATTTTTATCGCTGTTAAAGGTGAGTGTTCCGGTCGTTTTGTCATTAGCCGTTAAGACAGGTTTTAAGAATCCTCCGGCATTAGCGGCGGTAATGGTGCCTTGGTTGGTGTTATCACCGTTGAGCTGTAAGGTGATTGCTCCGGTATCATCGGCATTAACCGAAAAATCAGACAAGTCGGCACTCGAATTAGAGGGATACTGAATATTAATCCCGTCATAATAAGCTTGGAAAGCATCCAAAGAAGTAAAAGGAATGCTAACCGGAGGCTGACTTGACACACCGCCGCCAAACAAATATTTTCCGTTAGCAAAAGTATTTAAGCTGTCTACCAACATCTTCAAGGTCGTGAAAGCTTGTTGTTGCAGCTGTTGCATTTCACGATATTGGTCGGCCGACATGGTGTAAGGCTCACCTGTTTCCACACCGCTTACATTTAAGACGCTTGACGACCCGTTAATGGTATAGCTTGGAAAACTAAAAGTCGCTCCGTTAAATGAAAAATCGGGATTAGCCGGAAGTTTTGCCTGCAGTGCAGCCATAACGCCTTCGGCATCGGCTGCCCCGCTAATATCAATATTATTACCGTTGGAATTATCGGCAAAAGTATATTGAATACCGTTAACAGTAATAGTTGTTCCCATGTAATCAGCTACGGTATTATTAGTGAAGGTAATTTCACCACCCGTGTAGTCCGGTGTGAGATTTTTTCCGCCTGAAGTTGATGTTACCGGTTCACCGGTAGTCACACCGTTAGCCGAGATAATGGTTGAATTATTTGCAACCGTTCCCAAAGGATAGGTAAAGGTTGTGCCGTTAAAGTTAAAATCAGCATTAGCCGGAAGCTTATTTTCCAAAGCATCCATAACATCTTGTGCAGATGTAGCTCCGTTTATGTCAATATTATTGCCGGTAGCATCATTAGCAAAAGTATAGGTCACGCCATCAACAACAATTGTCTTTCCCAAATAATCAGCCGGGTCATTACTTGTAAAGGTAATTTTGCCGCCGGTTTCATCCGTCGTGGTGGTTGATGTACTTCCTGTGACCAAGCCGCTAAAGCTGGTTAAAGCGCTTTTGAAGTCATTGATTGCATCTTGAATGGATTCCATGGAAGTATTCATGGTTTTTATTTCGACTTCCGTAATTTTATTATTTTCCATAAAATTATTGGTAACGCCGAGTGTCGCTTCCAAAGACACGATTGTGGAAGCACTCATTCCATATCCGGAATAGGTTTGTGCTTTTAATCCGGTAATAGATTGATAGCTATAAAGATCGACCAACTTTTTATTGGCAATTGTATCATTGGTCATATTCATATAAGTTGCATAAGTAGGTACTCTCATAGTTCAGTCCTCCCGATTAAAGCATACCGAGTAAGATGTCTAACATTTCTTTAGACGCGGTAAAGGTTTGTGCGCAAGCGGCATAGCTCTGCTGAAAGATAATCAACTGAGCCAATTCTTGGTCTTGATCGACGCCGCTTATGGTAGCCTCTTTCATTGAAATTGAATCGGTTAATTCTTGTTGATAGCTCAAATTTGATTGAGCACTGCTGGTTTCCGTAGCCACGGAGCCGACAAAAGTTGAAGCATAGTTTGCAATAGTCGTGCTGGTCTTGGCAATATTTCCGGCTTGAGCAAAGGTTAAAGATTCGCTGAACACCGAAGCCATATCATTAGCAATATTGTTAGCGGCCGGATTAAGCTGAAATTCACCGGAATTAGTATTGAATTCTGGTGAGCCTGCAGCAATAGCAGCCGGATTCTCCATCAAATCTTCACGAACGGCAATCGAGCCTGCCGCATCAGCATTTGAAGGATGCATTCCGATTCTGCTCAAGAAACCGGATGTTTTTCCATTAACGGCTTGTTCACTGATTTCCAACTGTTCACCCGAAGTATTATTAATTTGCAAGACATAACCGTTTCCGTTTGGAATAAGCGAAGCTTTAATTTGCCCATTCAAATTGGTATCTGAATTAATTTTATTAACAATTGTTTGTAAGTTATCACTGGAGGAAATAGTTATGGATCCGAGATTAGTGTTATTCCCCGTTGCAAAATTGAGAGTGATGGGACTTGTTACACCAAGATTTGCAGTCAAACCCAAAACATTTGAATCATAGACATGTTCATTCATCGTGCTGGTGAAAAAATCATTAAGGCCGAAGAAGTAAGAAAATCCTTGCATCGTGCGGTCAGCAATATTATCACCGTTAACATCATATTGAATAGTTACATCTTGTTGTTCACTTCCCGGAGTTGATGAGGCCAAATCTTGTACGGCAAAGGAGTAATTGCTGTCTCCCGTGTTAATGACAAGTTTTCCGTCATCATTAATTTGCGCATAAGCTTGGGGCAGGTTAGCGCCGTCTGCAGCAGTCAACCAGTCGTTGAGCAAACCGACCATATCTGACACGCTGCCTCCGGCATCAGGAAAGCCTAAGCCGCCGAGCAAAGTTGTTGTTGCAACTTGTTTACCGTCGGCATCAAAAATCGTAAAATGTACATCACCGTTAGAAATCTGAATATTTTGGTTATCAGGATCAATAAAGGTCCTTGTACCCGTCAGTTCCGACGGAGCATTTGGATAAGCGGTACCACGGTTATGCATCTGATTGACATTGTCTTTCAAAACACCTGCCAATTCATTGAGTTGTGATTGCAGCGAAGGTAATAGATTATCTCGAATATTAATTAAACCTTTGAGTTCGCCGTCATTAATTGAATTGGTAATATCTTCCCCATCGACCATAATTCCGTTAATTCCGCCGCCGGCATAAGAGCTGGTTGGGCTGGCTTGAGCGACTGCACTGTGTGACAAGTAGTGAGGGTATCTGTCCAACAAAGTGACACCGCCGTTGGTTTGAATGACGATTTCACCGTTTTCACGCTTAAAATAAGAAATATCAATTAATCCGCTAAGCTCGCGCAGGGCTTGGTCGCGTTGGTCTTCCAAATCAGCCACGCCATCATAATTTAAGACTTTATATTTAACAATCTGGTCGTTAAGTTCCTGAAGTTTATCCAAATAGTCGTTAATCTTATCACAAGATTCCGAAACATTTAAATCAGCATCGCCACGTAATTTTTGAATTTCGGTTGTAAGAGAATTTAAACGATTGGCTAAAGTGCTGGCATTAGTCAAAAGCGTATATCTTCCCGAGGCTGAAGTCACATCGGAAGCAAAGGTTTCGATTGCCGATTGCAAATCGCTGACATTTGCGGCAATTGAGTTATTTCCTTGAGGAGTACCCAGTAAAGTTTCGGCTTTTTCCAAATATTGGCTTTGAGCACTATAGTTATTGGTTGTACTGTTAGAAGAGAGATAGCTCTTGAGCAATCCTTCGTTAACGGTACGAGTGATGTCGCCGAGTTGGACGCCTACGCTTGAACCACCCAAGACCACATTATTTTGAGCAGCTGTTTTTCTGGTATAGCCTACCGTATCGACATTGGCAATATTGCTGCTGACGATATTTAACTGATTCTGAGCCGCTTTCATGCCGCTGAGAGAAGTCTGTAATCCTGCTAACATAACCATGGTCTTAACTCCTAAAATGTACTGTTAATAGCCATAGAGCTGTGATGATTGTCAACCGGAGAAAATTGCCCGTGAGCCCCATAAGAGGTAGCATTTTTTTTCGTACTTGCTTTTGCCGCATTGACAATAGTTCCAATCACAGATTCACTGGTTTCCATTCTGGTTTTTAATAATAAGTTGTTTTCCTGCAACAGCGTGTCTAATTCCGCAGAAACGGCCTTTAAATTGTTTCTTTCCTGTTCGGGCAAAGCATTAAGCAATGCTTGGTTTTTAATAAAGAAAGCAACCATATTTCTATAAGCCGCCACAATTTTAGCCTTTTGAGGATATAAAGAACTGACGGTAAACACGTCATATTTTCTTAATGCCTCGTTTTCCTGTTTAATTAAGGACATAAACTGAGACAGTATCTCTAAATAGTCTGTAATTTTATTTTTCATATCATTTTGAGAAATCGTTTCAGTCATGTTTCACCTCACAATTTTACTTCAATTTTATCATTTGCTTGAGAAGAAGCGGCTTCCTGCATTTGTAAAATTGCAGACATAATATCATCGGACACGCCGATAGAACTGGTCTTTGCCATAGCTTTTCCGTATTCGTTAAGGAGCAAGGAGCGATAAACTTTTTCGGCATTTCCACCGCCAAACATTCCATCGGTTGAAATGCCTTCAAACATGCTTTCCATCATTTTGGTCATGAAGAATGCCTCAAAGTCTTGAGCAGTTTCTTTCGCCTCTTCTTTTGAGAAAATTTTATTACCCAGCAAAGAGGTGTTTGGTTTTACATTCAAAACCAAGCCCTGCGAGGCAAAATCGTTTATATTTCCTGCCATGGTAGTCATTTTACATCACCTCAATATCTGCTTGCAAAGCACCGCTTGCTTTCACGGCTTGCAAAATACTGATTAAATCTCTGGGAGTAACGCCTAAGGCATTAAGTCCGTCAACGAGCTCTTGCAGATTAACCCCTGCATCCAACACGCTGAGTTTACTGTTAACACTTTCGTTAACGTCAATAGCGGTTAAATCTTGCGTAACGGTAACACCGTCAGAAAAAGGCAAAGGTTGGGAAACTAAAGGAGTTTCCGAGATTTTGATGGTTAAATTGCCCTGTGCAATGGCTAATTTATTGATTTTAACATCTTTGCCGATGACAATAATTCCTGAACTTTCATCAATAACGACTTTAGCCAATTGGTCAGGTTGAACTTGCAGTTGTTCGATTTTTGTCATCAAATCGACGACTTTGCCGCGATACTCGGCAGGAATTTCCAAATCAACCGTCGTTGGGTCGGTAGCTTTTGCCGCCGGTTGACCAAGCATTGCATTAATGGCATCGGAAACACGTCTGGCTGTGGTAAAATCAGGATTGCGTAAAGCAATACGAATATTTTTTAAATCTTCCAAAGAGAAATCGACCTCATTTTCTATGATTGCACCATTGGCAATTCTACCTGAAGTCGGAACACCTTTGGTGATAGAATTTCCGTTACTTCTGGCCGAAACACTGCCGGTTGCAATTTGCCCTTGAGCCAGAGCGTAGATTTCACCGTTTGCAGCGCTCAAAGGAGTTGCAATCAAGGTTCCGCCTTGCAAATCTTTGGCATCACCCATGGCGCTGACCGTCACGTCAATGCGGCTTCCTTGGCGTGCAAAAGGCGGCAAGCTGGCGGTCACCATAACGGCAGCAATATTTTTTGACTTGAGCTGCCCGTCGCGAGCATTAATTCCGAGTTGGTCAAGCATGCTTATCAAGCTTTCTTTGGCAAAGTTAATGGATTTGATGTTATCTCCCGTACCATTCAAACCAACCACAAGTCCGTAACCGACTAACTGGTTTTCTCTCACGCCTTCAAAATCTGCAATATCCTTGATTCTTGAACTTGCCCAAGTCCAATCAGGCAAGCACACAAACCAAGAGCAAACCAAGGTCAAAATTGCTGATTTTCTAAAAGAAAGTGTTTTCATAATTAACCATACCCTAAAAACTTTACATTAATCTGCTGGATAATATGCAATTTTTGTGCCAAAAAAATAAAAATGTTTCTAAAATGTTATAATCAAGGTGCAAACGGCATATAAACGAACTATATTTTAATAAGAAAAAGCAAATTGTGAGACGGACATGGATGAACAAAAAACAAAAGAACAGGCACATCAACGACTATCTGAGCTAAAATCGGGGATTCTGTTTATAAATAAAATTAATAAAAAAATCGAAACGGCTCTTGCATTGGTGGCTGCAAAGCTAAAAGATGTCGATTTTGTGGTTTGGATAGCTCCTGCCGGATTTTTGGCGACAAAAATGTATATGAACGAAATCAAAAAAAACAATCGTACGTTTCGCCATAGAATTTATTTTTATTCAATAGAAAGCATTTCGGCCTCGGATGAAAAATATTTGGAACTATATAATTTGACACATAATTTCAAAATATTTTGCGTGGTAGACGAGAGCATTACCATAAAAAACACGGAGGCAGGACGAACGCAACGTTTGCTTTCGTTAAGTTCGCACTTTGCTTATCGCTTGATATTAAGCAGTATCCCGTTAGCGCAAGGTTTGATAGATTTATATTCGCAAATTGAATTTATGAGCAGTAAAATATTACGCATGAACGAAAAGCAGTTCGGCCATATATTTATGCCGTTTAAATATAGCAACTATTTGGTAATGAGGCGGTGGTCTCGCCCCGAAGACGAAGCAAAAGTATTTGAATATATGAAACCTTATGTTTTGGGCTATGATTTCGGAGAAAAGCTTGAAATAACCCAAAATGATTATTACTTTGACCTAACCCCGCAGGAAGAAAAAAGCTATAGTGATGAAAAGATAAAATTTTTACAAAATAAGGAACAAGTCGTCTTTATGGATGTCGTACAAAATTTTCAGCGAATGTATACTTTATCCAACAATAAATTACAAAAACTGCAAGAATTGGTAAAGAAAATAGTTGAACAAGGCGAAAAAGCGATAGTTTATACAAAATTTTTGGATGAACTGACATTTTTCAAAGAAAGCCGGTTCTTTACGGATATTAACTGTGTTGAACTTACCGGAAAAACCAACAAAAAGAAAGCCATAAAAGAATTTGAAAGGCATTCGGATATAATGTTTTGCACCTATGGCGTGGATAAGTTTGGCTTAGATATGCAAATCTGCAATAATATTATTTATTTTTCTCAGACATTCAATTATAAGAGTAAGATAGAAGGTTTGGAAAGTGTAAATTCTAAGGGCATAGGACGGCACGTAAATATTCATGATTTTTGGGTCAAAACCAATTTAGAGCAATTAATAAGCGATAATTTAGAACGTAAAAAGAATGTTCTGTCCAATGTGTGCCGAATGATTAGTAAAGAGGAGGCTCTAAAGCTTTGAAAAAATATTTAGATATAAACGTTTATGATGCACTGCAAAATCGCCTGCAATATATATTTGAAAATTTTGATAATATCTATGTTTCTTTTTCGGGCGGTAAAGACAGCGGGTTATTGTTAAATTTAGTTTTGGACTATAAGCGCCGCCATAATATTGAGAAGAAAATAGGGGTATTTCATCAAGATTTTGAGGCTCAATATCAAACCACGACGGATTTTGTAACCCGTATGTTTGAAAACAATATTCATGATATAGAACCCTATTGGGTTTGTATTCCGCAGGCCTCTCGTTGCGCGGTAAGTAATTATCAAATGTATTGGTATACATGGGATCCGGATATGGAAAGCGCCTGGGTTCGTCCGATGCCCAAGCAAGATTACATAATAAATTTGCAAAATCATCATTTTGATTTTTACAAATATAAAATGCCGCAAGAAGATTTTTATGCCGAATTTAGCCATTGGTATGCCAGAACCCATAAAGGAACAACGGTTTGTTTATTGGGTATCAGGGCCGACGAGTCGCTTAATCGATACCGTGCCTACGCCAATGATAAAAAAATAAGTTTAGGTAACGGCAAGTGGACCACAAAAATGGGAGACAACTTATATCACGCTTATCCGTTATATGATTGGACCACGAAAGATGTCTGGATAGCCAACGGCAAATTTGGCTTTGACTATAATCACATATATGACTTGTTTTATAAAGCGGGTCTGTCCATCAATCAAATGAGGGTTGCCAGCCCATATCACGAAAGTGCCAAAGACAGCCTGAATTTGTATCGCGTTTTGGAGCCCGATACCTGGATAAGAGTAGTCGGAAGAGTTCAAGGCGCAAATTTCGGAGCCATTTACGGCAATACTAAGGCGCTTGGAGCCAGAAAATTTACGCTTCCTCCCGGTCATACATGGCGTTCTTACGTAAAATTTCTGCTGGCCACACTGCCTGAAAATATGCGGCAAAACTATATAGCCAAGTTCAAAACATCCATAAAGTTTTGGTGGAAGACGGGAGGAGTTGTAAACGAAGCAGCCTTAAAAGAATTGGAAGAGTGTAACTATCCGATAAAGCATAACGGGCCGAGCGGTTATAACAAAAGCCGTGATAAAATTCGTTTTTTAGGCACGCCGGATAATACGGATGACATTAAATCCACCATAGATATACCTTCATGGAAACGAATGGCAGTGTGTATCTTAAAAAATGACCACTTGTGTAAATATATGGGCTTTACCCAAACCAAGCGCCAAGCGGAAAGAGAACGAGAATTGTTGGAAAAATACAGAAATTTATAAGGAAAAACAAATGAGTGATTTCAAAAGTCCGGTTTATAACGTTCAAGCAATACCGGTAGAAAAAATAAAAGCCAATGACTATAACCCCAATCGCGTAGCCCCGCCCGAAATGAAACTTTTGGAGATTTCGATTTGGGAAGATGGCTTTACGCAACCGATTGTTTGTTACCATGATAAAGAAAAAGATCAATATATAGTTGTAGATGGTTTTCACCGCTATACCACCATGCTAACCAGCAAACGGATTTATGAGCGCGAAAAAGGGCTGATGCCGGTCGTCGTAATTGACAAACCCCTAGGGGATAGAATGGCTTCCACCATCAGACATAACCGCGCCAGAGGATCACATAATGTTGATTTAATGAGCAATATAGTGGCAGAATTGCTTGAAATGGGCAAAAGTGACGCATGGATATGTAAAAACATCGGCATGTCCGCCGATGAGGTTTTAAGGCTCAAACAAATAACCGGCTTGGCATCACTCTTTAAGGATGAAGAGTTTTCCAGAAGTTGGGAAGTCTAGAAAAAAAAGCCCGCTAAGATGCGGGCTTTTTTCTAAAATACGGATTGAATAAAACCGCCGCCCAAGACAAGCGCATCATCATATAAAACAACGGACTGTCCGGGGGTTAGCGCCTTTTGCGCAACATCAAATTCAACTTTTGCACTGTTATCATTCAAAGGAGTAACGCAAACAGTAACCGGCCTTTGAGAGGAACGAACTTTAGCCTGACAAGTAAATGGACTAAGAGGCGGCTCTACCGATACCCAATTAAAAGCATCGGCAATAACGCCGTTTTGTAAAGTTTCATCATCAAAGCCAAGAACAACCTCATTTTTTTCAGGAATAAGATCGATAACATAAAGAGGCTTTTCTGCAGAAATGCCGAGCCCTCTGCGTTGTCCGATTGTAAATTTCCAAAAACCGTTGTGTTGGCCTAAAATTTTGCCGTCTTTGTTTACGAAATTTCCCTTTTTAAGTGGCGCTTGAATAATATCGTTAATATCGCCGGTATAAAAATCTTGACTGTCCGGTTTGTTGCAAACTTCCAATCCGGCTTTTTGCGCTTTTTCTCTGATTTCGATTTTTGTAAAATCGCCTAAAGGCATAACAATTTTTGCCAATTGTTCTTGAGATAAGCGATATAAAAAATAGGCTTGGTCTTTTTTTGTATCTTTGCCCGAGAAGAGTTGATAACGCCCGTTTTGCGGATTAAAAGCAACTTTTGCATAATGTCCCGTTGCAAATTTATCAAATTCAATTCCCAAAGCGCGAGCCGCTAAGGGGAGAGCCTCAAATTTGATTGTTGCATTGCATAAAACACAAGGATTAGGCGTCCTTCCCGATAAATACTCTGAGCGAAAATTAGATAACACAATTTTTTTATATTGTTCCGTACAATCAACGACATAATAGGGTATATTTAATTTTTCACATACTTTTTTTGCAGCTTGAACATCTTGTTCTTCATGCGGCGAAAAGCAACCTTTTCCGGTTAAGTTGGCAAAATGTTGATTTTTGTCCCAAATTGACATTGTTGCCCCGATAACCTCGTTTCCTTGTTCTTTGAGCAATTGAGCTGCGACGGAAGAATCAACCCCGCCGCTCATACCTACTAGAATTTTCATTATTATCCTCTAAAGTGAAAATGATACATCTCACCAAAGAAACATAAAAAGTCAAAGTTTTTACTTTCTTTGATGCGAGCACTATAATTTAAAAAAACAAGAAGATAAAGCCCAAAGTTCATTTCTAAAAGCAATTAATAATTGATATCTGATGTTTTCTACTTGCCAAGACAAACAATAATATACTATGTTAAGCATAACTACAAAATACAAAACAGGATAACTATGTTTAAAAAACTTACAAATAAAGTTATAAAAAAATTAAAATCGACTTACACAATTAGCAATTATTGCAAAATATTGCCCTATGTAAAACCTTATTGGGTTAGGGCACTGATAGGCGTATTGATAACAATTCCCATAGGTGCGATGGATGCCGTTATTGCCGGCGCGTTGCAACCGTATATGGATGTCGTTATGATGGAAAAGAACACGGCATCAACATCTTACATCCCGATATTAATCATTTTGTTTAGCAGTGTACAAAGCCTGCTGAATTACACGGCCACATATTTAAACACATGGGTAGGACAAAAAATCTCACAGAGTCTGAAGATTACGTTGTTTGAAAAGTTAATGCACTATGATGCATCTTTCTTTGATAAGTCGACATCGGGGGACATCCTGTTTCGATTTAACTATGATGTGGATATGGCTTGCGCAGGGCTGCTCAGCAACTTAAAGTTATTTACGACCCGTGTATTTTCATCATTATCTTTGATAGGTGTCCTGATATATAACTCATGGCAGCTGGCAATCGTTGCCATTATAGTATTGCTCGGAGCCCTTTATCCTTTAACAACGGTTCGCCGCCGCATAAAAAGTTTAATGGATAAGACGATATTTTCAGGCTCGGCGGTTATGACGCACTATAATGAAACCTTTAACGGTAATAGAATAGTGACATCATATAATTTATATAACTATCAGTTAGACAGATTTCGCAACACCTTGCACAGTGTTTTTAAATTAGGCATAAAGATGATTCAAAGAACAGGAATGATGTCGCCTTTAATGCACTTTGTGGTTTCGCTGGGTGTAGCGATAATTATTTGGTTGGGAAGCTATTTAATTGTAACTCAAAAAATAACACCGGGTAATTTTGTAGCCTTCATAGCCGCTTTGATAATGCTTTATAACCCAATCAAGAGTATAGGAAACAATTTTAACAGTGTTCAACTGTCCTTAATGGCCATGGAGAGGGTCTTTGGGCTTTTGGAGGCCGTACCTGCAATTCATGATAAGGCAAATGCAGTTCCGCTGAATGCCGTACGCAACACAATAGAATATAAAGATGTTTGTTTTGAATATGTCCCCAACAAACCCGTCTTAAAACACATTAATTTAAAAGTAGATGTTGGGCAAACCATAGCTTTTGTCGGCAACTCCGGCGGCGGTAAAACGACGATGGTTAATTTATTGCCCAGATTTTATGATGTAAAATCAGGCAAAATTGAAATTGACGGAGTAGATATTCGAGATATGCAGCTAGACAGTCTGCGTGATAAAATAGCAATAGTTTTCCAAGATAACTTCCTTTTTGCGGGAACGATTCGTGAAAATATACTCTTAGGCAAAGAAGATGCCACCCAAGAAGAAGTAAACAAAGCCGTAAAAGCAGCTTGTTTGGAAGAATTTATAGCCTCTCTTGATAAAGGACTGGATACAGAAATCGGAGAAAGAGGGGTCTTGTTGTCCGGCGGACAAAAGCAAAGAATTGCAATAGCGCGCGCTTTCTTAAAAAATGCCCCGATAGTAATTTTAGACGAAGCGACGTCAGCATTGGACAATAAGTCAGAAGCAATTGTTCAACAAGCCATAGACAACTTAATGGCAGACCGAACGGTATTTATTATTGCACACCGTTTATCGACGGTACGCAATGCCGATAAAATTGTCGTTGTGAACTATGGTGAAATTGTGGAAATGGGCAGTCATGAAGAACTTATGGCAAAAGAGGATAGTATTTATCGTTCACTCTATCGAGCACAGTTGAAATAAGAGATGAAAAAGCTGGTTATTTTATTTTTGATTTTATTGATAGGCTACGTTGGCTTATCCTTTAGCGAGAAATACTTAGGTGTTTCGATTCGTCCGTACGGGGCTCCTGTTTACTGTGACGTTAGCCCCAACATAGACAATGTCTTAAAATGCATCAAGTTAAACTATATGAAGTTTGACTCCTATATGTCAGATTGGAATAATAACATCTCCAACACTTATCTCAGTAGTCGTATAAATAGATTGTATCAAGACACGAATATGGAGTTTTCGGACATATTCAACAACAAATCTTGTACAAATAGAAATGATTGCCAAGTCAAGTTTAATGACATTTTATACAAAATCGATACATATCACAGCTTAGTAGGCTATGTACGCCAGCAACAAAATGCACAAGGATATACGTATAATAGGCAAGGAAGTGAGTGGTCAAATTTACCGACGCAACAATTATGGAAGTTTAGTCGAAGTTATAAATTTCCGTACCACGATATTGTGATAGGTCAACACAACGGAAAAGTAATTTTTTATATTTTGAGTATGGAGGCCGTTCCGCTTAAAGGCAATTATGACTTGTTGATAGGTTCGGTTACGGCTTTTTGTTCGGCAGAAGAAGATAAAACTTCAAAAAAATATATATGCGGAGGGTATCGCTTTTATTTCTACGATAAGATACAAGCCGATTCTAAACATTTTTCACTAAGTTTGGACAGAAGAGAAAATCCGACTTATGCATTGATACGCTATGGTCAGGGAAATTACAAAATAAAGCTAAATGATAAATATCAGTAATATAACAATTCGCCAAGGTGACAGGCTTTTGCTGGAAAATGCCTCTGTCCAGATTTCAGATGGCTGGAAAGTAGGGCTTGTAGGCGCAAATGGCTGTGGCAAAACAACTTTATATCGCGCCATAAGAGGAGAAATAGAAACCCAAACCGGAGAAATCTGCTATTCTTCACACCAACAGCTTGTTTTTGTAGAGCAGGAATTTAGTCCTGAAGATTTATCGCAAAAGATATTAGATTATGTTTTAAGCCAAGATAAGGAAAGGGCTGAACTGTTATTGCAACTAGAAACGGCATCGCCCGATGAAATGGCTCAAATTCACGAACAATTAAAGATAATCGAAGCAGATACGGCACCGGCACGTGCCGCCGGCATTTTGTATGGATTGGGATTTTCGCAATCGGAAATGTCACAAGAAATAAGAGAATTTTCGGGAGGATGGCAAAGACGCATTGCTTTAGCAGCCGCTCTGTTCCGCCGCTCAGACATTTTATTGCTCGATGAACCGACCAATCACTTGGATTTGGAAGCATCTATCTGGCTAGAAAAGCATCTGGAACATTATAAAGGCACTTTACTTCTCATCAGCCATGATACCTCAATACTAAATAATATATGCACGCATATTATACATTTTGATCACGGCAAGCTTGTGTTATATACGGGAAATTATGATAATTTCTCACGCACGCGAGCCTTAAGACAAGATATATTGTCCAAGCAAGCAGAAAAAATAGCCGCTCAACGCAAACATTTACAATCCTTTGTAGATAGATTTCGCTATAAAGCCAGCAAGGCAAAACAAGCGCAAAGTCGTATGAAAATGCTTGAAAAATTAGAAGATGTTACCTTGCTTGAAAACGACCCGACGACCATATTTAGTTTTCCGCCTGTCAACGTTTTACCGTCGCCTTTTTTAAGTATAGAAGACGGTGTGGCAGGATATGGTGATAAGGTAGTCTTAAAAAAATTAAATTTTCAGTTAGCGGAAAATGATAAAATTGCACTGTTGGGAGCAAACGGTAACGGTAAGTCGACGCTAGCAAAAGTAATATCAGGAAGACTGCCTTTGCTCTCGGGAAGTAGAAAAGTCTCCTCCAAGCTAAAAATAGGGTATTTTGCGCAACATCAAAATACGGAACTTCCGCTGGATTTAAGTGCTTATGAATATATGCAAACATTGATGCCCGATAAGACCGAAACGCAAATCAGAGCGCATTTGGCAGGTTTTGGACTGAACAAAGAAAAAGCCTTAACGCAAATAGCCAAGCTTTCCGGCGGTGAAAAAGCAAGACTTTTATTTGCCGCCATGACCTATGATGCGCCGCAATTGCTGATATTGGATGAACCGACCAATCATTTGGATATAGATGGCAGAGAAGCACTGATAAAAGCCTTAAATGATTATTCTGGAGCCGTGATTCTGATTACGCATGATATGCATTTTTTAGAATTAACGGCAGATGAATTATGGTTGGTAGAAAAGGGACAATGCAAAAAATATTTAGGGGACTTAGCCGATTATCGAGAACATTTGTTATTAAAATCACAAGCAGTATGCAAGGAGGAAAAAAACGCTAAAGAAAAAGCCCCCGTAGCCAAAGGATTAAGCTGGCAGGAGAAAAAACAACTCCAATCGACCATACGCAAACTGGAAAAGGAAATGTCTCAACTTTCACTAGAAAAAGTAGAAATAGAAAAGAAATTTCAAGCACTGTTGCCAACGGATGAATTGATAGCTCTGCAGAAAAGACTTACAGCGGTTGAACAATCGCTGCAAGAGGCAGAAAATAATTGGTTATCCGTATCAGAAAAATTGGAAAGTAATTATTAGTATAACAATTTTTAATTGATACATTAAGCTAATCCACAATTTTATTGTTTAGGGCAAAATATTCTTGCATTTCATGCACTCTTTAAGTAGTGTATCTGACACAAGGGGATTATTACCCCAAAGATTCGAAGCTTTGAACGGCTTTATGATAAAGTATAATTAGTCTTCTGAAGATTATTTATGCATGGAAGTTCAAATCTTTTCAAAAGTTATTGTGTTACAAATCTATTGTAGGTATTTGAAGTGAGAAGAAAGGAAGACTAATGAAAAAATATTATATCGTCAGCGGTGGTTTTGACCCGATACACGAAGGCCACATCGAAATGATAAAAGCTTCTGCATCCAAAAGTGACGGCGTGATTTTATTGCTGAATTCAGATGAATGGTTGTGCCGCAAAAAAGGCAAAAATTTTATGAATTATAACACACGCCGTGTAATTTGTGAAAATTTGAAAGGTGTAATAGACGTCTTATCATTTGACGATTCGGACAATTCGGCTTGCGACGGGATTCGTAAGGCTCGAGCCAAATATCACGATAGTGATTTGGTCTTTGCCAACGGAGGCGACCGTACCAAAGATAACATTCCTGAATCATCAGTCTGCAATGAATTAAATGTCCAATTAGAATTTGGCGTCGGCGGAGAAAATAAAGCAAATTCATCTTCTTGGATATTGGCAAATTGGAAGAAAAGCGCATAAACTCAAGCAAATTCATTTAAATAGAACGACCGAGACTACCATGGAAAGACTAAAAGTAAAATTTGTTGATTTCTTAGGAGATATTAAAGATAATTTAATATATCACTTGCTTTCGGAGCAATATGAATTAGAAGAAACCGATACGCCGGACTTCCTTTTTTATTCGAATTATGGCTACCAACACAAACAATATAAAGACGCACATTGCGTTAAAATATTTTATACAAGTGAAAATATTGTTCCGGATTTTAATGAATGCGACTATGGTATAGGTTTTGACTATTTAAGTTTTGGGGATAGATATTTGCGACTTCCTTTCCCGTATTTGCTGATAGATGAGGCCTGGAAACAACCTCGCCCATATGATAGAACCAAAGCACTCAATCGAAAATTTTGCAATTTTATATACAGCAATAATTTCAGCGGAGAAGGGGCTCATTTAAGAGAAGAATTTGCAAAACGGCTAATGGCGTACAAACATGTGGATTGTCCGGGCAAAGTATTGAATAATATGAAAAATGCCATAGAACCGCGGTTTGGCAATTGGGAAGCCGGCAAATTAGAATTTATGAAGAACTATAAGTTTTCGATAGCTTTTGAAAATTCGCAATCGGAGGGTTACTTTACCGAAAAATTAATTCATCCGTTTCAAGCACAAAGTATTCCCATCTATTGGGGTAATCCGCGTATAGCCGAAGATTTTAATACCAAAGCATTTATTAATTGTAATGATTATGAAAATTTAGATGCAGTCATTGAAAAAATTAAAGAATTGGATAATAACGATGATTTGTATATGGAAATGCTGACCCAGCCGCCATTACTCAATAAAAAATATCCGAATGCAGATGATTTGCGAGAATTTTTGTTAAAAATTACAGCCAAGGGCAATAAGCCGTATGTCAAAAATCCGCACAATCTTTCGGAGGAAGAGTTGTTGCGAATAGAAAACAAGCAACTCAAGGCAGAAGTTGAAAGTTTGCTCAAGCAAAAGAAAATACCTTTTGTCAAAACGGTTGTGAAACACGGTTGCATTAAATACTACTTTTTGGGGATAAATATCTACAAAAAGAAATTATAACCAAGAAGCTCTTTGAACGGAGCGCGAAGGGATAAAATGAAAAACAATGCTGAAATAAGCATAATTACTGCTACATACAATTTATTGTTAGCAGGCAGACAAGACCAAATAATAAGCTGTTTGGAAAGTGTCCGTATGCAAAAAAATTGTTCGTTTGAACATTTAGTCATAGCCGGAGGTTCAACCGACGGCACCTTAGAATTATTACGTCCCTATGAAGAAAAAGGCTGGATAAAAATCTATTCAAAAGCCGATAAAGGATTGTATGATGCTTTTAACCATGGCATTGCCAAGGCCCAAGGAAAATACATTAATTTTCTTAATTCTGATGACTGTTTTATATGCGATGATGCAATTAGCCTTTCTATAGAAGCATTAAAAAAAACGCACAGCGATATATCTTTTGCCGATTGCTATGAAATATACGGACAAGAAAAGGTTTTCAAAGAGGGAAGTTTAGCAGAAATTTTATTTCGAATGCCGTTTTGTCATCAAACTGTTTTTTGTCGCAAAGAATTGCTGGAAGAACTACACGGATTTAACTTAAAGTATCATATCGCGGCAGATCGTGATATTCTATTCAGAGCCTTTCAGCAGGGAGCAAAGTTTTGTAAAGTTAATAAGGCATTGGTAAATTTCAGCCTAGGAGGAGTATCAACCATAAATATGAAAGCAACGGCAGCAGACGATTGCTTGGTCTTATATGATAATCTGCAAAAACTTATACCCATAACGCAAGACCAATGCAAAAAATATGTGCAATTGGGAGTATTACCGTATAATGTAATATACAAATTGGTACGCAAACAACCCCTGCAGGTTCAATTGCCGTGCTATATTTTAATCATCAAACACCAACTGTTTTGGTTCAAAGAAAGACTAAAACGCATACGTTACTGGTTTGTAAAAATTCGTACCCGTAAAGGCAAACGCATTTTTCGAGCTTTAGGTATAGATATAATAAACGAGGAAAAAAAATGAAAAAAGCGCTGATAACAGGAATTACCGGACAGGATGGCTCATATTTGGCAGAATTATTGTTGGATAAGGGCTATGAGGTGCATGGCTTAAAACGCCGTTCATCATTGTTTAATACCGGCCGAATAGATCATCTGGCAGGAAAAGTCATTTTGCATGACGGGGATTTGACCGATAGCTCAAATCTGATTCGTTTGATGAAAGAAATCGCGCCCGATGAGGTTTACAATTTGGCAGCCCAATCTCACGTCAAAGTCTCATGGGATTGCCCGGAATATACGGCAGACAGTGATGCTTTAGGTACTTTGCGCTTATTGGAAGCCATTAGAATTTGTGGCTTAGAAAAAAAGACCAAGTTCTATCAAGCCTCAACTTCTGAATTATTTGGTCTCATCCAAGAACCCATCCAAAAGGAAACCACTCCGTTTTATCCTCGTTCCCCTTATGCGGTTGCTAAATTATATGCTTATTGGATTTGCGTTAACTATCGCGAAAGTTTCGGCATTTTTGCCGCTAATGGTATTTTGTTTAACCATGAGAGTCCAAGACGCGGCGAAACTTTTGTTACTCGCAAAATCACTATGGCCGCATGCCGTATAGCTTTGGGTATGCAAGACAAATTGCAATTGGGCAATTTGAGTGCCAAACGCGACTGGGGACACGCCAAAGACTATGTGGAAGGAATGTGGCGGATTTTACAACAAGACAAGCCGGAAGATTTTGTTTTGGCAACCGGAACCACGACCTCTATCAGAGATTTCTGCACTATGACATTTAAGGAACTAGGCATAGATATTGAATGGCAAGGTGAGGGAGTCAATGAAAAAGGCGTTGATAAGAAAACAGGTAAAGTTTTGGTTGAGGTAAATCCGAAATTTTTCCGCCCGGCAGAAGTTGAATTATTGCTGGGAGACTCTACCAAAGCCAGAACCAAACTTGGCTGGAAACCAAGTTATGATTTGGCCGCATTGGTTAAAGAGATGGTTGCTGAGGACTATAAGTTAGCCCAAAAAGAAAAATTGCTCAACGATAATGGGTATGAAACCATTACCCCGCGTGAGGCTTAAGGAGAAAAAAATGGAAAAGAATGCCAAAATATACGTTGCCGGCCATCACGGTTTGGTAGGTTCGGCCATAATAAGAAAACTTCAAAAAGATGGCTATACGAATATAATCACGCGTAGCTCCAAGGACTTGGATTTAACCAACCAAGCGGCAACGGATGAATTTTTTGCGCAAGAAAAGCCGGACTATGTATTTTTGGCAGCAGCCAAAGTCGGAGGCATCATGGCCAATCAAACCTATCCGGCAGAGTTTATATATAAAAATTTGATGATTTCCACCAATGTAATTAATAGTTCTTATAAGCATGGCGTAAAGAAGCTGTTGAATTTAGGGTCTTCATGCATATATCCACGTATGGCGCCGCAACCGATGAAAGAAGAATATTTACTGACTTCTGAATTGGAAAAAACAAACGAAGCCTATGCCTTGGCCAAAATTGCCGCTATCAAACTTTGCCGTTACTACAATCAGCAGTATGGCACGAACTACATTTCCGTAATGCCGACTAATCAGTACGGAATAGGAGATAACTTTAATATGGAAACGGCACACTTATTGCCGATGATATTGCGCCGTTTTCACTTGGCAAAACTGTTGTCTGAAAACAACTTTGATGCAATACGCAAAGATTTGCAAAAATATAAACTTGGTTGGGGATTGGATGAAAAGATCAATTATGATGACAATCAATCCTTAGAACAAGCCCTCAATCAGGTCGGTGCCTATAGGGATAAAGTTGTTTTATGGGGTGATGGCTCGGTTTATCGTGAAATGATGTGCTCTGACGACTTGGCTGATGCTTGCGTATATCTGATGGAAAATAAGGATTATAAAGATATCGGGGAACACGTTAATATTACGGACGGTACGGATATTCAGCTAAAAGACTTGTTTGCAATAGTCAAGGAGATAGTAGGGTTTGAAGGAAAAATTGAATATGATAGAAGCAAACCCAACGGTACGCCGCGCAAACAAATGGATGCCACCCGAATAAAATCCTTAGGCTGGCAACCAAAAATTCCGTTAAAACAAGGCATCAAACAATTTTATGAATGGTATATAACAGAAGAGAGGTAAAGCAATGTATGATTATTTAATAATAGGCGCCGGAGTAACAGGTATTACCCTTTGCAAAAAATTAAAAGAGAAGGGAATAAATAACGTCATTGTCTTAGAGGCGCAAAAGGAAGCAGGCGGACTTTGTACCACAAAAAATATCAATGGACACCAAATAGATATTGGGGGGGGGCATTTTTTTCATACTAAACATCAAGAAATTTTTGATTATGTTTTTAAATATATTCCAGAAAGTGAATTTAATTTTATTCCACGTGTCTCTAAATTAAAAATGGGAGATACTACAATAGATTATCCGGTTGAATCAAATTTATGGCAATTACCTCTGAAAGAACAAATTGATTATATTATTTCGGTCGTTCGTAATGGGGAGTCTTTAGGGAAACCGGAACCAAAGAATTATGAAGAGTGGATTCGTTGGAAACTAGGGGATAAAATCTGCGATAATTATATGATTCCGTACAATAGTAAGTTATGGGGAGTTGCTCCATCAGAAATGGATGTTGATTGGTTATATAAAATTCCTCGTGTTAATGTAGAAGAAGTATTGCAATATTGTTTGGAACACAAACAAGATAAAAGTAAATTCCCTGCACACATTAATTTTTATTATCCAAAGAAAGGTGGCTTCCAACGTATCTTTGACGCCTTGTATGCAGATGAAAAAGCTAATGTAGTACTAAATACGCCAGTTACCAAACTTACCTTACAAGCAGATGGTACTTGGCTTGTTAATGATAAATACCAAGCAAAAAATGTCATTAATACATCTCCTTGGAATGATTTGTATGAGGCATTAGGTAAGCCTACTCAACTAGAGGAAGATTTTGCCAAAATCAAATACAATCGCATAGTTGTATCATTGTATGAAAAAGATTATGACGTTGATTGGCATTGGCGCTATGTTCCGGATATTGACCGCAATTATCATCGCGAATTTTATATTCATAATTTTGCGGCAGACAGCAAACCGAATGGTTTGTATGTAGAAACCAATGTCAAAAGATATAAAGGTGAAGAAAATTGCATTGGAGGTAAAGAAATTTATCATTATGAAACACAGGCAGCATACCCAATTCCGGTAATTGGACACACTCAAGCCATTAAGAATATTTTGGATTACTATAAAACCAAACATTTATATGGGATTGGACGTTGGGGACAGCATGAATATCAGAACGCCGATGTTTCAATGTTTGAAGCTATTAAATTTGTAAAAGAGATATGTACTAAGTAGAGAGAAAATAATGTCTTGGTTAAAAAAAAGTTATGATATTCAAGAAAATAATAAATTATTCATAGTAAAAAATGGAAAATTAAAAAAACTAAAGAAAAAAATTTTAGGGCTAGAAATTAAAGTTTACGGTAAAAATAATACTATTATAATTAATGACAAAGCTCATTTCATTAATAGTATTATTTTAATAGAAAATGATAACGCTTATATAGAAATAGGAGAAAGTTTAGCAATTCATAACTTTAGTGTGCGAGTGTCTCACGGAAATGGTCAAATCCTAAAAATAGGAAATAATACTTCAATATATGGATGCGCAATACATTTAAATGATGAAAATGGATGCGAAATAGGGGAAGATTGTATGTTCTCTGATGAAATACGAATTTGGGCATCAGACGGACATGCAATATATGATTCTACAACAGGGCTACTTTTAAATGGTACAAACTATACAGTTAAAATAGGAAATCATTGTTGGATAGGACAAGGATGTAAATTTTTAAAGAAAGGCAGTATAGGAAACAACTGTGTAATTGGAGCCAGTAGTATTGTCTGCAACAACATACCGGAAAATAATGCAATTGTAGTCGGAAATCCGGCTAAAGTTATCAAAAGAGGCATTAATTGGACGAGGGAATCTCCATATTTATATAAAAAATCTGAATTACAAAAAAACGGAGGTAAAAATGCAGAATCATAAAGAGATAAACATAGTATTATCTCCAGATAATAATTATGTAGTACATAGTTTAGTTTCTATGCTTTCAATTATTGATAATAAGCAAAAAGATGAAAAATTAAATTTTTACATACTATCAGGAGGTTTAACCCCTGAAAATCAAAGTCTATTTTATGCAATGGCTGCTCATTATAATGTATCAGTTACGCTTGTAGCTATTAATCCTTCAGATTTTGAAGAGTACCAAAATGAAAGATGGGGGCAAGCTTATGCCTATCGTTTAAAATTACCATCACTTTTACCCCATGTATCCAAAGTTATTTATTTAGATTGTGATACCATAGTAAATTCTTCTCTAGCATCATTTTTTTATTCTGACTTAGGTGAAAACAGTTTGGGAATGATTCCTGACATGTGGTACAAAAAACAAGGAGCAAGATTTCCTCACAAAACAAGACCATATTGTAATTCAGGTGTTCTGTTAATTGATTTGGACAAATGGAGAAAACGTAATATAGAGCGTAAGTTATATGAGAGCTTTATAGAAAATAAAGAAATTTTTGATTTTCCAGATCAGGATATTTTAAATACAGTTTTAGATAATCAAATCAAAATATTTGATTATAAATATAATTTACAATGGCATGCATATCATGAGATAGAATATGCAGAAGAAGAGTCGTATTTAGAAGCGTTAAAGAATCCAATAATAATTCACTATATTTTTGAAAAACCTTGGAATAATGATTGCAGACATTTCGTAAAAAATTTATATAGAAAGTACTATGATGTCATTCGTCGAATGAATGGAATCGAAAAGGCTTTAGATGCTGCTCCATATAATATTGAAAGTTTTTATCAGCAATTTTTAAGATATTCTCATGTGGGAGAATATAATATCATACTACATAGACATTTGGGAGATAATTTTATTATAGTTTCTTTGATTGATGAATTTGAAAAGAAATATAAAAGTAAAGTTCATTTTATTATCTCTCCAGCAACAGAAATTGTTATGAAGTTGTTTAAAATAGACAATTATACAGTAGTAAATATGAGACAATTCATTAAGGATAAATTACCACTAAAAGAATTGTCTCCCATACAAATAGATAAAATAGAGGAAGAATTATTTGCATATTATGTACCATGTGTACCTGTAAAAACATTACCTTTTATAGTTTGGCCTTTTGGAAATAAGAAACTAGGATCATCGTTTATCTTTTGCAATTTTGCAAATGGTTGGAGTCAATCTCTAGGCCTCAGTACAACACAATTAAAACGAAGAGAAAACTATCCGGATATTTCAGAAAGTTTATTGAAAAAAGTATCAAGGATCGCTCCTCTTGATAAAATAGTACTCTTTGCTCCGGAAGCACAAAGTTTTAAAATGCTAGATGAAAGAATATGGGAAACCTTAGCGCAAGAAATAAAGTCGCAGGGATTTGAAATAATTTCAAATGTTATAAAACCTGAAAATTGTATCAAGGGTACCCATTACCTACAAATGAGTTTGGAAGAAGTAATTGCTCTCGCGATGCATTGCCATTCGGTTTTCTCTTTAAGAAGTGGATTTTGTGATGTTATTGCTGCAAAAGGAAAAAATTTGTACGTGTTTTATACTCCAGAAATGGGAGATATGGCGTATTATTCCCTAAATAATTTATTTAAACTTCCATCGCCAGTACACGAGTATTTACTAACCTCATCCCAAAAAAAGTCTTTAATTTGGCAAGGTGTCGACTTATTAAAAAATATAAATCGAAAGTGGTTGCCGAAATACAAGAAAATACCACAAGCAACTCATAAATATTATTTATTTGGCTTAATACCTATACTTAAGAAAAAAATTTGGCCTAATAAAATAAAATATTATTTTTTGGGATCAGTGCTAATTTGGAAGTCTGTAACAAAGGGGCTAAATAAAGAGAAACACTACTTATTTGGTGTGATTCCTGTTTTAAAAATAAAAAGGTAGAAAAAAAGGTAGGATATAAGATGAAATGGCTGCAAACGTATCAGATTGTAAAAACCAAAAAAGGAGACATCGTCGCTTATAAAATATGTGGGGTACAAATCAAAATTAATTTAAAACATTTAAATGAGAGGCTGCAATCAATTTCTCAAAGGTTAAATGTACGCATTCCAGAGGTGTTCCTAAAAAGAAATATAGAATTATATGTAAATAATAATTTTTTTGGAATGCATCGATTTCATAATAAAACGCTGACACAAAAAGAAGAACTGGCTCGTACTTGGCTTGAACTGAAACTAAAGTTACAGTATATATTATTTAAAAAAATATATATTCCACATCTTGAATTTGTATTAACAACGCGTTGTACCCTCAGGTGTCAATACTGTATTAACCATATTCCATCAATTGAAAAGGATAAACATCAAACCTATTCTCTTGCAGAATTTCAGCAAGATTTAGGGAATATACTGCAAAATATAGTAAAACTGGATAGCTTATGCTTACTGGGAGGAGAACCTTTATTAGTAAAAGATTTAGATAAAATGTGCCTATATGCCGCACAACAACCGAAAATTAGTAAAATTTACATTGTGACTAATGGTACAATACCTTTACCGCAAAATTTGATAGATGTAGCAAAAAAATATAGGGAAAAAGTTTGGATACTTTTATCAAATTACTCAAAAAATCCAGAGCTAAAGGGAATTATAAAAGATGACTATATATTAAATCAGATTAAAGAAAATAATTTGAAATACTTATTTAATCAAGATTTAATGTGGTTAAAATCAACTCCAGCAAAAGATTTTCAGAGAACAGAAGAAGAATGTAGAAAAATTTTCTTGCAATGCTTATATCCATGTGCCTCTATAGTCGAAGGGAAAATTCATATTTGTCCAAGAGCTAGTACTATGTATGTAAGAAATTTCTTTACATTTAAAAATAAAGATTATGTGGATGTTCGCCACTTCAAGGGAAAGAAGCTAAGAAAAATGTTGATTAAATTTTACAATAGAAAATGTTTTTCAGCATGTGGGTATTGTAACATTATAAATGAACATGATATAACAATACCAGCATTACAAATTAAATTATAAGATGCAATTTCTTTTGAAAATATGGTTTAAGTTACCTGAAAAGCTCCGCTTTTTGCTGGTGGGTGGGTTTAATACAGTTATATCTTATACCATATTTGCCGGACTGATATTCTTAATAGGAGAAAGCAAATATCAGCAAAGCTTGGTTTTATCATGGATATTGTCATCTTTTATATCTTTTTCCACACAAAAAATATTCGTTTTTCAAACGAAAGGAAACTGGATTAAGGAATATAGCAAATGCTTGCTGACTTGGAGCATCGGCTATGTAATAAATGCCGGAGCATTAGAAGTAGTAGTAAAATTATTACATCTGAATGTTTACATAGGACAAGCGTTATCAATATTAGTAACTATGATAATGAGCTATATCTTATTTAAATACTTTGCATTTAAGGATAAAAGCCAAGTACGTATAAGTAATATAAAGTCAAGTAGCTAAGCTTATTCATTAATCATCAAAAAAAACTCCCGATTCGGAAGAATTGGGAGTTTTTTAGAAAATAAGATAAATTATAAAAACTTATCCAAGCTCTGAATATGTCTGACAGGAACTTTATATTCTCTGGCAACATCATCATCTTCAATTTCGACAATCAACAATTCATCAACTGATTTAAGAGGTGTTCTGGCTTTTTCATTAATATTATCCAGCATAATAGCACTTTCTCTACTACGATACAAAAGTGCACTTGAGCCACCATCATAAACAAAACGAGGATTTTCGGGGCCGCCCGGATGATAGTTGATAATAATCAAAATTTCGCCGGCAGCGTTTTGTAAAATATCATATCTGCCTTCTTGTTCGTTATTACTTGCCATAATAAGTTTCCTTATAAAATGAACCATCAAAATTTAAGAGCAACATAACATATAATTATTAACAAATATACTACAAAATAAATTTTTTGCAAAAAAATGATTTTTTGTGTTGACTAAGTAGCATTTATCTTTTATATATCACCTCGTTGTTTGAGAAAACATATTATTGGGTGCGTAGCTCAGTCGGTAGAGCATTTGACTTTTAATCAAAGGGTCTCGGGTTCGAATCCCGACGCGCTCACCAATAGAAACCCTAGCCAATGGCTAGGGTTTTTTGTGTACTAATTGGAGATTCGAACCCGAGAAAAGGGTTCGGATTCAAGCAAGAGGCAGACATTGTCTGCCGGTGAGGGCTTTAGCCCGAGCGCGCGCAGAAGAACGAGCAACGCTTAGCGTTGTTGAGGACAATCCCAACGCGCTCACCAATAGAAACCCTTTGCCCCGGCTAGGTTTTTTTTGTGTACTTTGGCGAGATTCGCTGACAAGCCAAAGAGACAGAAGTATAAATAAGCGATTCGCCTGATTAATAATTTCAACCAGAATCAGCTTTAGTCCCAAATAAACAAAGAAATTTCTTGACTCCGACGACGTGATAAGTCTAACTAGTAAAATCAAGATTAAATATTGAGAAAACAAATGACTACCGCCAAAAATTTATATCTAAGCAAAATTCAGCTAAAAGCTGAGCTGGATAGATGTTTAAATTGCCCAACCAAACCATGTATGAACGCTTGTCCTGTAAATTGCAGCCCTCAAGAGTTTATAGCCCACGCCCAAAAGGGGGAATACGAGGAAGCCGTCAAGACCATTACGCGGAATAACCCTATGGGGCAGACATGCGGACTGATTTGTCCCGACAAATTTTGTATGAAGGCTTGCACGCGGAGTCATATTGACTTTTCGGTGAATATTCCCAAGGTTCAAGCCACCATATTGGAAAACTTTAGAAAAACCACAGAGGATTATCAAAACACGCATGCCAACGGGCACAAAATTGCCGTTATCGGCGCCGGCCCGGCCGGAATGGCTGCGGCCTCTACCTTGGGCAAACAAGGTTATCAGGTAACCGTCTATGAGGCTTCGGCAGAAATCGGCGGTGCGCTAAACTTAATTCCCGATGAGCGCTTACCCCATGCCGTGATTGAGAAAGATTGGTCTTTTATTTATAATCCCGACTATATCAAACTTGAGCTCAATGCCAAAGTTGCTAATCCTGAGGAGCTATTAACTCAGGGCTTTGACGGCGTGATTGTCTCAACCGGCGAGCCAAATTGCACGGCCTTAAATATAATAGGCGAAGACAACAGTATTTCTTACATGAAATATTTGCACAATCCCGAAGTTTATAAAACAACGGGTAAAGTGGCAATTATCGGCGGCGGTAATGTTGCGGCCGATTGTGCGCTAACGGCTGCGGCCAATGGCTCTGAACACGTGGAAATGTTTGTTCGCCGCCGGCTGTCGGATATGAGAATTTCCAAAAACGAATATCTGGAGCTGATTAATCGTCAGGTAAACATTACGGCTCTGACCAGCCCTGAGAGATTCGAAAAGAAAGACGGTAAAATATCGCTCTTTGTTCATAAAAATCATTTTGAGGAGGGAAAACTCCAAGCCTTGCCAAATTCCACCATTGAGCTTCCTGGATTTGATTTGGTGATTAAAGCCGTCGGCAGTAAGGCCGACCCAAAAATTGATAATCCGCATATTATCTATGCCGGAGACTGCAAAACCGGAGGTTCCACGATTGTGGAGGCATTGTCTTCAGGCAAAACAGCGGCTGAATTGATGATGAATGAGTTAGCCTGCGCGGCCGAATAATAAAAACAATAAAAAATCCCCTCTAAGAAGTAGGTCAGAGGGGATTTTATTTGAGGTTTATGGTAGTTTAGGCGTGAAGACCTGCCTGATAAGCCTCATTCATTGCCGGAGAAGACTGAATATCACCGATATTCCAAGCTCCCGTGCCATAAATAATGCCTTTTTCTTTTGCATTATCCAAACAATCTTCGGTAAAACCGCGAAAAGCCTCTAAAACGCGTTGCATATTTTGCTTGCTGGTGTCAGCAGCGGCAATAATGAAATAAAATTCTTTATTGCTGATTTCGGTATATCTCGGCACACAGCGGTCAATAAAAGTTTTCATTTGCCCGTTCATAGAGTAGAAGTAAACCGGAGTCGCCATAACGATAACATCGGCCTCAACCATTTTGTTTAAGATTTCTTCCATATCATCTTTTTGCACACATTTATGCGTATTGTTGCAAACACCGCACCCATGGCAAAAATTAATATGTTTGTCGTTGAGGTTGATTTTTTCAAGTCTGTGACCGGCCTCAAGTGCCCCTTTAATAAATTGGTTGCACAAAGTTTCGGAGTTACCGTTTTTGCGAAAACTAGACGAGATAACTAAAATTTGTTTAGACATGTATCATCCTTTCAAATAAAAATTAGTTGTTAGAAAGAGAAGAAACCGCGGCAATACCGTTAAGCGTCCTTGGATAACCGATATAAGGCAACATCTGGGTCAAAGCTGCAAATAAAACCTCTTTGTCATTGCCGATATTGGTATTTCCTTGTGCGTGTGCTTTTACTTGAGCATCCGCACCGCCTAAAGCCACCAAGGTCGCAAAAGTCAACAATTCACGCGTCTTAAGCTCCAAACCGGTTCGGGTATAATAATCACCGAAACAATTTGCCGACAAAAAGTCTTGAATATGTTTGAGGTTTGCGGGAGCATTATCGCGCATGGCTAAAATATTTTGCTCACCAAAAATTTGGCATTGTGCTTGCAAACCTTTATCAAAACGGGTCTCAGGCGTAACGGTTGCTTGAGGCGCTAAGGGAAGATTAATTCCCTTTTGAGCCATAACCTGATTGGCAAGCGCTAAAAAGTCAACAGTCTTTGCCATCCCGACATAAGGTATGGTTTGTACAACAGCTTCATGGAGCTTAATTGGCGAAATTTGAGCATCTAAAGCTTCTTCAAAAACTTGGCGAAAACTCTCTTGTCCTTGCGCGGCCACATTGGCAACGATTAATACCAAATATCGCTCTTCATTTGAGAGTTTGTTTTGCGCTAAAACCTCATTTTTAACAAAGTCTTGCCATACTTGCACAATGTCGGTTTGGTTAAGTTTTGATGTCTGAGCCATTTTATTTCTCCCGATAACAATTCCTAAACTAAGCCCTACCGCCAGTAAGACGAGGGAAAGAATAAGTCCTTTAGCCTTCATTACTTATATTCCTCATCCGTGACCGGCTCAAGCCAAGTTGCCACATTGTTTGGCACATTGGTCTCAACCGAAATATGTGTAAACCAGCTGTTTGGTGCGGCACCATGCCAGTGTTCGACATCAGGTGCAATCCGAACAACATCACCTTTGTGCAAAATTTGAATTTCTTTGTCCCGCTCTTGGTAACGACCTTCGCCGTTGAGAACGAGTAAAATTTGGCCGCCGCTGTGCTTGTGCCAGTTGGTGCGTGCTTTGGGTTCAAAGGTGACATTGCCGATAGGGGCGTTAAAGGTTTTGTCATTAGGGCTAAGCATGGTGAGATAAGTTTGTCCGGTAAAAAATTTGCCGTAAGGATTGGGCTCACCTTGTTCAAAAACAGTATCAATCGGTGCTTTTTGCATATTCTCCTCCTTTTTGGGGTTAAGGTTAATGAGCGTAATTTCAGATTCTGCGCCAAAACGCATTTGCGGTCCCCATTGTCCGGCACCGTTAGAAACATAAATCAGAGCGCCGTTTCCCAAATGATATAAACCGGACAAGTAAGAATTATAAGCCTTGGTCAGAATATGAAAAGGAAAGATTTGCCCGCCATGTGTATGACCTGAAATTTCCAAATCAAATATCGGTTCATTGTTAAAATCACTAGGCGTGTGTGACATTAAGATTTTGTATTGATTATTATGTGCAAGTTTGAAAGCTCTTTTGGCGTCAGCTTCTTTTTTGTATGCCTGACCCGAAAATAAATCGGGAATTCCCGCCACAAAAACTTCCCCAAGTGAAACGCCGTCATTTTCCAACAACTTGAAACCTTGAGCTTTAAGAGCGGCAATGCTTGCCTGATAACCGTTATAAAATTCGTGATTTCCGGTTACAAAATAAATGCCGCGCGGCGCCTTTAAATCTTTGAGCAAGGATAAGGTTTTGGCGCTGATTTGCGTGTCATCATCAATAATATCACCACCCAATAAAACCACATCCGGGTTAAGCTCATTAGTTTTTTGCACAAGTGCTTTGACTTTATCATCGGCAATCACGCGGTGGATATGAATATCACTTAAATAAGCGATTCTCAGAGGCTTTGAGATTTTATCCGAGACAACATTGACTTCTCGCACGTCGGGAACTTTTGTGCCGGCATATAACGCATAAGCAGAGCATAAAAAGGCTGCCAATATCAAACCCAAATTGACTTTTCCGTTATTTAGCCAAGTGGCAGCGGAAGAATTGATAAACTTACATCCCAAAAGTGCTAAATCGCGCAATACAACACCGCTGAATAAGATAATGCCCATAATAAAAATAAAATAGAGCAGGTAGCGGTAAAAGGGATAAACTTTCCCCAAAATTTGTTCCGCTTGATACGACACAAACAAAGGAATGCACCCTAAGGTCAACATAACCAGCAACAAAATAGCTTTGCCGCCCCAAGCAATGTCCAGGCCGTAAACCAGCCTAAAAAACAAATATAAAAAGACCAAACTCCCTAAGACAGAGGTGGTAATAGCGCAAGAAATCATCTTTATCTCCTCTCAAATAAGTTTTCGATTCTGTTCTTATCATAATTTTTAGAGTTAACTCTAAGTCAAGAGTTTTTATTGACGTGGGATAAAAAATTTATTACAGTCAAGAAAACGAAGGAGGAAATTATGGGATATTCAATCGGGCAAGTTGCCAAAAAAACCGGTTTGACGGCACACACTCTTAGGTATTATGAAAAAGAGGGCTTATTACCCTTTGTCAAAAAGAGTGGCTCGGGCTTAAGAGTTTTTTCAGATTCGGATTTGGATTGGTTGGTGCTAATTGAATGCCTTAAAGGCACCGGTATGAGCCTCAAAGACATTAAACAATATATTGATTGGTATATGGAAGGCGATTCGACCCTCAACCAAAGGCTGGAAATGTTTAAGCGCCAAAAGCTAAAATTAGAAGAGCAAATGAACCAGCTCCAAAAACACATGGAAAAAATCAATTATAAAATTGCTTACTATACGGAAATCATAGCCCACGGCAGTGAAGGCGTTTTTGAGCGCAATCCTGAGTTGGCGGCCGAAAGAAAACGGGTCTATGGCAAATAAATGTTAGAAAACGACATATTTTCAAGGCTTTCCAAGTCGCCGTTTCGGTCACGCTTTAAGCTTTCCGCGAAAGATAAAGCCTATGTTTCGACCAAAGGATTGGAAACAATCAAAAAGCACGCTGAGGATTTTATCTCTCAAAGATTAGCTCCGGCCGAAATTCCCAATGACGGCAAACAAACGCCCATGCGTAATCATCCGGTCTTTGTGGCACAACACGCAACAGCTTGCTGTTGCCGCGGTTGTCTGGAAAAATGGCACCATATTCCCAAAGGACGAGCCCTAACTCTAGACGAACAAAGCTATGTTGTAGAAGTTATTATGCACTGGATTTCACGCCAAATGAGCTAGATGAGGGAAGCCACCTTAACACTGACAACCTTTTGCAAGTCACGCAAAGCCAGCTCCACCTGACAACCGATTTTTCCGCCGCTAAAGATAATGCTCTCAAAGTTTTGAGCGCTTTCATCAATAAACGTCGGAAAAACTTTTTTCATCCCAATCGGCGAGCACCCGCCGTGAATATAGCCGGTTAAAGGCAGAAGTGCCTTGCTTTTTACCATTTCCACCGATTTTTCTCCGGCGCATTCTGCGGCTTTTTTCAAATCAAGCTCTTGGGCCACCGGAATCATATATACATAATGTTGCTTTGACTTGCCGACGGTAACCAAGGTCTTAAAGACTTGTGCCGGATTTTGGTGAAGTCTGTCAGCCACTTCCACGCCGCTAAGTGCGGTGGCAGCGTCATAAACATAGTGTTTATAAACAATTTTGTTCTTGTCTAAGATACGCATGGCATTTGTTTTGGCTTCCATTTTTTTATTCCTCTGGTGATTAGTCGGCAATATGGCTTTAAAATCTGTGTTTTTTTGTTATATTACCGAAAGATTAGATAATAAAGAGGTTTTTTATATGCTGATAGAGGTTTTTTTGTTTCTGGTAGTTGCCGGCGTTTTGCCCATTGCCATCAAAGGGAAAAGACTTTCGTTTGTGTATTTATTTTTGCTGACCATAAGTATCGCCAGCCTACTTGGTTATTTTTACCAAAATTGGCAGATGGGAACAAAGGATAATTTTACTTATGATTGGGTTTCCTCCCCATATTACCCTATAAAAATACATCTTTTTTCTAATTTCACACATTATGCGCAGATATTTCCGTTTTTCCTCATCAGCGTGATTATGATAGTTTTTAATTGCTTCAGCAAGATTGAAAAACGAAAATTAGAGCAAAACGGTCTGATTTGTTTGAATCTGGCAGCTTTAATAATGCTTATCTGCAGCGAAAACACCATCCAACTATTGGTAAGCGCCTGTGTGATAGATGTGTTGGGTTTTTATATTATCAATGAGAGTGCCGCGCGCCGCAAATATATCTTTTATAATCTGATGGCCGATATGGGATTGTTTATGCTGTTTGCCCTGATATGGGGCTATACGGAATCAATCCGCCTGAGTGACTTCGGCAAATATTTTGAGCAAGGCGAGCACCGCGATTTGGTTTGCATTTTATTGCTATTGTGTTTGTTTATTAAATCGGGATTATTCTTATTTCAAACGCCGTTATTAAATTGGAATATCTTAAATATGCGCACGATTATTGTGTTGACATTTTTATCCACGCCGATAAGCGGTTATATCTTATTTGCCAAAACCTTGGCTTTATTGCCGTTGTCCAAATATTCCGAACCGCTTATATTGTTTTTTGCTTATGCCTCCATGGCATGGGGCGGAATAGGCGCCATTATTATGGATAATCTGCGCTCCAAGCTGATTTACCTCAATATGATACTATCGGGTTTAATCTATGCCTTACTAAATGCCGGACTGACCCCGGAAATGCCAATGTTTGCCTCACTGATATTAGGTGGATTTTTGCTCGCTGGCAGTTTGCTCTTAGTGGCACTGGGGAGTTCAAACGAAGTTTATGTGTCATCCATGGGAGGCTTTATCGGCAATCTCAAATTTACATTTCTGGTCAGCTTGTTCTGCTTGTTAGCCTATATTCAAATCTTATTGCAACTGTCCCAAACTTATTATTTTATTCCCATCATTGCTCTGGGACTCATTTCGGTCAGTTGTGCCTCAATTTGGTCGCACATCTATTTTGGCCAATCAAATGCCGATGAACGCGTTTTGGCCCTGCTCAAAAATCCGCCGTTTATTTATTGGGGAATTTTGCTAGGCTTGGCCATCTATGTCCTGACCCAAGAAGGCGAGCCGCAAGGAAAGGCGTTTATTGTTATGGGCGGAGTTTTACTTGCCGCGGTAAGTAGAATTTTCAATAAAATAATTTTGATTTATGACAATGAACATGTCCAAGAAAGTGATTGGTTTTCAGACTTTTATCACTATTTTGTAATCGGGCCGGTTAAGGTTTTGGGGCGTGTCTTGTGGCTGACGATAGATTTTTTAATAATAGAGAGGACAATAATTTATGCCTTGCGTAATACTGTAAATTTGCTGATTAGCTTATTTCAAAAAATTCATACGCAAGCCAAATGGGCCTATCCGTTTTTCTTGATTTTAGGGTGTGGTATGATCTATGGTTCATATATTTTGGCAGTAGGGAGATAGCAGATGAATACGCTTTTAACCCCGTTATCGGTTTTGATTGCCGTTCCGCTCATAGGCTTTTTGTTTACCTTGCTGGCCAAAGATGATGACACCACCGGAGGGCGCAATGTTTTCAGCGTCACGATTTTAACCTTGGTATCAAATTTATTTTTGCTTTGGCGCATAGCTCTGAATTTGGATACGGACAAAAGAGGTCTTCAACTTTTAGAAACATATAATTGGCTGCCATATCCGAAGATTGATTTGGTCTTTGGGATAGATATGTTTTCGCTTCTGTTAATCGCCGCAATTCATATTTCTCTTATCATAGGTTTAGCAGGCATTCGTCGACGCGACCAAGCCAAAAAATCGCTCTATGCGTTAAGCCTTCTTTTTTTGGCCATGATAAACGGTCTCTTTATATCGGCAGATATTTATTCGTTTTATATCTTTTTTGAGGCCATGCTCTTGCCTCTATTCCTATTGATAGGCATTTTCGGCGACATCAAACGCCAAGTCATTGTCTCCCGCTTTTTCATCTATAATTTTTTGGGTGCGGTCTTCTTGTTCATTGCTACGGCAGTGTTATATAATCATGAAGGCCACAGCATTTCACTTTCAGCCGTCAGCAGACTTGATTTAAGTCCAAAATTGGAGCTATGTGTTTGGGGAGCCATATTTATCTCTTTCTTATCTCGCATCCCGATATGGCCGTTCCACTATTGGATATCCTCCATTAACTCGGCAGTACGCAGCCCGTTGGTGTTTAACATTGTTAATCTGATACCCTTAACCGGAGTATACGGTTTTATACGCTACTGTCCCGAAGCTGCGCCCGACAACGTTAGTTACTATTTTTATATTTTGGAAATCATTGCCATAATCAGTATGTTGTTTATTGCGCTCATCGGACTGATAAATAAGGATGTGCAGTATAAAATTTTTTCATTTATGACGGTATATTATATCATGTATATGTTGGGAGCCTTACTGCCGATTGATAAGATTTTGATAAATATTGGTTTTTCTTTATTTGCATTTATCATCATCACCTCTACGCTGGAGATGTTGACCGCTTATTTGGAAGATGAGCAAGATGACAAATCCATTGGCGCCCATGGTATTTTGTGCCGAGTGCCCAAACTCTCATTTATCTACTCATTTTTGGTTTTAGCGGCGGTAGGGATGCCGGTATCCTCAATGTTTTTGAATAATTTTGTAATTTTATCGCATTTGTTCAGTTACAACATACGATTAGGTATTTTAATAATGCTTGCGCTTCTGCTGGTTGCCGGCGCACTAATACAAGAACTTTATGTATTTAAGGATAACTCAAATATCACGGAAGATACGGTTTGTATAATGGATATATCAGCCAAAATGTTTAGCTGGCTAATATTTTTGTCGGGATTACTCATTGTTACGTTTATTAATCCTTTATGGTTTATAGGAGGATAGAATGAAGGCGTATTATATCAGTATGTTGCCTGAAATATCACTGGTTTTAGGGTGCCTGATAATGATGCTGACGGCGCATTTTCGTCGGACGGCCACACCCAAAACATATTTTACCATTACCAAAATCGTAATTTTTTTGAGTATGATTTTGAGTATTATTTTTTATAATCAAAGCTTCTTCCCCGCATATATCAAAAATACGCCTTATACAACAGCCAGTAAGGTTTTGATGGATATTTTTGCTCTGGTATCGCTTTATTTGGGTTGTAAATGGTTTTTGAATAAAAATCGTTCCAGTTTAAGTTTCTGCTTATCGGCCACGTTATCGGTTTTGTTGTTGTCTTTGAGCATTTCGGCGCAAAACTTACTGGTAATGTTTGGGTGTTTGAATATTGCTTTTTTACTTAATCTGCTTTTTATCAGGCTCTATCCCGCAGAGGAAGAATCCGCCCCCATCATCAAACGATATATTATAGGTTTTATTTTAATGAATATCTTTTGTATTTCCGGACTGTATTTAATGCACGCCAACGGTATTTCGTTTGACTTTGCCGCGGCCAAAAAAGCCTATGCCCAAATCACCAATCCGAGTTTTAAAGAATATTTATCGGTTGTCTTAATTATCATAGCCATATTTTATATGTTGGGTATTGCACCATTTCATTTTTGGTTTGCCAATGTTCAATCGGTCTCTATTTTACCGGTGAGTATGTACTTAAGCTTTATTCCGCCGGTTGCGTATTTATCGATTTTAATCAATGTATTATATAATGTATTTTATCCTTTATATGATACATTGCACCTCTTTGTAACTGGATGTGCCGTTTTATCCGTTTTGTTGGGAGCGGTGGGCGCAAACGGAGAAAACAATCTCAAAAAAATGTTTTCATATGTCACCTTATATAATTTGGGCGCGGTATTGCTCTGCATAGCTGATTTCAATGCCAAGGGCATATTTACGGGCTTTGTCTGCTTAATTGTTTACTTGTTGGCGTTGTTTGGAATATACACGGTATTTTATTCATTCAAGCGCAAAGGAGAATATTTAACGGAAATTTCAAGCTTGTCGGGCATGTCAAATATTATTCCTTACGCTTCTGCTTCATTTTTAATTTTTCTGGTATCTTTATTGGGCACGCCGCCGATGTTGGGCTTTTTGGGCAAACTTTCCATAATTAATTACTTGATTGTTCAGGGAAGTTATGTTTTTATAAGTTTATTGCTAATGGCAACGCTTCTTATGGCTTATGCATTTTTAAATATCATTAAGACCATATATTTTGACGCGAGTGAAGGAGGCTTTGACCGGGTGGATAAAGGGGTATATATATGCCTGACAATCAATCTGCTTTTGGTCATAATTTCCATCTTAAATCCGAGTTATCTCTTGCATGATGCGGAGCCGTTACTGACAACCGTTTTATAAGGAAAAATAATGGAATATATCGGCGAGTGGATGTTGCACGATATGGAAGAAGTAGGCAGCACCAATGACGAAGTCAAAAAATTAAGTGAAAATATTATCGGTGAAAAGGTAATTATTTCGGCCCAAAGACAAATCAATGGCCGTGGCCGCAGAGGGCGCACATGGATAGGTTTGGACGGCAATTTGTTTTTTTCTCAAGGCCTTGAATGTGACCTAAATGCGATAGGTGCCTTAGTTTTTATTTCCACATTGAGCTTATGGCGCACGATTCAAGATTTAAATCCTTTGTTGGACGTCAAACTAAAATGGCCGAATGACGTTTTGGTCAATGATAAAAAAGTTTCGGGCATGTTGCTTGAAAAAGGTGAAGGAAAATATTTAATTATAGGTATAGGTGTAAATATCAAAATTTCACCTAACTTGGTAAATATGATATATCCATGCACCAGCTTGCACGAAGAAGGCGTTGAAGTAGACCGGCTGGACTTTTTAAGAAGTTATATCGACAATTTTAATTCTTATTATGGCATTTGGCAAAATGATGGCTTTGAGCCGATAAAACAAGAGTGGCTTACCCATGCCAAAGGACTGAATGAGGCGATTGTTGTTCATTTGGATAATGAAGACACCGAAGGCGTGTTCACGGGAGTAGATGAGCAAGGAGCCTTGTTATTAAACACGAGAACGGGTATCAAAAAAATATATGCGGGAGATGTTTTCTATCCCCAAAGAAAGCAAATAGTCAATGAGTGAAGAAGAACAATTAAATCAAAACGAAATACAAACTGAAACACAAAGCAGTGCAGAATTACCGCCTTTTTTGCAACAAGAGGGCTTTTACTTTATTGCGCTTGGCGGCGCCGAAAAAGTCGGCATGAATATGTATGCCTATATTTCCGAAGGAAAAATAATTGTAGTTGATGCCGGTTATGACTTTTTGAATGATGATTTTCCGGGAATGGAATTAGGCTTAGCAGATCCAAGTTGGCTTGAAAATTATAAAGATTGCATAGAAGCAATGTTTATTACTCATTCCCATGAGGACCACTTTGGAGCAATAGCGCATATATGGCCAAAATTAAGATGTCCGGTCTATGCAACGGATTTCACCATCGGACATATCTTACCCAGATTGAGAGAATATGGTTTAGAAGGAGAGGTTGAGCTAATCTCGGTTAATGAGCAGCCTTTGGTAAAGTTATCAAATTTTGAGGTCGAATATGTCCCTGTAGTCCACTCATTACCGGAGAATTCAGCTCTAAGAATCAAAACGAAATACGGTACTGTTTTTCACGCCACGGATTGGCGTTTTGATGATGGCAATATAGACTTTTTACAAACATCATATAAGCGTTTGGAAGAAATAGGCAATCAGGGCATAGATTTATATGTCGGAGATTCCATACATATGGCACACGGAGTAGCGCAGCCATCTGAAATGGAAATAAGACAAAGCTTAATAGAATTAATGCCGAGGTTTAAAAATACGTTGGTGGCAACTTGTTTTGCCTCAAACGTAGCCCGTATGGAAAGCTTAATTTTGGCGGCACACGCCAGTGGACGCACACCTGTTATAGCCGGAATGAGCTTAATTCAAAATATGAACATAGCCAAGGAATGCGGAATTTTAAAAGATGTTCCTTATTATGTCGAGGCCAAACAGGCCATGGATATTCCGCTGGATAAAATGCTCTATATCTGTGCCGGTTCGCAAGGCAATTATCGCAGCGGACTGACCCGTATTGTCAACGGCGAAAATAAAGATATTAAGTTAGGCAAGGGGGATGCGATAATCTTTTCATCGCAAATTATCCCCGGTAATGAAGAAAAAATAGAACGGATGCAAGAAAAATTACGAGACGCCGGAGTAGAGGTAATCTCGTCCGAAGAGTATATGGTGCATACCTCAGGGCACGGAACCAAAGAAGATATAAAAAAGATGTTTTCGTTAATACGTCCCAAGGTGGTAATTCCGGTTCACGGAGATAAAAGGGCTATCAGACAGCAAAAAAGATTTACCGAAGAATTAGATTGCGGGGTTAATCAGGTTTTAATCGTCCGTGACGGGGATGTTGTTTTAGTCCATTCCGATAAGGCTGAAATTATAGGCGAGGTGCCGACCGATGAATTGGGTTTTGATAGAAAAAAACTAATCAGCCTAAACTCGCAATTGGTAAAAAATCGTCGTCGCATAGCCTATAATTGCAGTTTGTTTATCACGGTGGTATTGGATGAAAATTGGCAAGTAGAAGACTTGCAAATCACCTCCATAGACATTTTGGAAGAAGATGATTTTAAGGCTCTTGCCGAGGACATAAAACAAGATATGTTGCAGGCAATTCCTCAAGAGGTTGTCAAAGTCAACTACCATGCTCATGCGCTTAAAGACTATATCGCAGCCAAAATTAGGAAAAAAGTCTTTAATGCCACGGGAATAAAGCCTGTCACATTTATGCATTTTTATAAAAGACCATCAGCAGATGAAGAAATTAAGTTTGATATGACGCAAGAAACATCTGAAGAAAACTGGGAAGAAAAGCCCGAAATTTTATATAATCCCGAATAAAACAAAAGCCTCTCTGATGAGAGGCTTTTTAATTATGAATTTTAGCCAAAATAAAAAGGATGAATTATAATATATTGACTATTTATGCAATCTATGATAGTGTATTATTAGGTTTTGATTATATATGAGGTCTATAATGCATACTCAAATAAAACAATGTCTTTATAGTTTCCTAAGTTTAATTTTAATAAGTTCACCAGCAAAAGCTTCCAATCTAGACTGTTACGCTACACCGGATTGCTCCGCTTTAGGGTATACCATGACCGAAGCAGATTGTGAAGGGACACATTTTGTACGTTGCCCTACAGATACTTCAAAATTGTTCTGTAAGCCCAACTTATATAAGTCCACATGTGAGGTAGGAGATGTTCTGGGAAATGATAAAAAATGCTACGATGCAGTTAATCTTCCGCAAAGTGTCAAGCCTATAGCCATTGTCTTTGATGTTGAAAATCGTTTGGCTGTAGCTCTAACAGATGTCAAAAAAGATGGCAGTGCAGGAAGTGAGTCTATGTCTTGGTCTGCTACTGCTTGTGATACGCTGAATTTGGAGAATTGTACTACTACCGATACGGTTATTACAACCTGCGGAACAGATGGCAGAGCCAATACGAATGCGATGCTAGCGAGTACTTGTAATGGAACAGCATACGCAGCCAATGCGGTCAGTGCTTACTACCCGTCAGGTTGTAGTGCTGATTTTTGCAAAGCAGAAAAGTGGTTTTTACCAAGTCTGAGAGATTTAAATATCATCTCTAGCAATAATAGCGCTATAAACACCATATTGTTATTGTTGTCCTCGAAAGGAGCTAGCCAGTTGCAAAACGCTTTTTATTGGTCCTCTACTGAGAGCAGTTATGCTAATGCGTGGAGTTTTGGTATGCCTATTGGTCCTATGACCAACGGCGGTAAGAGCTATAACTATGCCTTTGTTCGTCCGGTTCTCCATTATTAAACAAAAGCCTCTCGGAAGAGAGGCTTTAAAATTAATCAAATGAAACGGGTAAGTATATGGTAAAAGTGGTTCCGTTATACGCGGTAGAAGTAACCGTTAAATTCCCCTTGTGTCGAAGAATAATATGTTTTGCAATAGACAAACCTAAACCGGTACCTTTGATATTTAAATCTTTATGTTCTTGCATACGGTAAAAACGTTCGGTCAAACGCGCTAAATTTTCTGGAGCAATTTTAGGCCCTTTATTGTTGACGGAAACGGCCACGGCTTTTCCGGTTGCCACCTTAAAACTCTTAGAAGGAGGAATAGCATCAACAATTCTGGCTTTAATCAATAAATCGCTTTTGGCGACACCGTATTTTACGGCATTGTCAGCCAGATTTTGAATAACTTGTTTTACCTGATGCCCGTCAGCGGTTATTTGCGGTAAATCAGATTCAATAAAGGTATGAATATTAATTTCTCTGTCTTTTGCTTTCATGGTAAGAGCGTTTGCTACATCGCCGATAATTTTAGCCACATCTACTTTTTCGTCAGGTAAAGTATCTTGGCTCATTTCAATCTTAGAAAGGGAGAGTAAATTTTCAATCAAAGACGACATATAATCAGTTTGCTCCTGCATAATTTTCAAAAACTTTTCTCTGGCTTCAGCGTCATCTTTTGCGGTAGTGCGGAGAGTTTCGATAAACCCGGAGATAATAGCTAAAGGCGTTCTTAATTCATGGCTGGCATTAGCAACGAAATCAGATTGCATTTTTTCAATTTTCATAGCTTTAGTCATATCATAAAGTGAAATGACCGCCACGGCTCGACCTTTAGACAGATAAGGCAGCTGTTTAATATGGGCATAGAGTTTTTGTTCCACGGGTTTTTTGATGTAAAAAATCAGGTTTTCCGATTCGCTTTCTTTTTTTAGAACTCTTGAAACCGCTTCAATAAAGTTATTTGAAGAAATAATTTGCTCAACATTTTTATCGGTAATATTACTGCCGAATAAATTTCGGGAAGATAAGTTTGCCCCGATAATGTTCCCGTCGCGGTCTATCATCATGATAGGGTCGGGCAGGGTATCAAGTACGGCAGTATCAGAAATGGTTTGCGCTTCCAAAGTGTCGGTCTTTTCGGCCCAAAAACGATGCATTGCATTCACGGCTTCAACAATTTCTTTTGCATCTTTCTCTGATACATCAATGTCATTATCCGGAGCCTGTCCCGCAGAAAAACTTTTCACATAGTTTTTCAACTGTTGCATTTCAAACGACAGCGGCAATAAAAAAACAATATTAAATAAGATAATTGTTGCATAAGAAATAACAGCCATTGACGGTGTCAGCATCTTTAATGTCACCAGCATGATAAAGACCAAAGCCGGAGGAAAAGACAACACCAAAACACGGTCGGCAAATTTATTGTTTTTTTCAAATTGATAAGCGGTATTACATTTCTTAAACATCTTCTTGTCCCATAAATACTAAAAAAATCTGGACGAACTCTAAAATTATACTATTATACAGATAGTTTAAATTTACTAAATAATTGCAAAAAAATGACAGAAAATATCTCTTCATCTTCCGTAACGCCGATGATGGCGCAATATCTTGAAATAAAGGCCCAACATAAAGATTATTTATTGTTTTACCGCATGGGTGACTTTTATGAAATGTTTTTTGATGATGCGCTGACAGCTTCAAAAGCACTAGACATTGCCTTGACCAAGCGTGGCAAATATGAAGGGGAAGATGTGCCGATGTGTGGTGTCCCTTTCCATGCCTATGAGAGTTATTTGGCCAAATTAATTCGTCAGGGGTATAAGGTTGCAATTTGTGAGCAAACCGAAGACCCGAAAGAAGCCAAAAAGCGGGGCTACAAATCTGTTGTCCGCCGCGAGGTCATTCGTCTGGTCACACCCGGAACCCTAACCGAAGACAACCTCCTTGAATCCAAACGTAACAATTTTATTTTAAGCCTTGCCAAATTAAACGATACTTTGGGGCTTTCTTGGTTGGATTTATCTACGGGTGATTTTTATACGCAAGAACTCAACCTCAAAGACAAAGAAGAAGCGGTCGTCTTGAGTTCTACCTTAGCGCGCCTAAGTCCGGTCGAAATTTTGGTCTCGGACAGTTATTTGCAAAATCCACGCATTTTTAATATCTTAAACGAATATCGTGAAAAGCTCTCGGTTTTGCCGCAAGCCAGATTTAATAGTGAAAATGCTAAAAAACGCTTGCAGGAAATTTTTAAAGTTGAGACTTTGGATGCCTTTGGCAATTTCAGTCGGGCGGAAACAACCGCCGCCGGCATTTTGCTTGACTATGTCGAAAACACTCAAAAAGGGCAAATGCCAAGGATAGAAAAACCGATAAAGGTTTATGAAAACAAGGTGATGGAAATTGACGGCGCCACCCGCAAAAATCTGGAACTTCTGGAATCTCTGACCGGAGATAAGGGGGCCACACTCTTATCGGTTATGGATAGAACGGTCACGGCTTGCGGCGGACGTTTGCTGGCCGGACGAGTTGCCAGCCCGTTGGTCGATTTGGCGGAGATTAACCAGCGATTGGATGTAATTGAATTTTTCATTAATTATCCCCGCTTAAGAGATGATATTCGCGAAATTTTGAAATCTTGCCCCGATATGGAGCGAGCCGTCTCCAGGTTGAGCGTCGGTCGCGGCGGCCCGAGAGATATGGCCAACATCAACACCACTTTAACGGCACTGCCCAAGCTCAAAAATCTGTTGGCAAATTTTAATAAGCAAACAGATTCCCTTGATGAAAGTCTGCCTCAAGCCGTAAAAGAAATCGTTGAAAGATTAGGTGTATATGACAACTTGGTCAATATGCTCACCAATGCTCTGGCAGAAGACTTGCCCTTGCTGGCACGCGATGGCGGTTTTATTAAAGCAGGCTATTATCCACCCTTAGATTCTATTAAAGCGCTGAAGGAAGACAGTCATAAGCTGATTTTGGACTTGCAGAATAAATATGCCCAAGCTGTCAATATTCCGAATTTGAAGATTAAATACAACAATGTTATCGGCTATTTTATTGAGGTTCAAAGCAAATATGCCACCGAGTTGCTTGAAAATAAGGACTTTATCCATCGTCAGTCGGTGTTAAATGCCGCTCGCTTTACCACGGTTGAGTTAACTGAGCTTGAGAATAATATCAGAGGTGCCGCCGAAAAATCTTTAGCCATGGAATTAGAGCTCTATGATGAGCTGGTCAAAGAAATCATTATCGCTTCGGACAATATTTCGCATACGGCTAAAGCCTTGGCTGAGTTAGATGTCGGAGCCGCTTTGGCAGACCTCGCGGTTGAAAATGATTATACACGCCCCAAGTTAGATAGTTCTTTAGCCTTTGAGGTGGAGGAGGGCCGACACCCCGTAGTTGAATATGCCATTAAAAAGGAGCATAACGGCACGTTTGTCGGCAATAACTGTACCTTAGATGAAAATAATCGAATATGGCTTTTAACCGGACCGAATATGGCCGGTAAATCAACTTTCCTGCGCCAAAATGCCATTATCGCCATCATGGCGCAAATGGGCTCTTATGTTCCGTGCAAATCAGCGCATATCGGTATTATCGATAAAATCTTTTCGCGTGTCGGCGCCAGTGATGACTTGGCCAGAGGCCGCTCAACCTTTATGGTTGAAATGGTGGAAACCGCCAGCATTTTGAATCAGGCCGATGAGCGTTCTTTTGTTATCTTGGATGAAATCGGCCGCGGCACAGCCACCTTTGATGGCTTGTCAATCGCTTGGGCAGTAATTGAACATCTGCATGAGGTCAATCGGTGCCGGGCTTTGTTTGCCACCCACTATCATGAGCTCACCACTTTGGTGTCAAAACTCAATAAGATGAGCTTGCATTGTATGAAAATCAAAGAGTTCAATGATGAAGTTATCTTTTTGCATGAGGTAATCGAAGGGGCGGCTGATAGGTCGTATGGTATCCACGTTGCCAAATTGGCAGGATTACCGAAAGTGGTGATTAAACGTGCCGAACAGGTTTTGAACTCATTAGAGCACACCGGCAAACAAAAAAACATTTCGGCACTGGCAGATGACTTGCCCTTGTTTGCTGCATTGAAACCGAAAGAAGAAGTCGTTGAAGTAAAATCGGAAGTTTCAAAATTCATTGATGAGTTAAACCCGGACGAGCTCACACCGCGTGAGGCATTAGAAAAGCTCTACGAGCTAAAATCTCTCAATCAAACACCTAATTAAGGAACTCCCAATGTCCCTAACAAGATTACAACGCCAACTTTTAGTCTTGATTGTTATTGTTCTTGGCATAATAGATTATTTTATAATAAGCTACTATAATGCAAATCTATTAGAGCTTAATCCTCGAATTTGGTGTGATGACAAATCATCTTTGCAAGAGGTGATAAGTTGCGTGGATGATATTTATCAAAACTTCTCGATGCAGCAAATTTGGCAACAAAAGGTTCGCCAACAAGAAATCCGTCTGGGTACAAGAGTTCCCAAAATCACCCATCTCAAAACTTCGTATCAAGAAATCCATAATTTTTCCCCCATAAAAGAAAAACAATACCGGGTAGGGATATATAAAAGCCAAGCAGAGCTTGCTGTTTATGACAAATTTGCCGACTTAGAGGTTATCTATCCGCAGATAAATACACCAGGAGTTATTTTACAATCGCCAAATTATCCGGATAAGAATAACAAGTGCAAGTTTGAAACGAAAAATCTTTTAACGTCTGAAATCTTTCATAATTGGACCTATCCCGGAGATAGCCCCTTTCTTTCAAAAGATGTTCTAATAACTCAAACCAAAAATACCTATAAAATATATACGGCTTCTTATGAGGCGGTTCGTCTTAAAAATAATAAAGCATTATACGTTGTGGATATAGCCTCGTTTAGTAAAGGTCAAAAAGGTTTTGATTATTCAGGCACCCATTATATTTACTTTATTGATGATTATGATGCCCAAAAAGACTATGTGTCAAATGTAGAAATACCTCAAAGTTATAAGCAAGATAAAAACTTATACCTCAACTGTCCGCCATATCCTCGAATGATTAGTCAAATGCTCAATCCGGCTACGCCTGAAAAAGAAATTAAATTGAGTGCAGATAAAAGAAAAAATCCGGACACTTTATTTGTCAATGTCAATAATCATACCTTTGCAGTTGATATAGCCCAGAAAGGAGAAGAAAAATGATAGAGCTTTCTCCCCAAGATTTATTGCCTAAAAATTACGACCATTTTAAGCTAAAAATTCCCAAATTAAAAGAAGCGGAAAAATTATCGCAAAAAAATCCGCTCAAAAAATTGTTGTCCAAGGTAGAAAACTATTCCGGTCACGGAAAACTTTATAACAGCCTCGTATGCATAATATTTTTATCTTTTATCCAAATGGTCATAAGAGCATGTGTTCAAAACCATCCCGCGAAATGGGGAATGCTGATGTTGGTTTTACCGCTTTTAGGCGTGGCTTATATTTGTAAGCACAAATCTCCGTTTCAAATTTACAGTCTGATGCAAATTGTTTTGCTTCGAGGCTATATTGTTTTAAGAAAAGCCTTTCACAAGCTCCCGACCCAAGAAGCAAAATGGCAAACAAGTAAAAAAGGCACACTTCAAATATCCTCTTCTTATGAGCTAAAATTTGACTTAAGACATTTGCGCCCGACATTAACGCCGAAGCAAAAGCAAATAAAACAAATTCAGCATAAGCTGACACAAGTTTTGATGAATAGGGCGTTTTTATTATTTGGAGCCGTTTTAGGTGGTATTTTTTACTATCAAATAGCATTTTTTGTTGCGGGTAAAGATGTGAGCTCAAATGATAAATTCTCAAGTGCATTATCAGACATTTTTATGCTCAATGCAGATTTAAGTCCGTATGCGTTTCAAACGATGTTTTTGCTTTCTTTGGTGGCAATTAATTTTATATTATATTCGGGAAATATATTCTTACCTTATGAGTATAGCCAAGTCAGCAACTATCTCAAATCTGATAACAAAGGCTTTTTTGAAAAATGGATATATATGCCACTGCTCAATTTGAGCCTGATTTTCTTAAGCCTAATTTTTTTAAATTTCCTCTGTGCATTTGTTGCTATTATTTATACTTCGGTATATGCGATTCCATCAATGTTTGTTATTTTTGTTTTAATGATAGCACCGCATATAATTTTTTATTATACATTTCGCATTTTGGTAGTTATACTTCGAAGTATAGGAAAAATCTTGGAATAATATGTATAAGAAAACCGCCGAGAGCAAAGCTTTCGGCGGTTTTTATAATTAAGAACTATTCTTTTGCAAGCTTATCATAAAGCTTTTTATCACGCATCATTTGAGTAACTTTAGAGGTGCTTTCCTTTGACATTGGTTTGCCGGTTTGATTTGGATTTTCAATATCAGGTTTTTCAAAAACGCCTCTGTCCTCCATTTCTTGACGTGCAGCCGATTTAATTTTTGAGCGTAAGCTGTCAGCATGTTCTTTATATATTTTCTTAGTAAATTTTTCGTGGTCGGCCAAGACGGATTTACCTCCGAATTCCTGTCCTTTATAAGTAAAGCTCAAAGCCTCTCTGGCTTTTGCTTGCAGGTTGTTACGTCTTGTCTCAAAATTAGTTTTAAGGGTGTTGAGCCTGCCCCCCAGATTGAGTTGTTCAAAGCTTGCAACCTGATGTTTCTCAGCGCTTAAATTAAAGTATGGTTGAGCTTCTTTTTGCGCTACACCCATATCTTCATAAGCTTTGTTTACTAATTCCACATATTGCTTGTTGCTAAAAGAATCTTTTAACTGTTCAAAAACATCTTTATGAGAAACGGCTTGATTAATTGCCTTATTAAACTCAGTGATAGCAGCTTCAAGCTTTTGCTGACGCTCTTTTTCATGAGCATTAGTAAACAGTTGAGAAATTTTGCCTTGTTTTTTATATTCCAAGTGATGAGGTTCTTTTCCATCCAAAGCATTAAACAGCAGTTGTTTTAAGCTATCAGAGGTAAAAGCATCTTTTGTTTCCGACTTATTTTGCAAAACGGAATTCATCGTTCCGAAAATTGAGTTAACGGCACCTTGAGCATCATTTAGCAAATTATACTTATTTCTTGCAGAATCAAGTTTTGCTTGAGCAGCAATACCATTAGCAATGGTTTCTTTATTTTTTTTATAAAGTTCTGCATCTTTTGCCACAATCGGTTCAAGGTTTTGTATAAATTTTTGCATATCGGGAGAGACTGTTCTCATTTTTTCGGCTTCAGATAAGAAGAAATTGATGTCTTCTTTTTTTAAGGACGCTGGATTCCATGCCGGAATATCTTTTTCCTCATTCAAAACTTCATTCATCATCTGCAAACGCTTAGGTTCTGACGCTTTGAAATTAGAATTTTTCAAAAGAGCAATTTTATTTTCTGCCGATAAATCTTTTTTTGCCATCAAAAATTGAGGACGATATTGTACCAAAACATCCAACTCATCGTTACGGATACCTCTTTTATAACGTACAACATCATCTACGATTCGTTGCGCCCCTAATTCTTTGATTGCTTCATTATAAGCCGATGAATTCCAAGAGTTTGTAGCCAAGCGCGCTTGTTCAGGAGCTTTCATATAATACATCATATTATAAAAGAGCTTTTGAGCACCCTCGCAGGAAGGAACCATATCCGCCCAATTTTGAGGCATATTTTTATTTTCGTATTGAAACAGCGGAGCAGCTTTTTGCGCAATACGCGACAGTGTTTCTACTTTTTCTTCACGATTAGCATCACCTACGTTATTGAGCAAATCTTTATATACATCCATAAAAGGCACGTCATTTTCTGTCTGAGTTGCAAGTTCTAAAGCCTTAGCTTTAAGAGCCCAAGGAATTTGAGGCAGATTTTTATTTTTAATGGCGTGATTTAAGAAAGTTTTTGCGGCATCGCCGACAATATATTTGTCAGCCTCTTTAACATCTTCAAAATTCCAAAAACTAGGGTTGTTTAGTTTATAAGGATTACTTTCTGCAAAAATATCTGCAATTGTAAATTTAGCCTTAGGTTCAAGTTTGCTAACCAATTCAGGGCCTTTTCGGAGTTGTTCGGAGACGACATTCTCAACCATCTCTCTGTGCGGGTTCTGGTAAGAGGAGCGAGATTGAGTTTCTTGTCCTAAATAAGTAATAAGGTTGCTTGCCGCTTGCATATTTCCAGATTTAAAGGTTTCCATAATCGTGTTTCTGACAAAAAAGGCATTAAACCTGGAATCTTCACGATTGTCATTTAAGATATATAACAAATCAGGATTAGCCTTTTCTCCGATTGGCAAGAATGTAACCTCTTCACCTTTTTCAAAAGCTTGTTTTGCTTGTTGGTAATATGCATTTCTTTCTGCGTAATCATTAATTTCTGAGAGTTCTCTATTATTATAAGAGTAGGTTGTCATTTAATTTGCTCCGTAAATTCCAAACATCTAAAATAATAATACACTAAATAAGATTAAAAATCAATTAAATTTCGGAAAAATAGACAAAACAAATAAAATTAAGTAAAATAACGTAAAAACAATGCACTATAAAAAGGTATTATAATACCATTTATTAATATATTGAAAAACAATGAAATTTTATTGTTGACATTGCAAAAAATTCCTGTATATTCAACACGAATTTAACAACCATCTTTTTGTAAAGAGAGAGAATATGAACACTTATGCAACAAAACCATCTGATATTCAGAGAAAGTGGTATGTCGTTGACGCTGAAGGTGTAGTATTAGGTCGTCTTTCTGCTGAGATTGCAAAGATTCTCCGCGGCAAACACAAACCTTGCTATGTTCCTAACTTGGACTGCGGCGACTACGTCATTGTCATCAACGCTGATAAAGTCAAATTGACTGGTCACAAATTGACACACAAAAAATATTTCAAACACACTGGTTGGATTGGCGGCATTAAAGAAACCACTCCTGCAAAGATTTTGGCAGGTCGTTTCCCTGAAAGAGTTATTGAAAAAGCCGTTGAACGCATGATTTCCCGTAATCCTCTGGGACGTCAACAAATGACCAAATTGAAAGTATATGCAGGTTCAAATCATCCGCACACCGCTCAAAATCCGGAAGTTTTGGACATTGCAGCCAAGAACCCGAAAAATAAAAGGAGCGCATTATAATGGCTGAAACTCTCGATTCTTTAAAAGAAATTAAATCTTCAGCTGCTGCTTCTGCTGAAGTTCGTAAACCAAAACGCGACAGACAAGGTCGTTCTTATGCTACAGGTAAAAGAAAAGACGCTGTTGCACGTGTATGGATTAAGCCGGGTAAGGGCAACGTTACCATTAACGAAAAATCAATTGATCAATACTTTGCTCGTCCGGTATTGAAAATGATTATCAATCAACCGTTTGAAGTAGCAAACCGCGAAAACGAGTTTGATGTAATCTGCACAGTAAAAGGTGGTGGCTTATCAGGTCAAGCCGGTGCAATCAAACACGGTATTGCTAAAGCTTTGAACGAATATGAGCCGGAATTGAGAACAGTTTTGAAAAAGGCTGGCTTCTTAACCCGTGATGACCGTGTTGTTGAACGTAAAAAATATGGTCGTGCAAAAGCTCGTCGTTCTTACCAATTCTCTAAACGTTAATCGTTTAAGATTAGGGATAAATATAAAAGGGGTGCAATTTGCACCTCTTTTTTTGTGCCTCAAAAGGGAAAATGCAAATTGTAACAAAAATGTCACAAAATTGACAAAATTTCCGTATTGACAGAATTTCCAAAAAATGATATAGTCCAATCATTGGAACAAAAGGAGAAAAGGAATGCAAACCATTACAAACACAAAAGCTATTGAGATTGAAGGATTATGCAATGCTATGGCAAAGAGCTATAACATTTCATTTCAAAAGGCATTTGGTTTATTGAGTGAAGAGCAACAAGCCATTTATGATGAGTATTTGACCCGTCAATACAAAAACAAACTCAATGCATTGTTTGGCAACAACTGGATGAAGAAAGCAACGCCGGTAATGTTATATGCAACTTCGCTGAAAAATTATAAGAGACATATGTACAGTCTGTAATCAAGTTTCCGGGTATTCCCTCCCTGTTAGCCCGGATCAAATAAAGCCTCTTCCCCAAGAGGCTTTATTTTTTTGCCTATAAGACATTTGTGTTTTGTCTAAATTTTCTGGACAATTATGTTCTTTTATGCTATACTTAAAGCCTAATTAAAAATTATTAGGTATGAGACAGCTATTGTGTATCTTGGTGGGGATGATGCTCAGCATTACTTCACTGTCGGCACAAGACAAGTTTGACCGCTTTGTTGGGCAGTTAAATCGTCTTGAAGAAACTTGCCGACGTTTAATCAATACCGGTAATGAGTTAAAGCGACTCTCGCCGGTTAGAGAATATGACCGCCAAACCACGCAAGTGCGCTATCTGCGCTCTAAAGTGCGTAAAATCACAATAGGGGATTTGGTGGTGGTAAACAAGAAGGAAAAGATAGAGGTCTTTCGCCAAAAAAACGGCTCCAGAAACCGCTTATCTTTGATTTCTAAACTCTATGACAGTAATCACATCTATACGGCAGATGCGCTGGTTGATGGCGGCGGAATTGTCAGCTATAGAATAGTGATTATTGTTGAAGGTAATCAATCCGCACTCTTCAAGCTTGCGGGCAACCGCATCGCCGAGAAGTATGACTTGGAATATTAACATTTTAATTTATTATTATGAAAAAGTTTTTTTTGATGATGCTAGTCATCATCGCTGGGGTGACATATATGCATGCCCAGCAGACGTATACAACGTCAAAACAAACAACCGTAACCACGGAGAAGTACAATCGTAACAAGATTGTTGCTCTCCAGTGGGGTAATCTGCGGATTGAGAGCTATTCAAAATTCCTGCAGGTGTACCGCTATAAGGAGGGAAAGTGGGTACAAGATACCTACATTCCGCGGGATAAATCGGGTACTTATCGGTTTGAAAAAACACTCGTTGCCGATGAGTTTATCCCAGGGCGGTTTGTGACCCATACCATCGTGGTAACAGTGATGGGCGCAAGAGAGCCAGTAGGGGTAAGTGTAACCTTTAACGGGCAGACCAAGGAGGCCTTCTCCCTCAAGCCCTAAAGGTAATAAAAATTAAGAGGAAAGTTCACTTTGAACTTTCCTTTTTTTTATTCTGTGCTTAAATAGAGCATAAAGCGCTAACAAAAGGAAATAAAAATGATTTATCAAGAATATGACATCAATCAAGCCAAAGGTATTCGTTTGTTTGAATCTGTTCGTCTCGATGGATTGATATTGGAAAAGGGACATATTCTTGATGATGAGGATATTATTCAGCTCAAACTCTCCGGCATAAAGAAAATTTTTGGCGCCGAGATGAATGAAAATGATTTAGATGTTTCAACCGCTCTGGGCATATTGAGCGCCAAACTATGCGGCTCCAATACGGCTTATGCCGTTACGCCCGATGGCATCTGTCAGATTATAGCACAAGCAGATGGTGTTTTTTTAGCCGCTGATGACCGTATTGCCAAATTTAATCGTCTATCTTCAGAAGTAATATTAAATACCATTCCCCCATATTCAGAGGTTAAAACAGGGGAGATTATTGCCGAGCTTGAGCTAACCGTACCGGTAATCACAACCCAAAAAGTTGATGAAATTGTGTTTAGCCTTTCGGGCAATGTTTCAATGTTGCAAGTAGCCGTCCCGCAAGAGCGTAAAACTACTTTACTTTATACAAAGTTTTATAATGATAAACTCGAAACCGCACATTTTACGGGCGTCGTTACCAAGTTGGTAAAAGATTTCAAAAATCTGAAATTGGATTTCGCGGTAGAACATGAGGCCAAACACGAGATTGAAAAAGTAGCCGATGTTTTGGAAGTTGCGCTCAAAGGAGAAAGCGATGTCATCTTTATAATTGCGGGACAAAGAAATTCCCATGCCGATGATGTGATTGCTTCAGCGGTAAGAAGTGTAGCCGATGAGGTAATCATCACGTCCATTCCGCAAATCGGTGCATCAGATTTGTTAATTGCGCTTAAACGGGGCAAAAAAATTATTTCTTTGCCGTTTAACTATGCCACACAAGACAACACTTTAGCCAATCATTATATTAAACTCGCACTCTTAAACGATAAAATCACACCGGAAGACTTTAAGCACCCGCAAAATGTCCAGCTTGCAGAAAGCAAAATGTTTGATAAAAGCAGCAATCTGGAGTTAATAAAAGCCACGCCTGAAAACGGCAAAAATGCGAAAATAGCAGCTATTGTTTTGGCAGCAGGCGCAAGCCGCCGAGCAGGGCGCAACAAACTCCTATACGAGATAGACGAAAAGCCCTTATTCTTAAAAGCTGTTCATGCCGCCATATTTTCTGAGGCTAGTCCTGTGTTTGTGATAGTAGGAGATCACGCGCAGGAGTTTGAGGATGCAATGGAGGATATAGATGTAAATATAATCTATAATCCGGCTTATCGCCAAGGCATAAAGACCACCATCAATTTAGGTCTGAAATCTGTGCCTAATTTTTGTGACGGAGCTATATTGTTGCCGGCAGATATGCCAAATGTGACGCCGGAATTTATCAATAAGATGATAAAATCTTTTGATTCAAAAGCCGAAAAACAAGTTGTTTGCGCGCAATTAAAGGGCGTAAAGACCAATCCCATAATCTGGAGTAAAGCATTGTTTGATGGAGCGGATTTGGTACCTGAAAACGCCAACCTTCGCCCGGTCTTGGTAGAACATTCAGATTACACCCAAACCATCAAGGGTGATGAAAATTTGCTCATGGATGTCAACTATCCAAACGATTTGCAACAATTGGAAAAAGCTTAAAAAAAAGCCCTCACATCGGAGGGCTTTTTTTACATATTCAGGTTATACAAACTCGTCAACATCTTCAAGAATTTTATTTTTTTCATAAAGATGCTTAAGATAAGGATTATCTGCCGAATAATCTCTTTCATCTCTTACCATAGATTGGTTATTATCATAAACATTGACTTGTCTATTACGATAATTTGGTGATTGTTCATTATTATCATAAACGCCGCTTGCACTTAATGCCTCAATAGCCGATGCGGACACAAAAGCCTGAGAAGAAGAAATACTATTTTGTTTTTCTTCCTGATTTTGTTGCTCAAAAGCTGAATTTTTTTTACCTTGATCTTCAGACTCATCCCGTACCAGAACATTATTTCTGGTATCAATATTTTCCACAAAGGGATGACCTTCCGCCCCAACAGCGTAATTACGTTCTGTACGCTTTACAGGGGAGGAAGAGTTCGACACTTTTCTAGTTGACGATACATTCATTGCTCTTCTCCAATGCTTATAGAATTATGGTATCACAAATATATTTGAAAATCCACAATTTTTTGCTATTCTGTTTATAAAAATAATAAAACATAAAAATAAAACAAAACTGCGATAATTTTCAGATTATCGCAGTTCAAAATTATTCTTTATTCTCATCAGAATTTTCTTTTAATTTTTCTTCATTAATATCATTTTCTTTTTTAGATGTTATATTTTCCTTTTTTTTCTTCTCTGCTAATTTTTTATTTAATTCTTCCTTACCTTTTTCCAAGGCCGACATTCCGAGTTTTAATTTTTCTTCGACTTCTTTTTTCAAGTCAGGTAAATTCCCGGCACCAAATATTGCGGCAATAACAATGATGATTAAAACCCAACACCAAAAGTCAGACATATTTTTCTCCCTTACTGTTTTTTCAGCAACATTTGATTTAATACTTCCGTTGCGTCATAATTGAAGTTATAAGTTTCTTTGTTTCCCACCAGAGAATGGTATTTGTCCGCAGAAACATATTCATTGGAATTATTCTGCAAAATATTTTTAATATTGGCAAATTTAATCAGAGAGTTATCCGCCAAATTTGTGCAATTTTCACAAACTTCCAGCAGTCCGTCTTTTTGACCGGAGCAATAACAAATCGCCTCACATCCGGCATCAAGAGCTGCTCTGACTTTTTCACTGAAAGTTCCTTTAAGAGCTTTCATATCTAAGGCATCTGAAAGAAGCAGCCCCTTAAAGTTGATAATACCTCTGATAACATTTTGAATCACTTTTGATGACAATGTTGTAGGAAAAGCATCATCAATTTTTTCAATCAAAATATGGGCTGTCATTCCGGCAGGAGCATCAAAAAGTTTTTGAAAAGGGAAAAAATCATTTTCTAATGTTTTTAAATCATCACTGATAATCGGCAAGCCGAGATGCGGATCGCATTTTGCTCTTCCGTGGCCTGGCAGATGCTTGATACAAGGGCAAATACCGTTTTTTACATAAGTATTGACCATCAGCTTACCAAGGTCAGCCACCTTTTGCGGATTGCTTCCCAAACACCTGCCTTTAAGAGCCAAAGTGGTATATTCGTAATCCAAGTCAAGTACCGGAGCAAAGTTCATATTCAGACCGACTTTTTCTAAGTCATGGCAAATAAGTTGACTATGGAGAACAGCGGCTTGTCGTGCCTCATTGCAGGGAAGGGCGCCTATACGTGATTGAGAAACCTCGTCATAGAAGCCGTTTCCTTGAAGTCTTCTAACGCGTCCGCCTTCCTGATCAACAGCAATCAGAATATCATCTCTTTCAACTGTTTCTTTAATTTCCGAGCAAAGCTTTTTTACTTGTTCACTTGAGGAAATATTGCGACCAAATAACGTAATACCGAGCGGATTATATTTTGCAAAAATCTTTTTTTCTTCATCTGTTAGAGAAGTTTCCTTGCAAGATAAAAAAGCCGCTAAAATCGGACGTTCCATATTTCCTCCTAAACCAGTAACGAGGTAAGAAAGCGAGTAGCCCCGATGATATAGTAACGAAACAGATTCCAATCTTGTCCAAAGGCATTGCCGATTTCAGGTAAAATAAAAATAACAATCACAACTGCCGCAAGCCCTGCTTTGCCTGAATTCAGATAAGAAACCGCCCAAGGTTTATTAATCCATCCGAATAGAATTTTTGAGCCGTCCAAAGGCGGAATAGGCAAGGCATTAAATAAGGCAATCACAATGTTATAGACAATCATGTTTAGGAAGAAAATATTAAAAATCATCTGCCAATAAGCGTTAGGAATAAAGGGAACCAGCAACAAAATCAAAGCCGAGATTAAAGCCAGCCAAATATTCATCAGAATACCAGCCGCTGCAACCCAAACAACACCTTTGGTCTTATTTTTTAATTTGCGAAAATCAATCGGCACAGGCTTAGCCCAACCCAAAATAACGCCTGCATTTGCAATCCAAAGCATCAACGGCAATAAAATCGTACCGAACAAGTCAATATGAGAAACAGGATTTAATGAGAGACGACCTTTCTTTTGAGCAGTGTCGTCTCCCATCCATAACGCCATATATCCGTGAGCAACTTCATGTAAAATGATAGCCAAAAACAAAGGAATATATTTTAAGACCAAGTCGCTCAACATGTTATTTTTTCTTTACGATACAAGTTCCACCCATTGCTTTAATATCTTTGCAGAGTTCATCGGCACCATTTCTGTCGGCAAAAGCACCGGCCTTAAGGCGATAAAAGGTTTTATCAAAGTCCAGATCTGCAGCTTCGATTTCGTGAGGCAGCCCTTGAAGCATTTTATACTTTTTACTCAAATTTACCCATGCTTTTTCAACGGCTTGCTTGTTCGGTGAAGACATTAATTGAATTTGCCACATTCCTGCTACGGCCTTTGTGGGCGAGGGAGCTTTTTGCGGCTCTGCTTTTACCTCTGCTGGGGCTTTCGGTGCGGGTTGTGCCTGTTGTGCCGCAATTTTTTTGTTTTCCATTTGTACGGCTTCCTTGAGGCCGATAACTTTTACTTCGGGAGCATCTCCCGTAGGTGCAGACGTTTTGGCAGGTGCTGTTTCTTCTACGCTTGCCACACTGACTGACCCGACAACTTTTTCGGGAACAATATCATTGGTTTTTAATTGATTGCTGGCCAATAAGACAGGTTTGGTTTCTTCTTGAGGCAAGGGCTGAGCCGCCATAACTTCTGGTATTTTGGGCTGTTCCGGCGGCGGTAATAAGTTTTCTGTTTTCGGTTCATTATCTTTTCGTTCAATAATGTCATAAACAGATTTATCCTGATTCAAGATTTCCATGCCGCCCGGTTCACTCGGTTGAACTTTAACAGCGGTTTGCGGACGTCTGATAACCGGAATTTCAACATTTGCATTATCAGCATATTGCGGAGCCAAAATAAAATATCCGACAATACCGGCCAAAGCCACGCCGGAAACCGCGCCGATAAACACGCTTTTTGAGCGGCGCATTTCATTGCGTTTTTCTTCTATATTAACCGAGGGTTGGTCGGCGATTTTTTGGCGAAATTCATTTAAGAAATCATCACCTTTATTGTCGTCGGAAAAATCTTGAAACATAATTTATCTCCTGTCTAAAAACACTATTTATCACACTATAACGACAAATTCTTTAAAACCTCTTAATGAAACCTAAAATCTGGTATGAACATCAAAGAGTTTTTTATGTTCTTCCACGGCGGCCATATCGGTCATACCGGCAATATATTCGCAAATAATTTCGGCGGCGATTTCGTCTTTGGTGTTAGGGGTTATTTGGTTACGCAATTCCATCGGCAAAAGGTTGTAATCGCTCATAAACACCGCAAACAATTCTTCGATTATTTTTTGTGATTTCATATCCATACGGGCAACACTTGTGTGGGTGTAAAAATTTTGTTTGAGGAATTGTCGCAAGAGTTTAATTTCGCTTTTCATTTTATCCGAAAAATCCACCATCAATTCCTTTTGAATGCGGGCATCGTTTTCGGTGTTTATTTTGTACTGCTTCAGGTTATTTTTTGTGTTTTCCAACACATCAAAAATCATCCTTGCAATCATATTGCGGGTAATAGCGTAGATGAGCAAACGCTTGTCTGTGCAGCCAGGGTTGTTTTTTTCAAAGTTCACCAAAATATCATTGATGAAAGGGAGTTCTCTGAGCTCATTGATGGAAAAGAAACCTGCATTAAAGCCATCATCAATATCGTGATTATTATAGGCAATATCATCGGCCACGGCACCGACTTGTCCTTCCAATGAAGGAAAATTTTTCAAATCCAAATCAAAGAGTTTGTTGTATTCTTTAAGATAAGAGTTAGAGATTTTTTTTATAGGCCCGTTGTGTTTGACCGTTCCTTCCAAAGTCTCCCAAGTAAGGTTAAGGCCTGGAAATTCGGGATAATGCACTTCAAGCTTTGTCATAATTTTTAAGGATTGAATATTGTGGTCAAATCCGCCGAATTTTTTCATTGCGTTTTGGAGACCGCGTTCACCGGCATGCCCGAAAGGTGAGTGCCCGAGGTCGTGAGCCAAAGCAATGGCTTCTCCCAACTCTTCGTTAAGGTGCAAAGATTTGCAAATGGTGCGTGTGATTTGCGCCACTTCAATGCTGTGTGTCAAACGGGTGCGGTAGTTTTTGCCTTCATGATAAGCAAACACTTGCGTTTTACCGTCTAATTTTCTGAAAGCCGAAGAGTGAATAAGCCTGTCTCTGTCGCGTTGAAAAGGAGAACGAATAACGTTTGTAAAATCAGGGTAAAGGCGTCCTCTGCTTTTTTGAGCGCTGAGGGCATAATTTGCAAGCTCCATGTTTTTTTCCTTTCCAAGAATATTATTTTAAGATACAGTACACTAAATAAATTAATAAAGGTATAAGATGAAAATAGCCACGTTTAATGTAAATTCGATTAATGCCCGTATGGAAAACCTTTTGCCATGGCTGGAAAAGGTCAAACCCGATATTGTCTTGCTGCAAGAAATCAAAAGCGAGGACAGTTCTTTTCCGTATTTTGATTTGAAATTGCAAGGCTATGATGCCAAAATTTTAGGCCAAAAGAGCTATAACGGCGTGGCGATTTTAAGCCCGCATAAAATAAAAATCATCAAAGAGGGTTTGCCTGATTTTAATGATGAAAACGCCCGCTATCTGGAAGCCATCGTCAACGTCAAAGGCGAGGATTTTCGCGTCGCCTCAATTTATTTGCCAAACGGCAATCCGCCGTATAACGACCCTGATGATACCTCAAAGTTTACCTATAAACTAAAGTGGATGGAGGCGCTGTTTCAACACACGCTTGAGCTCATCCATAACCCGGAGCCGGTTATTTTGGGTGGAGATTTTAATGTGATTATGACCGATAATGATGTCTATAATCCCGAACTGTTCCGCAACAATGCCTTGTTCCGCCCCGAGGTCATAAGCCGTCTTAAGGCAATTGAGTATCAAGGCTGGACAGATGCTTATCGTGCGCTTTATCCTTTACCCCTAAACGGCTATACCTATTGGGACTATGCCGGCGGCGCCTTCCAAAATGATACCGGTATGCGCATTGATTATTTGTTTTTATCACCCAAGGCAGCGGATAGGTTAATCTCTTGCGAGGTAGATAAACACCCGCGCGGACAATCCAAGCCATCTGACCACACGGCCTTGGTTGCGGAGCTACGTTGATGAGAAAAAAACAAAAAGCAAGAACTTTGCCCGAAACTTGCCATTTGCGAATTTGCGGTGCATCTGATTTCGGCGATTTAATGGCGCAAACCCTCAACCCTGAGGATAATCCGAATAACTATAAAATCTACGTATTGGAAAACAAAAAAATCAAACCGCCTTTAGCAGAAGGCGATTGTTTTATTGCCAAATTACATAACCAAAAAAACACCTGGTGGGCCAAGCCGATTGCGAGAACCCGTACGGCAGAAGATAATACGGAAGTCTTGCATGGCGTGATTGAGGAGAAAGATAAAAAATTTTATCTGAAATCAGCCGAAAAAAATTCCCGTAAAGATTATCTTTTGGATAGGTTGCAAGGCGCCAAAGTAGGCGACTTTGTAAAAGCCGAACTCTACGGTGAGGAACGTTTCAAACAAGTCAAAATCATCAAAAACTATGGTAAGTTTAACGTTGCCAAGGCCACGGATTTAATCATCTTAGAAAAATACAATATTGAAACCGAATTTCCGGCAGAAGTCTTAAAAGAGACCAAACACTTAAAGCCATATTCAAAAGATAAAAGGGAAGATTTGACCGCAATTCCGTTGGTGACCATCGACGGAGATGACTCAAAAGACTTTGATGATGCCGTCTGGGCACAAAAGATAGATAACGGTTTTGATATTATAGTTGCCATAGCCGATGTGGCCTACTATGTGCGTCCCAATAGCCCGCTGGATAGAGAAGCCTACAAAAGGGGCAATTCGGTTTATCTGCCCAATATGGTTGTACCGATGTTACCCGAAATCTTAAGCAATGATTTGTGTTCGCTGCGCCCAAAAGAGGAGCGCCCTTGCATTGCTTGCCGTATGCGCATAGATATGGAGGGTAATATCAAGAGTTATTCTTTTCATCGCGCCATAATGAAATCTTGCGCCAGATTGACCTATCGCGAGGTTCAGCTCGCCTTTGACGGAGAGTTTAATCAGCAAACCGCTGCTTTGTTTAAGCCGGTGATTCAACCTCTTTATGAGGCTTATTTTGCGCTGAAAAAAAATACTCAAAAAAGAGGGGCCTTGGAGTTGGAGCCAACCGAAATTAAGGTCAAAGTCGGGTCTCAAGGACAAATCTTATCCATAGGCAAGGCCGAGCATTTTATGAGCCATGAGATAATTGAGGAGTTTATGATTGCGGCCAACGTTTCGGCAGCCCTTGCTTTGCAAAAATCAAAACTGCCGATAATGTATCGCATTCACGATAAGCCCTCAAAAGAAAAGCTCCAAGATTTAGAGCCTTTACTGCATAACTTGCACTTAAAATTGCCAGATTATGCCGCTCTCAAGCCGGAGCATTTTAATCATATATTGGAGCTATGCCGCAAACAGCATTTTTCCTCAGGTATCAATGATTTGATTTTACGAACCCAATCTCAGGCGCAATATTCACCTGAAAATATCGGACACTTTGGTTTGTCCTTAAAGAACTATGCACATTTTACATCGCCGATTCGCCGCTATGCCGACTTGCTGATTCATCGGGCCCTGATTAGTGCTTATGAGATGCCTGACGGCGGTGGCTTGGAAGAAGGAGCCGATATTGACCTGTTTAAGCAAATCGGGACTCATATCAGCCAAACCGAGCGCACGGCTGCCCAGGCCGAAAGAGAAAGTGTGGCGCGCTATATTTCGGCTTATCTCAATCCCTCAATCGGGCTGGACTTTGAGGTTAAAATCACCGGCCTGACGCAAGCGGGTATTTTTGTTTGTATAGAGAGTTTGGGAGCGGATGGATTAATCCCGATGAGAAGTTTGCCTATGGATAATTATGTATTAAATACGCCGCAAACGGAGCTCATAGGAAAACAAAACAAAAGAACCTTTGAACTGGGAGAAAAAATCATAGCCCGCTTAACGGAAGCCTCTCCTTTAACCGGCGGTCTTGCCTTTAAGTTGGTGGATAAAGATGAAGGTGTTGACTATGCCGCCGGCTATCCTATAATCCCAAGACATAAAAAGCAGGACAAAGCATCGTCTCGTAAAACCAAAAAAGAGCGCAAAGCCAAAATCAAACGCCGCAACCGCCAAAAGGAAAAACGCAAAGCATGAAAAAAATAGGACTATTAGGTATAATCTTGCCGCTCATTGCCACCACGGCACAAGCAGATGATAAACTGGCGCTGACCCAAGCCTATCACGCCGTTATAGAAGATTATGTAGCGCCGGCAAGTGTTGAAGATTTGGCGATTCCGGCACTCCAAGCCTTAAATAAAATGGATAACAGAATAAGAATTGCCAATGACGGAGAAAAAATTTCGCTTTATGGTAACGCCCGTTTGTTAAAGACATTGAGAAAACCAACCAATCCCAATGATGTCATTGCTTGGTTAAACATTACGGATACACTGGTCAATACGGCCAAAAAAGCCTCTAAAACTCTGGAAGTTAAAGATTTTGAAATTGTAGATACGATATTGATGTATGGAATTAAGAATTTTGATGCCGATTCGTCTTATTATCCGGACTTAGAACTAAGCACTCAGCCCAAAACCGAATTTAAGCCTCAACGCGCGTATTATGACCGTTTGTTGGAAGACGATGTTTTATACATTAGGCTTGGAGCCATAAATCAATATACAGCCCAAAATGTTGAAGAAAGTTTGAAAAAATATTCCCAAGCCAAAGGGCTGATAATAGATGTAAGAGGCAATCCTGGTGGCGTCTTGGAAGAGGCTGTAAAAGTGGCAGGATTATTTCTGGACGGAGGAATTGTAGCCTCAGCTCAAGGCAAGGAAGGAAGTGCGGTTGAATATTATAATGCGCCTTCGGGAGACATCTGGCAAGATAAACCGATTGTGGTCTTGATAGATGGTCAAACAGCATCTTCAGCCGAGGTTTTGGCGGTGGCCTTGCAAGAGCAGAGCAGGGGAACGGTAATTGGCACCAACAGTTTTGGCAAAGGAACGATTCAAAAGTTAATCACCTTGGATAATAATAGCCGTTTAGCGCTGACCAACGGATTTATATACACACCTTCAGGCAATAAGTTAGCCGGACGCGGCGTAATGCCGGATATCTGTACTTCAGGTGAGTTGGAAAGTCGTAATCCCGAGAACATTTTGGCAAAGAACAAAAATATGACCTTCTGCCCCAAAGAAGACCGAGAGACTAAGTCTCAAGATATAAACGTAGCCAAGGCTTACTTGCAAAAACATACAAAAAAAGGTCTGAACTAAGTCAGACCCTAAAAATTACTTTTGTTTTTTAGCTTAATCGAGAGATTAACTTCCACAACAACTTAAAAAATCCTCTAAACAAGAGAGATAAAAGAGTCGCTGCCACAAAAATCACCATCGGCAGAAGCGCAAACCACGGAATATTCTGCCACACGAACAAGGATATGAAACAAAGAACGCCGCAGATTTCCACCAAAACTTGCCCGACTGCGAAGTAATGTAGTTTTCGCCGCCGTTTCTGCAAAGAAATTTCAAATGAATTCATAAGATAATAGATTTAATAATAAAAATTTACTTCAGGTTAAAAGGATTGCTAACCCCACGCAAGCCATTTTTGCCTTTTGCACAAAAAAAAGCGGAGAAAAATCCCCGCTTCAACAACGCCTCAAGGCCACATAAACCAAGAGACGTTATCTTTTCATAGCCATCTTTTTGTAAATCCCATACGGCACCACCACCGTACAGAAAATCAAAATCAGTGTTGCCAGTGAAAGGCAAATTATCTCCCCAAAGTGCCAGGGGAAACTAAATACATTATCCCCGACAAATTGAATAAGCATCCAGCCACCCTTGTATATAACGAGAGCAGCTACCACAGCAACAACTGCGGCTAAAAATTTTTTCTCCATAGTTTTTATTTTTTTTTGATTAATAATTCGTTTTATATTTACCCTAAAATGGTTATGAAAAGAATTTTTCTCAACAATAATAAGGTAAATAATTTGTTTAATGCACGGAGAATATCATAAAATCAGTATAAAATCAATAGACAAAAATAAAAATTTTAGTCAAAAAACACAAATTTATAAGCTCTCAACCAAAATAATTACGAAAAATAGTGTTGACAAACCGCTCAAAAACTGTATATTACGCCTAAATGTTTTGATATAACCTAATTTTAAGAGTATAAAATCATGGCAAAAGCAGTAAAAGTTAAAGTTAAATTAGAAAGTACCGCCGGTACTGGCACATTTTATCTTGCTGAAAAGAATCCTCGGACTCATCCGGAAAAATTGACTTTGAAAAAATATGACAAGAAGTCTAAAAAACACGAAGAGTTCGTTGAAAAGAAATTAAAGTAAAATTTAGTTTTTTCAGAAGACAGATTTCAAAAAGGTGCCAAGCGGCACCTTTTTTAGTTTTTTTTACAATCTAGGACGATAATAGTCCGGCCTTATCATATTCTTTTTTGAGAGTGTCTATCTGAACATCGGTATAGCGCTGGGTTGTGGTTAGGGACGCATGACCCAATAATTCTTGAATCGAGCGCAGGTCGGTCCCTTCCGCCAAGAGATGCGTTGCAAAAGAGTGCCGCAGGGCATGGGGAGTCAAGTTATCGTTTAGTCCCAACAAGCCGCGAATTTTTTGCATTTGCCTCTGAACAATTCTTGGCACAAGTCTTTCGCCGCGGGCACCTAAGAACAAAGCGTCTCCGACATTTAGTCGGTAAGGGCATTCCGCGACATATTTGTTAATTTTTTCAACCACAATCGGGAGGAGGGGCACAATTCTTTCTTTGTTGCCCTTACCTTTGATACGCAAAAAATCATTATTGCCGATATCACCGACATTCAGGGCCAGGGCTTCGGAAATACGCAGACCGCAACCGTAAAGTAGAGTAAAAATAGCTGTGTCACGCAAGCCCTGCCATGAATTGCTGGCAACTTCTTCGGCCATATCAATCACGTTAAAAGTTTCATCAACGTCTAAGGCTTTGGGTAAAACCTTTGCCTTTTTTGGCGAGCCGATAACGCTGATGGCTGAATTTTTAATAATGTCATATCTGGCCAACCATTTAAAAAAGTTTTTAAGAGCCGAAAGCTCGCGTGCCAGAGATGATTTTTCAATATGTTTTTCACTTCTATAGCTGATATAAGCTCGAAAATCCCTGACCTCAAATTTTTTCAAATCACTGAGGTCGGCATTTTTACCCAAATATTCAAAACAAAAATCAAAAAATTCCGCCAAATCTCTTGCATAAGCATCAAGCGTATGCTCGGAATAACGCCGCTCATGCAGGAGCCAGTCCTGCCATTGATGAATAAGAGTTTGCAGCTCGGGAGCTACCTTATATCTGATTTCACTTTTCATAATTTTCCTCTTAAACAAAATGTTACCCTTGATTATTTAAAATTTAGTTTAATAGTTGTGATAAATTGTGGGGATAATAAGGTAGGTATTGTTTTAATTTTGTTTGGCTTGAAGTAAGATAAGCCAAAACCAAAAGAGGAAAAATGACAACCATTATCGGGGTAATGCTCCCGCTGCCTTTTAATGAAGCCTTTGACTATAAAGCTGAGACGGAACTTCCGCTCGGCACCATTGTTCGCGTCCCTTGGGGCAGAGAGGAACAAATCGGTGTCGTTTGGCAGCATGGAAAAGCCTCTCAGCTGCCCGATAATAAAATAAAACCCATAATCGAGAAATTTGATTTTCCGCCTTTATCCAAAACTTTAATGCAGTTTGTTAAGTTTGTAGCTGAATATAATATGGCGTTTATCGGCTTGGTCTTAAAAATGGTAATCAGCTCCAAGGCTATATTTGATGATTCGCAAACCGAAACGCTCTATACTTTAAGCGGTAAAACTTTGGCTGAGGCAAAGTTAAAAAATTCTGATGCCCGTTGGCATGTTTGCGATTTGTTGAAACACGCGCCTTATACGAGGAAAGAAATCTGCCAAGGGGCAGGGGTTTGCATGAGTGTGGTCAATACGCTTATTTCGGCAGGTGTGTTAAAGCCGATTGTGCGAGAAAAGCAAAAATATTTTGCCCCGCCTAAAGGAAATTTTGCAAAAGTCGACTTAACCCCTGAGCAAGAGGCGGCGGCTGCAGTTTTGTGCGCCAAGGTTAATCAAGGTTTTTCGGTAACCCTGTTGGATGGCGTTACGGGCTCCGGTAAAACCGAGGTCTATTTTGAGGCGGTAGCCAAAGCCTTGGATACTAAAAAACAGGTTCTGATTTTGGTGCCTGAAATTGCCTTGACCACTCAGTGGCTGTCGCGTTTTGAAAAACGGTTTGGCGTAAAGCCGGCATGTTGGCATTCAGGCCTGGGGCAAAGAGAAAGAATTGATACCTGGAAAGCCATTATCCAAAATCGCGTTCAGGTGATTGTTGGGGCAAGGTCAGCTTTGTTTTTGCCTTATCCCAATTTAGGCCTTATGGTCATTGATGAAAGCCACGACCATTCATTTAAGCAGGAAGATGTTGTGAATTATCAAGGACGGGATATGGCTGTCGTGAGAGCAAAGCTGGAGCAATTCCCGCTCATTTTATCAACCGCCACGCCTGATTTGGAAACGGTGTGCAATGTGGAAGAGGGAAAATATAGCTCCGTACAATTGACCAGCCGCTATGCCTCGGCGCAACTTCCCGAAATTAAGGTGATTGACCTCAAAAAGGACAAGCCGCAAAAAGGCTCCTGGGGTGTATCTTGGCTTTCGCCGACTTTGGTGACCGCGCTGAAAGAAAATTTGGAAAAAAATGAGCAGTCCATGCTGTTTTTGAACCGACGCGGCTATGCCCCGTTAACCATATGCCGAGATTGCGGCCATCGGATTCAGTGCCCTAATTGCACGGCTTGGTTAACCGAACATAAAAATACCAAACGTTTAATCTGTCATCATTGTGGCTATTCAATGCCGATTCCCAAAACTTGTCCCGAGTGCCATTCCGAGGATGGCTTAACAGCTTGCGGACCGGGAGTTGAGCGTATTGCCGAAGAAGTATCAAAAAGATTTCCTGATGCCAAAATTGCCGTAATTTCAAGCGATATTACCTCATCTTTGAAGGAAGTATCTGAAGTTTTTGATAAGATGGAAAAAGGAGAGGTGGATATTTTAATTGGAACGCAAATATTGGCAAAAGGACACCATTTTCCGAGCCTGACCTTGGTAGGCATTGTGGATGCCGATTTAGGACTAATGGGAAGTGATTTGCGCGCAACCGAGCGCACCTATCAGCTCTTGTCGCAAGTAGCGGGTCGTGCGGGCAGGGCTGAAAAGAAAGGAACGGTCTATATTCAAACCCTATACCCTGAAAATGCTGTTTTGCAGGCTCTGATTCATAATGACCGTAGCCGATTCTTAGATTTGGAAAAGCAAAGTCGTAAAATATTAAGAATGCCGCCGTTTGGAAAATTAGCCGCCATTATAGTTTCCGGCGCAAATCAAGACTTAACCGAAAAAACAGCTATTTTGTTAGGACAAACCGCCCCGAATAATGATTACATATCCACATTGGGACCGGCGCCGGCCCCGATATATATGCTGCGCAATAAATATCGTTATCGCTTGCTTCTCAAAACATCAAAAAACATTAAAATTCAAGAGGTTATAAAGGAGTGGTTAAAGCGTGTGTCTGCGCCTTCAAATGTGCGTATAGAAGTAGATGTGGATCCTTATAGTTTTATGTGAGAAAATTAATAAATTAGAAAGAAATACACTTTATGATACACAACAAACAGTAAAGAGAAAAAGAGATTACCGTGAAAAAGATTTCAAAATCAAAAATCATTACCACCTACGCCTTAGCGCTTTACGGTGCTGCGGAGGAGAAAAAGGCCGTCAGTAAAGTCTTGGATGATGTGAAAACCTTAATTCAGGTCTTAAAAGAAGATTCTTCCATTATCAAATATCTGTCTAATCCCGTTTGGCCGGCCGATTCTAAAGATGAAGCCCTCAAACAAGTCGGAAAGAAATTGAAACTGGATAAAGAAACTCTGAATTGTTTGGAAATTATATCCTCTAACAATCGCTTTTCTGAATTACTGCTGATATTGGAAGAGTTTGTTCATATTTGGTATACCAAGAACGGCTATGTTGAAGTGAGCGTTCAAAGTGTACAAAAATTGAGCATAGCTCAAGAGAAGAAGTTGTCTTCAACTCTGGAAAAAATGCTTTCCAAAAAAGTGGTATTGAGTTATGAGGTCCGCCCTGAAATTTTGGGTGGCTTGATAGTAAAATTTGGTTCTTCCATGATAGATGATTCGATTCGTGGAAAATTAAATCGTTTGGAAATAATGATGAAAGGTGGACAATAATGTCTGTACATGCAAGCGAAATATCCACCATCATTAAAGACAAAATCATAAACGCCAATGTCGAGGTAGATGTCTCGGAGGTTGGTCGTGTTTTGTCTGTTGGTGATGGTATTGCCCGTGTTTATGGCCTTGACAAAGTTCAGTCCAACGAGCTTGTTGAATTCGAGAGCGGGGTTAAAGGAATGGCCCTTAACTTGGAAGAAGACAATGTCGGTGTGGTTATCTTTGGATCAGACGAGTCAATTAAAGAAGGCGACATCGTAAAACGGACAGATAAAATTGTGAGCGTGCCGGTCGGCAAAGGTTTGCTTGGTCGTGTGGTTGACGCTCTGGGAGAGCCGATTGACGGACTGGGAGCAATTAAAGCCACTGAGTATAGCAACTCAGAGGTGAAAGCTCCGGGAATTATTCCGCGGCGCAGCGTTCACGAACCGATGCAAACCGGTCTGAAAGTTGTTGATGCGTTGATTCCGATTGGTCGTGGTCAACGTGAGCTGATTATTGGTGACCGTCAAACCGGTAAAACCGCAATCATTTTGGATACAATCATCAACCAAAAGCACATTAACGAGCAGGCAAAATCTGAAAAAGAGAAAATGTATTGCATTTATGTTGCCGTAGGTCAAAAACGTTCAACCGTGGCACAAGTTGTTAAAACTTTAAAAGACCATGGCGCGTTAGATTATACGATTGTTGTTGCCGCTACGGCATCTGACCCTGCACCGATGCAGTTTATTGCACCATATTCAGGTTGCGCAATGGGTGAGTATTTCCGTGACAACGGTATGCACGCAACAATTTTCTATGATGATTTGTCCAAACAAGCAACGGCATATCGTCAAATGTCATTGTTGCTCCGTCGTCCGCCAGGGCGTGAAGCATATCCTGGAGACGTTTTCTATTTGCACTCACGTTTGTTGGAACGTGCCGCAAAGATGAACGACGAAGAGGGGGCAGGTTCTTTAACGGCTTTGCCGGTAATTGAAACCCAAGCCGGAGACGTATCTGCCTATATTCCGACGAACGTAATTTCGATTACGGACGGACAAATCTTTCTGGAAACAAGTTTGTTCTACCAAGGTGTACGTCCGGCAGTAAATGTTGGTATTTCGGTAAGTCGTGTTGGTTCCGCCGCCCAAATCAAGGCAATGAAGCAAGTTGCCGGAAAAATTAAGCTGGAACTGGCTCAATATCGTGAAATGGCATCATTTGCACAATTTGCCTCTGACTTGGATGCAGCAACCAAGCAACTTCTGGCAAGAGGTGAACGCTTGACCGAATTGCTGAAGCAACCGGTATATCATCCGATGCCGGTAGCCGATGAAGTCGTCGCAATTTTTGCCGGTGTTCGTGGATATTTGGATAAACTTCCTTTGAACGAAGTTAAGCCTTTTGAGCAAAAAGCCTTAACCGCCTTAAAGACAAATTATCCGCAATATTTGGAACAAATCAGTGAAGAAAAAGTAATCTCAGATGATTTGGATAAGAAGTTGACAGAATTTTATGACAATTTCTTAAAAGAATTTATCGGGGAAGAACAAGCAGCATAAGTAAGGAAGAACAATGGCCGGACTAAAAGAGTTAAGAACTCGTATAGAGAGTATAAAGTCCACACAGAAAATCACTTCAGCAATGAAGATGGTTGCAGCTTCCAGCTTACGCAAAGCTCAGAGCTTACTGTCAAGCAGTATTGTCTACAAAGATAATCTGCAAGGTATTGCCGAGAGGATTGTTTCCGATATGAAACAAAGGGAAAAGAATGGTTGTTCCGTTAACTGGCCGATACTGGTTAACGGAACCGGCCGTTCCGAAAAATATCTGTTGCTGGTATTTACCTCAGATAGGGGGCTTTGCGGTAGTTTTAATGCGTCGGTGGCAAAGGTAGCGTCTCGTCGCATAGAAGAGCTGGTTTCCCAAGGCAAAGAAGTATCGATTGCTTGTATCGGGAAAAAAGGCTACACCATATTAAAGCGCAAATACGGAGATAAAATCGTGCGTAGCATTGACGGCATAGCCAAAAAGGGTGCTCGTTACGATGAAAGTTCAGCAATCTCTAATTATGCCTTTGATGATTTCTCAATGGGAAATATTGATGTATGCGAAATAATATACAGTAAATTTCGCTCAGCCATAAGTCGAGATATACTTTGCAAGCAGGTATTGCCGATACAGATAGAGTATGACGAACAAAAGGCTCTGCCTGAATTGGTAAAAGGTGCTGAATACGATTATGAACCGAAAAAGCTGGAAATATTGAATAATATCTTACCGCTGTTGTATAAAGCATCAGTTTATGAGGCAATTATCAATACGCAAGCCTCCGAACATGGTGCTCGAATGACCTCAATGGATAATGCAACGCGCAATGCAAAAGATATGATATCTCATTTGACCTTAAAATATAATAGAATGCGTCAAAATAATATTACGACAGAGTTAACCGAAATTATAGCCGGTGCGGAAGCACTGTAGTTCGAAGGAGAAAAGAATGACGGAAAAGAAGAGCACCAAAGCAAGCACTTCCAAAGCCAAAAGCACAAGCTCTAAAGTAAAAGCAAGTGTTAAAAAAGAAACTGGTTTTGAAAAGGCAATGCAGGAAGAAGATGCAAAAGCCGTAAAAAAAATAAAGAAAGCGGAAGAAGCGGCAAAAGCAAGCGGGCGCTTAGGCTACGTTTCACAAGTTATGGGCGCGGTAGTAGACGTTAAATTTGAAAATTGCGATGTCTTGCCAAGTATTTTAACCGCGTTGGAGTGTGATAATCATGGCCACAAGTTGGTGTTGGAAGTAGAACAACACTTAGGTGAGGGCGTTGTCCGTACAATTGCCATGGATTCAACCGACGGCTTGGTCAGAGGATTGGAAGTCCTCAACACCGGTCACCCGATTGAAGTTCCGGTCGGACCTGAAATGTTAGGCCGTATTATCAACGTGATAGGCGATCCGGTTGATGCAAGAGGTGAATTAAAAGCTAAAAAACATTTGCCGATTCACCGTCCGGCTCCGGCCTTTACCGAGCAATCAACCGAAACCGAAATTTTCACCACGGGTATTAAGGTAATTGACTTGCTCGAACCTTATGCCAAGGGTGGTAAAATTGGTTTGTTCGGCGGTGCAGGTGTTGGCAAAACCGTATTGATTATGGAGCTGATTAACAATATTGCAAAAGGCCACGGTGGTTATTCCGTATTTGCCGGCGTAGGCGAACGTACCCGTGAGGGAAATGACCTCTATCACGAGATGATTGAATCCGGCGTTATTGACTTGGATGGTGATAAATCTAAAACCGTTCTGGTTTACGGTCAAATGAACGAACCTCCTGGGGCACGTGCACGTGTAGCTTTAACAGGTTTGACCCAAGCGGAATATTTCCGTGATGAAGAACACCAAGACGTATTGTTCTTCGTTGACAACATCTTCCGCTTTACTCAAGCAGGTTCAGAGGTTTCAGCTTTGTTGGGACGTATTCCGTCAGCCGTGGGTTATCAACCAACCTTGGGTACGGATATGGGGGCCATGCAGGAGCGCATTACCTCAACCAAGAATGGCTCTATTACCTCAGTACAAGCAGTTTATGTTCCGGCCGATGACTTGACCGACCCGGCACCGGCAACCACCTTTGCGCACTTGGATGCCACCACGGTTTTGTCTCGTCAAATTTCTGAGTTGGGCATTTTCCCGGCGGTTGACCCGTTGGATTCTACCAGCCGTATTTTGGATCCGACTATAGTAGGTGAGGAGCACTATCAAGTTGCCCGCCGTGTACAAGAAATTTTGCAAAAATACAAATCTTTACAAGATATTATTGCAATTTTGGGTATGGATGAATTGTCAGAAGAAGATAAATTGACAGTTGCCCGTGCGCGTAAGATTCAAAAATTCTTGTCACAACCTTTCCATGTTGCCGAAGTATTTACCGGACGTCCTGGTAAGTTTGTAAAACTGGAGGATACGATTAAAGGCTTCAGAGGAATTATTGAAGGCAAGTATGATGATATTCCGGAACAAGCATTCTATATGGTTGGTACTATAGAAGAAGTGCTTGAAAATGCAAAAAATATGAAAGAAGCGGCTTAGTTTAGGAGCTAAAGAAACCATGGAAAAGAAAGTTCACCTAAAAATAGTATTGCCAAGCAAAATCTATAAAGAAGAAGATGCATATAGGGTTTTGATTCCGGGAGAAAACGGTGATTTAACCGTACTGGAAGAACGAGCTCCGAGTGTACTTAATTTACGTTGTGGCTATATCAAGTTATTAGGTGAGACAGGTCAAGAAGACAATAAGTATTTTATTGTCGGAGGTGTAGCCAATATAGCTGATAATGTCTGCGAAGTACTGACCGAAGCTGTGGTTCCCGAAGATCATATTAGCCAATATGGAATATTTAATTACGTCAATTGGCGTTCACAAAAAGAGCGCAAACATGCGGTGATAGAAAGGTATCAGCGCAAAATGAAAAAAGTTGATGAACGCATAAAAAATAAGCCTCTCGAATGAGAGGCTTATTTTTTTATGTGTGTTACAAAGAAATGAAAAACTCCCAAGTTTTAGATTAAAAGTTTGACAAATAGAGGTCAAAATGCTACTCTAACAATAGGCTTGATTGAACTCTATGAGGTGTACTATGAAAATTATTAGAACAATAATTTTCTGTGCAGGGTTAATGGTATATACGTCATTAGCTGCGCAGGCAAGTATAAAG
>CALXZH010000026.1 GCA_944393175.1 uncultured Alphaproteobacteria bacterium | reverse complement strand
AGCCCCAAAAAACACTGAAGTCAAACGAAAACAAGGAAAAAAAAAAAAAAAAAGCACTTTATCCCAAGTTTTTTTTGCTTTTAGGCAGAAAATGAGTGATTTTTTTGCGCTTATACACAACCAAACCGCCAATGAGCCTGGATTCTAAGAGATTCGCCAAGCTCAGATTCCGAGTCCGAAAAAAAGCCCCGAACATAAATTCGGAGCTTTTTTGAGTTAAAGACTAACGAGTATTATTTCTTTTTGGTGGTTTTGACGGGTTTCTTGATTTTATCCGCCAGAGCAATTTTCAAGACTTCGGAAACCTCTGATACCGGAATAATCTTCATTCCTTTTTTGACGTTATCAGGAATTTCGGCCAAGTCTTTTTCATTTTCTTTAGGAATAATCACGGTTTTGATACCGCCGCGCAAAGCCGACAACAATTTTTCTTTTAATCCGCCGATAGGCAATACCCTGCCCTGCAACGTAATTTCGCCGGTCATGGCAACATCTTTGCGAACAGGAGTTTTGGTCAAAACGGACACCAGAGTCGTATACATTGCAATACCGGCTGACGGTCCGTCTTTTGGCGTTGCCCCTTCGGGAACATGGACGTGAATATCGGTTTTTTCAAAGATTTCGGGGTCGATTCCTAAATCTTTGGAGTGCGAACGAACAACGGAATAAGCCGTCTCAATAGATTCCTTCATCACATCACCGAGTTTACCGGTTTGGGTAATTTTGCCTTTACCGGGCATATCCACCGCCTCAATAAAGAGAATATCACCGCCCACTTCGGTCCAAGCCAAACCGGTTGTAACACCGATATGGTCTTTTTCTTCGGCCTCGCCGAAACTAAAGCGTTTAACACCCAAATACTTATCCAAGTTTTTGTCGGTTACTTCAATTTGCTTGGTCTTGCCTTTTGAGAGCAAAATTTCTTTTACGGCCTTGCGGGCAATAGTTGCGATTTCGCGTTCCAAATTACGCACACCGGCCTCCCGCGTATAATAACGAATAATATCGCGGATAGCACTTTCACTAATTTTAAGCTCCGATTCTTTAACGGCATTTTCCTCAAAAATCTTCGGAATAAGGTGGCGTTTGGCGATTTCGATTTTTTCGTCTTCGGTATAACCCGACAAACGAATAATCTCCATACGGTCCAACAGCGGACGCGGCATATCCAAAGAGTTTGCGGTTGTAACAAACATCACATCCGACAAATCATAATCCACTTCCAGATAGTGGTCGTTAAAGGCAGAGTTTTGCTCAGGGTCTAACACCTCTAAGAGAGCGGAGCTGGGATCGCCTCTCCAATCATTGCCGAGCTTATCAATTTCATCAAGCAAGAACAACGGATTAGAGGTACCGGCCTTTTTCATCCCTTTAATAATTTTGCCGGGCATTGAACCGATATAAGTCCGCCTATGTCCTCTTATTTCGGCCTCATCACGCATACCACCCAAAGAGGCACGAACGAAGTTTCGTCCGGTAGCTTTGGCGATAGAGCGTCCGAGAGAAGTTTTACCCACACCCGGAGGACCGACCAAGCACAAAATCGGGCCTTTGATTTTATCGGCTCTGGCTTGCACTGCCAAATATTCAACAATACGCTCTTTAACCTTATCCAAGCCATAATGGTCTTTTTCCAAAATCTCCATGGCTTTCGAAATATCTTTATTGATTTTGGAGCGTTTTTTCCAAGGAATATCCAAGAGCCAGTCCAAATAATTACGAATAACCGTTGCCTCTGAGGACATGGCGCTCATATTTTTCAGCTTTTTAACTTCTGCAATGGCTTTGTCTTTGGCTTCTTTTGAGAGCTTGGTCTTTTCGATTTTTTTCATATATTCATCGATTTCGGTTTCTTCGTCATTATCACCGAGCTCTTTTTGAATAGCCTTCATCTGTTCGTTCAGATAATACTCTTTCTGGCTTTTTTCCATTTGTTTTTTAACGCGGGTTTTAATTTTGTTTTCCACCTCAAGCAAGGTGACTTCCGCGTTCATAAATTCCAAGATTTTTTCAAATCTTTCTTTAAGAGTCCGCCCTTCCAACAAAGCCTGCTTATCGGCAATTTTCAAAGCCAAATGCGAAGCGATGGTATCGGCTAATTTACAGTTATCTTCAATTTGGTTAACCGAGACCAAAACTTCGGGAGGAATTTTTTTAGAGAGCTTAACATAGTCTTCAAACTGAGACAAAACGGCCCGAACCAGCGCCTCAAGCTCCATATCGTTTTCATCTTTATCGGGCAAAATTTCGGCCTGAACTTCCATAAACAAAGGATTATCCAAAAACTTAGAAACCTTAACGCGTTCCATACCCTCAATCAAAACTTTTACCGTTCCGTCAGGCAGTTTTAACATTTGTAAAACCGTACCCAAAGTTCCGACATGATAAACATCATCCTCGGTTGGATCTTCCACGGATGCGGATTTTTGAGTAATCAATACAATATTTTGATCTTTATCCACGACTTCTTGCAAGGCATTAATTGATTTCTCACGCCCGACAAACAAAGGCACAATCATTTTCGGATAGACCACAATATCGCGCAAAGGCAATACAGGGTAAGTGCTTTTTTTCACAGCCATTTTATCATAAACCTCATTATTGTTATACATAATATATATAGGAAAGCATTTCTCTCACAACAATACTTTCAACAAAACATATAACAGATTTGGCACATTTAAGTTAAGTCGGCAATGATTAAAAGCGTTAATCCACAAAGACTTTCGAGGCAAAAAACTTTTTACGTTTTATGCACAAAATTATGAATAAAGTCATCATAGTTGTTTTAATATAAAAAATATTCTATATGATAATACAAAGATAGAAAATTTATGGAGAAATTGAATGCCCGCGTTACATCACTATAATCTGTCGGGAGATAAAATCAGCGTAGAAATATCCGTGACCTTGGGCGAGGCCACTCTTCGCGTACAGCAACTCTTAAAGCTCGGCCGCGGTGCCGTAGTAGAACTTGATCGTAATGTCAATGATTATGTAGACATTTATGCTAATAACGTTTTAATCGGCCACGGTGAAGTCGTCATTACCGAAAACGAAACGATTGGCATTTCTGTCACAGATATTGTCAAAAAAGAACAAAGATAAGCAAATGACCTTAAGGAAAAGACTAAAAAAGTTTTTTAAATCTTTACTGCAGTCCCCTTACATCTTAAACATAATCAGCACAATTTTTTACCATTATGCGCTTCTGGTCGGCAAAACCACAAAATGGCAAATCAGCGGCCAAAAAAAGATGGATGACATTTGGGACAAAGAAGGCAGCTTTATTTTCATCGGTTGGCACGGCAGAGCCATGATGCTTCCTTATTTTTGGAATAAAAAGCACCCGATGAACGCCTTGGTATCCTTACACCACGATGGACGCATGATAGCCGGATTATTAGAAAAATTCGGCATGAAAACCATTGGCGGCTCTTCGACTGAAAATTCCAAATCGGCAGCCATAGATTTAATGCGTTCGCTCAAAAGAGGAGAAGCCATCGCCATAATCCCAGACGGTCCCAAAGGCCCGAGCATGACCTTAGGCAAATCGGCCCTTTATTTTGCTCAAAAGACGGGCAAACCGATAATTGGCGCCACCTATAGCGTTAAAGGTTCAAAAATACTCCGTAAGAGCTGGGATTCTATGCTTTTGCCCCCACTCTTTTCAAAAGGAATATACGCCACTACCGAAGCATTTTATATTCCCAAGAATGCCAAAGAAGACGAAATAGAAAAGATTCGCCACAATATTGAATCACAATTAAACCGCCTCACTTGGGAAGCCGATAAAGCTCTTGGCTTGCCCCCTGTTCCGCAAGGCAAAAAAGCAAAAAAACGTTATCCTGCATCTGATTTACCAACCGAGGATTCGTCAAATGTTCATTAATATATATAAGACACTCATCACGGTTCTTTACCCTTTATTGATTCAGCCCTTAATAATCAAAAAACGTCAAAAAAGCGGCAAAGAAGACTTACAACGTTTTAGCGAGCGTCTTGGACAATCATCCCTGCCCCGCCCTCAAGGACGATTGATTTGGCTACATGGAGCCTCGGTCGGCGAGTCTGTATCCATGCTACCCTTAATCCATAAATTATTGGATTTATCTGCCGACATAAACATAATGGTAACTACAGGCACAACCACTTCTGCGGACATTATGGCCAAGAGATTGCCTCAACGTGCTTTTCACCAATATTTTCCGATAGATACGCCCAAATTTGCCCAAAGTTTTATTGCCCATTGGCAACCAGATTTAGTCTTGTGGTTTGAATCCGAACTTTGGCCGTCCATGCTCTCAACAATAAAGCAACACCACATTCCTTTGATACTGGTCAATGGGCGTATCTCCGACCACTCATACAAAAACTGGAAAAGATTTTCTTGTATCAGTAAAGAATTGTTGAAATGCTTTACACTGTGCCTCGGACAATCCGAACTCGATGCACAACGCTTAAAAGAACTTGGCGCCAAAGAATCCCTTTGCCTTGGCAATCTAAAATTTGCCGGTCTTCCGCTCCCGATTGATGAACACAAAGAACAAGCCATTGCCGCCCAAATCGGCTCACGCCCCACTTGGGTTGTCAGCTCCACCCACGAAGATGAGGAATACCAAATCGGCTGTTTCTTAAAACGATTGGAAAAAGAAGTCCCGAACTTGTTGACAATTATCGCACCTCGCCATCCGCAAAGAGGAAAAGACATTCAAAATCGCCTACAAAATGAATGTCAGCTGACAACGGCTCTTCGTTCGGCTGGCGAAAAAATTACCCCTGAAACTGAAGTCTACATTGCCGATACCATTGGCGAAATCGGACTATGGTATAAACTTTGCCCGATTGCATTTATCGGAGGTTCTCTTATTCCTCACGGCGGACAAAATTTTATGGAACCGGCACGTATGCATGATGCCGTGGTGGTAGGACCGCACATGCACAATTTCAAAGAAGCCATGGAACACGCTCTTCAAGCCAAGGCCGTTATTCAAATTAAAGATACCAAAGAGTTATACCAAGAAATTCTCAAACTCTTAACGAATAAAGATTATCTGGCTCAAAACGCTCAACTTGCTTATGATTGGACAATGAAAGAAGCTCAAGTCTTAGATGGCATCGTTGAAAAAATCAAAGGATACATTAACCTATGAAAACGCCCTCATTTTGGCAACATAAGAACTTCTGTTCATACCTACTTTTTCCTTTAGGAAAAATCTATGCGCTTGCCACCAGATTAAACCTCAAATTTCATACCCCGAAAAAAATTTCTGTTCCGGTAATTTGCATTGGTAATTTAACCGCCGGCGGCAGCGGAAAAACGCCGACGGCCATAGCAATAGCATCTCTGCTGCAAGCTATGGGCTACCACCCGTTTTTCGTCTCTCGCGGCTATGGCGGCAAGTTAAAAAATGTCTTAGTTGACCTCAAGCACCACTCTCCCGAACAAGTAGGAGACGAGCCTCTGCTTTTGGCTCAAGTTGCACCGGTTATCGTCAATCCCGACCGTTTTCAAGGAGCTCAAACAGCCATTTCTCATGGCGCCGACATCATAATTATGGATGACGGTTTTCAAAATCCGGGGCTTTATAAAGATGTATCTTTTTTGGTATTTGACGGTATGGTCGGCTATGGCAATGGCTTTTGCGTTCCGGCCGGCCCTTTGCGCGAAGATTTAGCCCAAGGTCTCAAACGTGCACAGGCCATGATAATCATCGGAGAAGATAAAAAGAACTTAACCGCACAAATTTCCTTGCCGGCTTTTAAGGGAAAAATCATCCCGCAAAAACCCAGCCTCCCTACCACAAGAGTCATCGCCTTTGCAGGAATTGGACGCCCTGAAAAATTCTATCAATCTCTTGAAGAATTAGGCTTGGATACGGTTGAAACGATTGATTTTCCCGATCATCATTTTTATACCACTCAAGAACTGGAAAACTTAATTCAAAAAGCTAAAAACCAAGGCTGCTCCTTGATAACCACGTCCAAAGATTTTGTAAAAATTCCACACCACTTGCAAGCACATTTTCATGTTCTTGAAATCACAATCAAGTGGCAAGATAACACAGCTCTGCAAAACTTTCTGACCCAGAAATTATTAACCCGCAAAGACTAAAAATCCTTGCGGGCTAAATGTAAACTTTCCTTTGAGCTTAAGCAAAAATTTCTTGCGGCGTATAGCCTCCAAAGGCAAAACTTTGCCCCGTAATATAACGATACCCTTTATCCAAAGAATTAATTTTTGCAATATCGGCATCATCTAGCTCTATCACGGTTGCCGCTAAATTTTCTTTTAAGCGTTCTTCTCTGACCGATTTTGGAATAACCACCACCCCACGCGCCAGTTGCCAAGCCAAAACCACTTGCGCCGGAGTAATATGTAATCTCTGGCTTATTTCCACAATTTGCGGATGAGAGAGCAAATCAGGCTCATTGACCTCATGTTGTGAGCCCAAAGGTGAATAAGCCGTCATCACAATCATATTTTGCCGACAAAATTCAAGTAAAGCATCTTGTTGCAAAAAAGGATGACATTCGACTTGATTAACCGCAGGAATAATCTCTGCTTGTTGTATCAAATGAGATAAACTTTTCGGTCCGAAATTAGACACGCCAAGCGAACGCACCAAGCCGAATTTCGCCGCTTTTTCCATTTCTGCCCAAGTAAAATCAATCGGCACATCTTTGAGAGGTTCCATATCTTTATCGCTATGAGGCATTACGGTTCCCTTTTTCTGAGCCACCGGCCAATGAATTAAATACAAGTCCAAATACTCAAGCTGTAAATCGCTTAAACTTTGTTTCAGAGCCGGCAAGACATCCGCCGGATTATGCGAGTCATTCCAAAGCTTTGAAGTCACAAAGAGGTCGCTTCTTTTAATATCGCCTTCACTCATGGCATCATGAAGTGCCTGCCCGATTTCTTTTTCATTACCGTAAATATGCGCACAATCAATATGCCGATACCCAAGTTTAATCGCCCAACGCACGGCTTGATACACTTCTCCCGGATTAGACTTCCATGTTCCGAGACCCATCATCGGCATTTCATAGTCATTATTCAATTTTATGTTTTTCATCCGTTTCTCCTGTAAAATAATCTGTCCACAAATAATATAATCACCGAACACCGCGATAAAAGATTATCCCCCGCAAAAAAATTAAAGATGGATTTTTTGTGTTACTTCGCTAAAATTCGCTAAAATCCATTAAGAAGAAAGACTAAAAATGCAAATACAATATATTCCGGTATTATATACCAAACTTGAACACTACGTTGATAATGCGGCTAACTTGCACTATTCCACACCGGATGCGGCTTGTTTTGACATTTGCGCAGCTATTGCTCAGCCTGTTCAACTTCACCCGGGCGAAAGATTTAAATGCCCGACCGGCATAAAAATAGCCCCGCCATCTCCCTTTTGGTGTCGCATCAACGGTCGCAGCGGCTTAGCGGCCAACCACGGAATTATCCCGATAGGCGGCATTATAGATACCGACTACCGCGGTGAAATTATGGTAATACTCTTAAACACCAATCCCCAAGGCGGAGAAATTTATACCATCTCTCCCGGCGATAAAATTGCTCAAGGTGAATTTCCTTTTCCCTATAAGGCCGAGTTTAAAGAAATCAGCACCGAAGAATTTGAAAAACTAAGCACCACTCGCGGTGAAAACGGATTTGGTTCCTCTGGTAAATAACATAAATCTATAATAAATTTACGGTACATAAAATCTAAAAAACCTACATTAGACATGGAAGATCTGCACCTTCTCTACAATAGTAATAAGTTTTTCCTCCACAGGAAAATGAATAGACATTAACATCCTCTTCATGCAATATATCTCGACATTCTTCTTCTGAATAAGGAGACGCACTCACAGGGCCGGTACAACTATTACCATTTAAGCATGAATAACAAGAACCTCCGCTTTGAAAATACCCACTATCGCAGCTATTACAATAATAATACTCTTGCTTTCCACTTGCCGATTCCAATACACAGCTATTATAGCTCGAACAATGAGACGTAGACGTAGCTGAATAATCACAAACTTGTTGACATTTACCGTTGCTGTTTAAGTCATACCCCTCATAACACTTAAAGCAAATATCACCATAATAAGTTTTTCCTCCATTTTCACAATTATCTGCTAAAGAACACCCAACTGGTTTAGAGAGATTAGTATAAGAACAAGCTGTTCCCCCACAAAAAACAGCTGTCATATCTAAAGGACATCTCAGCATATGTTGTCCTGAACATTCACTTTCTTTTTGCTTATATCCCAAAGCATCACAAGAAGGAGGATTTATACAAGTTTGTGCCTGAACAACATCAGTCAAAAAAGCAGTTACCCATAATCCCCCAATAGCTCCGGCAATTATCTTTTTATTATTCATAATTTTTCTCCTTTTTACTTGAACCAACAACGCAACGCGCCATTACACCAATAATCATCCAAATTTTTATAGCCAACAGCACACCCCGTTATGCAGTATTTTTGAGAACACTCTTCATACTCGCAAACATTTCCTTCCGGACAACTTGGTAAGGTGCATTTATTTTCACAAGTTTTGCAGTTTTTGTAATATTTAATACCATCTTTAAGACAATAATCGCTTGGCGTTACCGGTCCTAAATCAGAACAAGTAAGATTGTAACCATTTCTACATTGACAAGCTTGATATTTGGTAACACCGTTTTGTGTGCACCCTTCTCCCACACCAACTTGATTTACGCCATCACAAGTATGACTATATTGGCTCGGACAAACACAGTTTGTAAAATAAGTAACACCTTCTTCCTCACACCCCTCCCCTTCAGGAACTTGTGGAGACGGACATTGTTTAATGGAATACAAGCTCTTATCGCAATAACACATATATTTGCCGCCGCAACTATCTCCGCTTATAGTATTAGGATATACACATTCATCTTTGTTATATTTATATTTAACCTCACAACATTTATCAAAATATGTTGAATTATAAGGACATACATTTCCCGGCACCAGACCATTTGTACAAGATTGTTGCGTATAACCATATTGCTCACACAAAATTATTGAATAATCTTCAAATTCAATATCGCCGTTATCTCCATCTATAATAAATTGCACAGAAACTGTTTTATAGGCACTACGATAGGGCAAGTCTGCTAACAGACTTGCCCTGTTATAAGGTTCAAAGGTTTGGCTTTGACTAGTTTCTATGAGGTGTGTGTATTTAAGAGGCAAGGCTTGAATTGGAAACAAATCAATTTTTTCACTCTTGCCGCCAACGCCGCAAAGTAAAAATAACGATACTCCTATCGCAAGTTGCTTTCTCATAATACACTCCATTATAACTGAACCTTATCACTTATAACTTAGCATATTACTCAGAAAGTGTCAACAAATAATATTATCGCATTTTTATTTTGGCTAAATCTTATAAAACTAAAGCA
>CALXZH010000025.1 GCA_944393175.1 uncultured Alphaproteobacteria bacterium | reverse complement strand
GTTTACGGGTAAGTAGTAACAAATTGCGTCTGGCAGAATATGGGTGCCCCGTTTAGGGGACGCCAGTGCTAAAGGCTTATAGCCGCATATGAAGAACCCCGCGTTTTACGCGGGGGTATCTTTTTTTGTGAAATTTTGCTTGCTTTTCAAAATATTGTATGTTAAAAGACTCCTCGAATTGTTAAGTTTCCGTGCATGTGCGTCTAACGTATCCGTGGCGGAAATATGTGTTTTATCCGCTTTGCCTTGCAAAGCACAGAGAAAAGAAAGGAAATTGTTATGAGACACGGTATGAAACAAAAAAAATTAAATATGCCAAGAAGTCAAAGAAGAGCTTTGTTCTCTAACTTGACAAATGCTTTGTTAACCCATGAGCAAATCAACATTACTTTGCCACGTGCTAAAGCTTTGAGAACTTTTGCCGATAATATGATTACTTATGCTAAAAAAGGTGATTTAAACTCTCGTCGCTTGGCTTTGGCTTTCTTACGTGATGAAACCGTTGTTTCTAAGCTTTTCTCTACTTTGGCTGAACGCTATAAATCTCGTAACGGTGGTTATACCCGCGTTTTGAAAGCAGGTATCCGTTATGGCGATGCTGCCCCGATGGCTATTGTTGAATTGGTTGACCGTGACGTTAATGCTAAAGGTGCTGCTGATAAAGCTCGCGTTGCCGCTGAAAAAGCTGCCGCTGAAGCTGCTGAAAAAGCTGAAAGCGAAGCCAAATAGTTTTGAATAATGCGAAAAAAAAGGAGCTTTTTAGCTCCTTTTTTTATAGTCAGAATGAGGTTAAGGTAGTAGGGTTTAACCTCTTTCTTTTTTCTTAGAAATTAAATACCTTATCTCCGGCTTGTGTGAGCATATTAGCCTCATCGGCAGGAACAAGGTAGAGCTCATCTTCAGTGGTTATCAGGTAACGGCCGAGTAATTTTTTGCCGTTGTGTCCTAATGAAGGAAACGGGTGGCCTATATATTTTACTTCATAGTATTCAGGCAAAGCTCCACCACAAAAGCGGACTGCCGGAATGCGTTGGTTCTTGATGCAGGCATTGCTGATTTCAACAATGTCTCCGTCTTCCAAAAACATAGATTCCGGTGTCGCGGGAAGAATCTTAAAGCTATTGTCTTCCATCACTACCAGAGTTTTTAGTCCCATAATCCCTTGAGTGTTGGGCCATTTCATTGGATGGGCAACGCGTTTAATCTTTCCTTGGAGCTTGGCGGACTGTGTGGAAGTTGCCTTAAACTCAAAATTTAGACTTTTGTTTTTGAGTTTAAGAGGTTCATAATTCTCCAGTCGCATGGAGACCTCATCGCCAGCCCTCAGTAACAGTGTATTCCAACTTGCTCTTACGGGAAACATTTGTTCTTGTGCCGAAATTATGACGTACAGGCTGTTAAAATCACCTGTCGGATTTTTCAGCCATAACGGATGGGATATTCGGTCAATGACGCCCTCAAACTCCGTTACGTTGATTAACATATCAGCGGTTAGGTTATTTACTCTTGTTAGCTCTCGTGAGGGAGATACGCTGATTGTATCGCCTTTTTGTATGAGCATGCTCAAGGGTGAACTCGGGAAGGTAAATTGATGTCCCTTGGCGCAAACACCAATTGTAATTTGAGGTGTTGCGGTTTCTGAAAATTTTGGACACGGGTGTCCCACATGGGTGACAGTGGCCGTCAGATTTTTTTGTTTCATAATAAATTAATTAAAAATAAGATTTGTTGAGTGGTTTATATCATAACTTGTTTTTGAAATCAATAGACAAAATAGAGAAAATGTTTGACATAATGCGTGAAACATTTTATTGTTTAGCTATAAAATTCTTATTGTGTAACTTAAATTTTTTATCAAATGAAATTATTAAAGCAAGAAGTAGAGTTTTGGCGGTGTTTGCAAAAACGTCAAATCGGAACGAATATGTGTGCCGAACTGATTGAAGCAAAAAAATTCTTCAAGTTGCGGCAGGTGTTTAGAGTTCGCTGGTTGCCAGATGATTTATGGCAAAAAGTGTTGGATGGCGCTGATGCCAAAACAGTGAAACGTTATTTACAGCGGTATTCGTATCCCTCTCAGCTGGCAATGGTTATGAAGCTTTCTGATGAACGTTTGCAACAATTGCGGCTGGGCAATTGGGTGAGGGGAAAATTAAACTCTCTAGGATTGGAAAAAGGTGATTATATTTTTCTCGCAGAACATGCCTCTTATAATTTGTATGGGGCTATGATGTTCTTAAGAAAAGCCGTGTTGGAATTAAATCGTTTGTTGACAGCGGTAGATTGCTCTCCTTTGTTTACGTATCCTCACGACTTGTGGGATGGCGGAGGAAATGATTTAACTCCTATTAACTGGGAACAAGAACTGCGGAATATGACGTATCAAGTAGCGCCGGAGATTATTAATAAGATGGTGTTAACGGAAGACGAGGCTATCGAACTTGTTAATTTGGGCTCAAATTCTTTGATTGATGCTTGGTTAGGGGCAAATATTTTGCGCGAAAAAGCCATTACCTATTTGGATAAAAAAGGAATTGCTTTTGATGCAAAAGCTTTTGTATCTGACAATATACGTAGAATTTTAAGAGCAAAAAATATTAATTTGTCTCAATATGATCTCTAACAAAAAAGGGGTGGAATAATTGTTCCGCCCCTTTTGCTTGACAAAATGAATGAGGTGGCTTATTGCTATAGGCATATTTTTATTATTAACTCTTAAATTATTCTAAAATGGAACAGAAATCTGCATTAAGCGTTTTTAATGACGCAATGAGTTTGGCACAAAAAGTAAATAATCGCTATTCTCAAAGGGAACTCTTAGAAAATAAAGCTTGGATTTTTATGATTCATAACCTGCTTAAAGGTGAAAAATTTCCGCTTGAGGATTGGTTTGAAACAAACGGAAATAGCTTGTTTTCGCAATTTTATGATTATTATAGAAATCATAATTGTTGGAATGGTTTTCAAGAGCATATCTTAAACTGTTCGGGAAAAATGCATGCTTTGTTTGTGGCTGCGGTTTATTGTTTGGAACAGGCAAACGAGGAGCACAAGAAGGCTTGTGTTCAGTCTATCCTTGCAAATAAGGCGATTGATGACGAGGTCTTAGAAATTTTGAGCGGATATTCATGTCAATATTTAGCTTTGCTGGATGTAATATCTGAAATATTGAATGCTCGAAAAAGCTTGAAATATCCGGATTGTTTGGACTTTTTTCAGGTCTATCTTAAATATCGGACTAAAGATTGTCAAATAACTCGTAAAGTTTTGGATCTTTTCTATTTGTTACTGACAAAAACTGAAAAATCAGTTGATGCAAAAATCCTTTTGTTGGATTTTCAGACGGCATTTGTGAGTAATAAACTTGAGGCCGGTGAAGATGAAAAAAAATATCACTTTGCGCAATTGCAAAAGTTTCTGAACATTTTGGCGCGTAGAGGTGCACATACAGAACTGTACAGAATAGTTTTGAATTCTTTGGATAGCCCTCTGTACAAAGCTGAAGACAGAGTGTCTTTGGTAAGCGAATATTTGGATGAGTTTATTGCCGCGGCAGGCGAAACAAGGTTATTTTTGAAGTTGTCCAAACTGATTGCAAAAGAAGATGTTTCGGCAAAGTTACTGCCTTTGTTTTGTGCTCTGCAGCAAAAAATTGCCGATGACCGAAGATTATCGCTGGAACTCTTGTCTTTGGCTGATCAAGCGTGGAGAAAAATATGCCTCAGGCGTATAGGCGTTATAGGCAATGACTTCGGACAGCTTACTTCTTGGGATTATATTGATATGTGTTTGGAACGCGATATATTTTCTCAAAAAGATGAAAAGTGGTTGGAAGTATGTTGTAAAGCTGCAAGTTATGCCGTAGGTGATATTGGGTATTTTGCGACGCAGCCTTTGTGGCTGGCTTTGGAACTCAAAAAACTTATCGCAACTTATTCAAGACTTCAAAATTTCAAGGACTATGCACAGCAAATTTTTGATGAGCAAATGGATGTTTTGGAAAGTTTCTTGGAAGAAGATTTCAACTATATTTACTGGGACGAATGGGAAAAAGTTTTGGATGACTTGTGGTGTGAGGCGACAGCTTCTGACATTGCCAAATTGGTTCATTTGTTGGCCGGTTATGAGCAAGCCGGTGTTCCTATGCAAGTTTGGGCAAAAAGTAAAAACTTTGATTTTACAAACTGGGGAGATAAGCTGAAATATACTTCGCAAGTGGAAAAAATGTTGCAAGCTCTTAATGTGGACTAAGTATGAAAAAAACGGGATGATTTTATATCATCCCGTTTTTGTTATTTGTTTTTCAAATCTTCACCTTGGGCGGTGTAGTTTTTGATTTGAATCGTTGCTTTGTTGGCCATGGCAATACATCCGGGACCGGCAATGCATCCTCCCGTGCAGCACATTACTTCAATCATATTGTTTTCGCAGCCTTTGGTCGCATAGCGCTTTAATAATTTGATATTTTCGGGGCTTAAACCGTCAATTTTTTCGGTGCGAATTTCTGTTTTGCCCTCGACCAAAGAAGCAACCGCACCGGCAACACCTCCGGTTAACGGGTAGCCGCGTCCTTGAGCACAGGATAGTTTGCTAAACTCAGCCGCGGGAGAGGCCGCAACATCAATACCGGCTCCGATAAACATGGCATTTAATTCTTCAAAAGTTAAAACATAGTCAACATTTGGGTCGGTTTCGGCTTCAACTCTTTTGGCAAAGCATGGACCGATAAAGACGGCTGCGCAATCAGGGCGTTCTTGTTTGACAAGCTCTGCCGTGTAGTACATCGGTGTCTTGGTGGAAGATACGAAATCTTTAATTTCGGGAATATGAATTTGCGCCGCGCGGAAATATGCCGGACAGCATGAGGTGGTCATAAAGTTTTTACCTTCGGCCATGCGCTCAATAAATTCGGCTGATTCTTTTTGGGTGGTGATGTCGGCTCCGACAGCAACCTCAATTACATCATCAAAGCCAAGTGCTTTCAGCGCACCGACAAGATTATTTACCGTGCCGCCAAATTGTCCGACAATGGCCGGCGCAACCATGGCAATGACTTTTTTATCGGTATCATGCATGGTTTTCAGAACATCTATCATTTGCGAACGTTCTACAATTGCGCCAAACGGGCAAGATTTTAAGCATTTACCGCAAGAAATACATTTGGAGACATCAATGTGCTCTTTGCCTTCGGCATCTTTGGAAATAGCTCCCACAGGACAAGAATCTTCACAAGGAATAACATTTTTAATGATAGCAGAATAAGGGCAGACATCGTGACAACGACCGCATTTGATGCAAGTATCTTGGTCGATAAAGGCTTTGCCGTTAACAAAACTGATAGCCTTTTTCGGGCAGTTTATCTGGCATGGGCGTGCAATGCAAGAACGGCACAAGTCACTTACAATATAGCGTTCTTTGCGGCAAGCCATACAAGCAGAACTGATTACCGAGATTTTGCTTGGTTCTAATTTTTCTCTTTTTAAGGCTTGTTGAGCATATTCTGACAGCGAGATATCTTTTCCTTCTTCGTCTTCAGGACAAAAACCTAAAATTGCCATGCAAATTTGGCGTACGATGTTGCGGTCATTGGATAAATCTTGGTGATAGCATTGTGAGCCATCGGGAAAAACTTCGGCCGGAATCTTATTAATTTCGGCAAAGCGATTGGCAAAAAAACTTTTGGCAACGCGGGCTAAAATATCATTGCGAATGGGAAAAAGATTATTTTTGGGGGTTAACATTCTCGGTTTCCTTATGATTAAAATTTTTATTAAGCGGATTATAGCTGTTGATTATAAAAAAGCAAATATTTTTTAGCTTTACTCAATGACGATTTAACCTGTCCTTAACCTGCTTTGTGGCATACTCAAATAAAAGGAATTGTAAAATGATGTATGTATTGTCGGTATTGATTTTGTTGCTGTTGGCTGGCTTCGGACGGCAAAAAGTCAGAAACTTAAAACTGCAAAAAGAAATGCAGCTGCATGATTTGAAAAATACCTTAAATGTCATACATGGTTTGGCTGAGAAGGTTGCTCGGAATAAGAATAATATAAAAACGATGCAATCTTATGCCGAGCTGTTGGAAAATTCTTGTGCAACGGCTTTGGTACAAATTGAACAAATATTTGCTGCAAAACAAGTTGATAACCAGAGTGCCTTTTTTGGTTGTCGAGATGTGTTGCTAGAAATTTGTGATTTATGGAAAAAAACATTACCCAAAAATATCAGGTTTACGTCTAAGTTGCCAAAGTCTGATGTATTTATTTACGGAAATAGTCTCTTATTGCGGCGGATGCTCAATAATTTGTTGCAGAATGCTGAGAGAGCACTTCCTAAGGGCGGGCATATCCATGTTGAGTGTAAAGAGGTTTTGTTTACGGCTGAGAAGTTGAAACTTTGCCAGATAAAGGGAAAAAAAGGCAAATGTTTGGCTGTGTCGGTGGAAGATGACGGAAGCGGAATTGATTTATGTTTGTGGCGTAAACTTTTTAAGCCGTATGTTACTCTCCGCTTTGGGCAAGGCAGCGGGCTTGGATTGCCAATGCTTAAAATGGGACTGAAGGCTTTTGATGCTTCTTTGAAAATTGAAAATAAAAGTACCGGAGGATGTCGATTTATCGTTTATTTTCCTTGTGTGAAAATTAATTGTCAAAATGTCAAAATTTTAGTTGTCGATGATGATGTGATGCAATGTACTTTATTAAAAGAATTTTTAGAAAAAGAAAATTTTAAAGTCGTTTTGGCGGCAAATGCGGTGGAAGCTTTGCACGAATTCTCACAAAATCCCGATGTCAAACTTGTGATTTCAGATGTCTTAATGCCCGGTATGAACGGAGACGAATTGCTAAAACAGTTGTTAAAGATTAATCCTGGCTTGAAGGCGTTGTTTTTAAGCGGTAAAAAACATCCTAAATATTTTGCTGGCGGAAAAGTGCTTGAAAAACCGTATCGCTTGGCAGATGTTAAAGAAAATATACTCTCGCTGTTAGCAAAATAGTATGATACTTGATAAAATATTATTCAGAGTTTATAACTAAATTTAGTTTGTGAATTTGTGTGAGTAAAATGAATAAACAGCAAAGTAATAAAGCCGAAAAGTATTTGTTAGATGCGTTGGATAGAATTGCTAAAAATTCTTATGGCTACGCTGTTCTCTATGTTAGTATTTCCAAGCTAAAGCCCAAACACAGACATCCCGAATTCGTTAAAATACTCGGTCGCCTTTTTGATAGCGTTGTCGGCAATGCAAGAGGCTATTTCTTTGTTATGTCTAACGGTGATTTCGTTATCTTGGGCAAAAATATTACTCAAGAAACTGTGGATGAGGCCGTCGCAAAACTCAGACAAGGTTTATCTGCTGACCCAATTTTGCATGGACAAGATTGTTCGCAGTTTGCTACGGTCTTTGAATTTCCCGCTAATTTCGTTACTTTCTATAAGTATGTTGAAGAAATGCTTGCCAGCAATGTGCAAAGCGAAGATTTGCTCTTGCCACAGAAAAGACCTATTGAAGCAGGAGAAATTGACAACGTTATCAGTGAGCTCGATGAAATAGATATTGCCGAATTGGTTAAACGGCAAAGCGTGATTAAAATTAAAGGAGCCGGAAAATTTGAAATTTTGTTCCAAGAGTTCTTTGTGGCTGTCAAAGATTTGAGTCTCCAATTTGATTCTAATTTGGATTTGGTGGCAAATCGTTGGCTCTTCCTTTATTTGACGCAAGCTTTGGATAAAAAAACTTTGGCTTCTTTTTTCTCGGCATCTCTTAAAAAATGGCCCAAACAAATTAGCCTGAATTTGAATCTATCCTCTGCTTTTTCAAGAGAATTTATTGAATTTGCTCGCAATTTTTTGAAACCGGAGCAAAAAGTCTTGGTGGAACTGCAATTGGTGGATGTCTTTAATAATTTGCCTTTGTATTTTGAAACTAAAGAAATATTAAATCAAGGCGGACATAAGGTGGTGTTAGATGAAGTGCAACCAGCCGCTTTGAAAATGCTTAATCTCAAAACGCTTAAACCTGATATGGTTAAACTTTTTTGGGAGCCTTTGTTGGAAAATGAACCGGTTAATCCCAAGTTTAAGGAAATTATTGATTCTTTGGGAAAAGAAAATTTTATTTTGGCAAAATGTGATTCTGAAAAAGCTCTAAAATGGGGCTTGTCATACGGAATTACTGCTTTCCAGGGGCCGTTTATTGATGATATTGAAACAGCCGTCATCAGAAATAAGTGTCCTAATGCCGAGCATTGTTTGGCTCAACAATGCCTGAAGAGACGTAAATCTTTGTCCGCTCTTGCCAAAGCAGGTTGCTCGCATCCGGATATTTTGGAAGATTTGTTGTAAGGGGAAAATTATGTTCTTATTTAATAAAAATACGCCAACATTACCCGAAAAAATCCCCAATTCTCAAGTGGAGACAACAACTGTCAAAAAAGATACTCTTATCTTGGATTATTTGGCTAAAATTGAGGCGCAACGTAATCATTTTTCCGTGCTCTATTTGTGCTTAAGCAAATTAAAAAGCGCTAAGTTAAAAACATTGCAACGCCAAAATTTGATAGAAACGTTTGAAAATGTTATTCAAAAAAACGGCGGAGAAATTTTTGGCCTGCCGAATGAAGATATGGTCGTGTTCTTTAATAAAAAAGCTAATGAAGAAATGCAAGCTTGTTTGGTTAAAGTACGTTTTATTTTTCACGACGATCCGTTTTTAGCAAATGTCTTTGATTTGGAACAGGCCGGCTTTGCTAAATTTTATGATTTGGAAAATCAAGTCGCTGATTTTAAGCAAGTTGTAAAATCCGTGATGGATAATTTGACGACTAATTATGCCGGTACCGAAAGAGGGCAAAATAAATTTGTTAATACTACGGTTAATGCCATGCAATCCGTTATGCCGGCTTCTAGAAAGTTACGCAGAGAGTTGACGCCAAATATGCTGGCTAAAGTTGAAAAAGCTCTCTCTATGGCTGATTTTGCAAGCCTGATACGACGTCAATCGGTTTGTGCGGTTATCGGAAAATCTCCTCCGCAGATGATTTTTGATGAAGTGTTTGTTTCTATTGCCGATTTGCGTGATACTTTGTTGCCAGATGTCGATTTGACAGCTAATCCTTGGTTGTTTTTGCACTTAACGGAAACGTTGGATAAACGTGTTTTGGCAAGTGTCGGACAACATGACGACGGTTCCTTAAACAGTAATTTTAGTTTGAACCTGAATGTATCAACAATTTTGTCAGATGATTTTCTAGAGTTTGACGATAATATTAATCAGTCAATGCGCTCAAGTATTGTGTTGGAACTGCAATTGGTGGATATTTTTAATGATATTAAAGCTTTTATTTTAGCGAAGACTTTTGCTCAATACAGAGGGTATAAAATTTGTATTGACGGTGTTACCGTTGATAAGCTCAAATATATTGACAGAGAACAGTTAGATAGTGATTTGTTAAAGATTATTTGGCATCCTTCTTTTATGGATATGGTTCGGGCAGATTCACATTTTACGGATTATGTGAACAGAGCTGAAAGGGCTAAGATGATTTTGTGCCGCGTCGATGATCCTAATGCCGTGGAAGTCGGAAATTCTTTGGGAATTAATCTGTATCAGGGACGCTATATTCAAAGAATGTTGGCGGCGCAGCCTAAGAAAACTATATTTAAGATAAAATAAAAAAGAGTTTCATTTGAAACTCTTTTTTATTTCATGTTCTGGTTATTTAATCTCTGATTTCAGCCTCATAGGCGTAGACTATTTCTTCATTACCTTCTTCGTCATTGTTATTGTCTCGTGAGAGTTCACACACCAAAAGTTTGTCGGCATCTTGAAGGCTGTCTAAAACATCATCACTAATATCGTTTAATTCTAATATGTCGTTATCGTTACGATATAGCAAAGCAGCTTTTTCCTCTACATCAATTTCTATATGCGGATTTTCTGGTTCGCCTTCTCTTTGATAGAGAAGAAGCATTACTTCGTCTTCATCGTTTATTAAAAAGTCAAAGGTTTCAAAGTCTTTTTCTTCCATAGGGACATTCCTTAAATTTCATATATTTTAATGTTTATATTAACGCAAATTCTTCTATTTACAAGACTAATGTTAACAGGTGTGTTAAACTTGGTGATTCTTCAAATATTTTTTGCTATGATGACTTAAATTTTGTAAGGAGTTTGCATGCAAAGGGTTATTAATCAAGTAATTGAACTTTTAAAATGGCCGGCGGCCTTGTTTATGTTGGTCTCACTTCCTGCTTTGTTTCAATCCTTGGCTTGGTTTAAATTTATGCAGTTAAAATACTTTGCCATGTTTGGCGGCTTTTTTATTTATTTTATTTCCAAAAGTATGTCTGATGCCTCTTTGAAAGCCAATATGCAAATTTTAGCTCATGAGTTAACTCATGCTTTTTTTGCGCTTTTGACTTTTCATAAAGTTAAGAGCATAAAATTGGCGGAAGATGACAGCGGTGGTTCCATGAGCTTTGAAGGTGAGGGAAATTGGCTGATTGTCGTGGCCCCTTATTTCTTTCCTTTGTTTGCTTTTTTCCTGATGTTGTTTGTGCCTTTGTTGGGGCATTTTATTCCGGCTTTGTTGATTAATGCTATTATCGGATATTTGTTGGCTTATCATTTGGATACGGTGGCTTCGCAAATTCATGATAAGCAAACTGATTTTGCTAAAGTGTCGGCAAAATTTTGTTGGATGTTTTTGCCGGGTGCCAATTTATGGGTGATAGGTTTCTTGCTTGCGTTTAACAGCAAACAATGGCTCGGTGTGCAGCAATACCAAAAACTGGTTTTTTGGTTGATGGATAAAAATTGGCAATATGTTAAAAATTTAATTTTCTAGAATTTGATTGTGCAATTTTGGGCATCAAGCGTTATGGTTTGACCTATGGGTAGCACTCTTCGGGAGGGAATGTGTCCGTAAGGAAAATTCTTGATAACAGGAATGCTTAAATCTTGGCAGAAATAATCAATTATCTCATCTATGGTGCCGTCTTCTTTATCAAAAACCTGGCAATCCGTAAAAGACCCGAAAATGATACCTTTCAGGTATTTGAAGTCTGCTTGTTGTTTGAGTTGTTGCAGGCGCAAGTCTACTTGATAACTCTTGCCGCCTACATCTTCAAGCAAGAGAATCTTACCGGCTAATGAGGGCATATAAGGTGTTCCCAAAAGATATTGCAAAACACTTAAATTGCCGCCAATAAGCGGAGCTTCAGCTTGTCCCGAACGTATGCATTCGCCGCCGTGATAAATTGTTTCTTGTCCTGAGAAAATATTGTTTAAACTCTCAGCTATCAGGGCATCCAAATTAGGGGTTTTGAAATCATATTTTAACAAAAAGCCGGTGTAAGAAACCATATTGCTTTGCGCATAAAGGGCATTTTGTACGGCCGTGATGTCGCTCAAACCAAATATCGGTTTAGGATTGTGTTTGGCTTGTTCATAATCAATGTAGGGAAGAATATAACTTGTTCCGCCGCCGCCCCGAGGTGTGAAAATGGCTTTTATGCTTTTGTCTTGGAAAAAATTGTTGAGGTCTTGGGCTCTGTCTTGGGGTGTGCCTGCCATATAGCGCCAAGAACCGTAAGTGCATTTTCCCAATACCGGAATAAGCCCCAGTTGGGTTAAATAATTAATACCGTTATCAATGTCATGAGGATTTATAAAGGAACCAAGCGATGTTATACCGACTTTGTCTCCTGAGTGTAGCGTAAACATTATTTCAGCTCCTCTAAAACAGTTTTGCAAAATTGCGGCAGTGAATTATCTCTTGCTCCCATAATGATGATACGGTCGCCGGGGCTGGCCGTTTGCAGAATAAATTGTTTAACCTCATCACGGGTGGCAAAATAGTGGGCTTGTTTACCTTTGGATAAAGCATAGTTTATTAAATCTAAAGAGGAAATATCACGCGTGACGGAACCGCCGGCAAAATAAATTTCAGGCATAAGTAATATGTCTTCATTGTCCATTTGGGTGCAAAATTCATCTATGATTTGTTTGCCCATCAATCGCATTGGGTTGAACCCGTGGGGTTGAAACATCATAATTAATCTTCCGGGATAATTTTTGAGTGCCGAAAGAGTGGCTTTTATTTTGTCAGGATTATGTGCAAAGTCGTCTATTACGGTAATGTTGTTTTTTTGGCCTATGACTTCCAGACGACGTTTTGTGCCTAAAAATTCTTCTAAGGTTTTAGCGGCTTGTAATTTGTCTACCCCCATGAGTGAGCAAGCGGCAATGGCGGCCAAAGCATTGGAAACATTAAAATTACCAATTAATTTCAGAGTAAATGTTTGGTCGCAGAAGGTATATTGCGTGTCATGCGGCAGGGCTTTTATATCCGAGGCATAAAAATCTGCCGTCTTATCTAAAATTGAAAATTTGAGATTTGTGATATTTTTATTCGCAATTGGCGCGCACTCAGGGCAATCTGCATTTATAACAACACCATGGCTGCTGCGCGCGGCAAAATCAGAAAAGAGTTTTTGCAATTCGGGAATCGGTTTGTGGTCAATGGAAATATTATTGATGACGGAAATATAGGGGTGATATTTTTCGATTGAACCATCACTTTCGTCTGCCTCTATGACGCATATCTTTCCGGGGTTGTAAATAATATTCGGAATTCCCGGACGGTCAATATAGTTTAGCATTAAGCCGCCATCAATCACGCAAGGATTAAGGCCTAATTTATCCAATATAAAACCTATCATGGCTGTGACGGTAGTTTTGCCACTGGTGCCGCCGACGGCAATATTATAGGGATAATGGTGAAAAATTTCGGCTAATAAGTCGGAGCGTTTTTGGATAGGAATATTTTTTTCAAGGGCTGCTTTAATGTCGGGAATCGTATCTTCGACAGCCGAGGATACATACAAAGTTTCTACGTCCGGGGTGATGGCCGAGCCATCTTGCGGGTAAATCTTTATGCCTAATTTTTCAAGTGCTTGTTTGTTTTCTTGGTCGTTTCCTTTATCAAAACTGCGGTCCGAGCCTTGAACCTCAAACCCAAGGTGGACAAGAATCTGTGCGAGGGCACTCATTCCGCTGCCCGAAATTCCGCAGAAACTTTTTTTAGTCATTTATTCTTTCCTTATCGTCTTTATAGTGCATCCATGGTGCTTTGTTCTCTGGCACGCATAATGGTTAGATTTTTATATTCTACCGTTATATAGCTTTTTCCATCACCATCAACATTTACACTCAGTGCGGCGCCTACTTTTGAGTTGTCAAACGTGGCATAGAGAAAAGCTTGTCCGTTTTGAAGTTCTTGTAAAAAGTTGGGATTGCCGATGGCTTGTTCTTGTTGCACGGTTTCGGTTTTGCCATTGCCTAAAGGTTTGTCAACATTAATGACATTTGGCGTGTAAAATTGTTGTGCGTTACCGTATTTTTCCTCAAGAAGTCTGTAGTATTGATTATAAACGGCTAAGACTTTTTCGGCTGAGGGAGTATCATCTAAAAAGTTGCCGTAAGCAATTATTCTCCATAATTCATTTTCAATGCCGAAAGTTAAAACAACTTCGCGGAAAGCTCGGATGGTTTTGGGTAAATGGGTGGCCGAAAAATTATTGACATAGTCTTTTTGGCCGACAGAGGCTAAGCTGACGCCTTCATCTTTGACTTCATCATACGTGGCTCCCCAAATGAGACCAAAAGGGGCTGCTTCTTTTTCTTTTAAGGTCTTATTTTGAACGGCTCTTTCTTGGGCGCGCTTGGCCGCTTGAAGTTTCTTTTGGTGTTCTATCAGCAAGGGCGAATCTATTTTGATTTCACGAGGTTTGGCATCTAATAATTTGCTGGCACTGTTCTTGGCGGTTTCGGCATTTTCTTCGGTTTTAATTTCATCGGAGATTAGCATGTTGTCATAAAAGTTTTCATTTGAATTGCTTTGGGCGGAAAGTTTGTGAATGCCAACCCCTAAAAGAAAAACTGTTAGTCCGATCAAATATAATTTGTGGTTCATGATTTTATCCTTGTTGATTTTTAAGAAAAAAATTGAACAGTGTTCATTTTTGTTCTAGTATAATGTTAATTTACAAATTTTAGGTTAATATCAGATATAAGATGACATTTATAAAAGACAATATTCGCAAAACTCTTATCGCTAAAGGGCGAGAGTTGGTTAAACTCAAAGGGGCGGATTATTTAACCGCAAGAAAGCTGGCCGAGGCTTCGGAATATTCGGTCGGAACGATTTATAATCAATTCGGAACGATGGATAATTTTGTCTTAGAACAAAACAAGCAGACCTTAGACGAATTGTTGCGCTTTATGCTCAAAACCCCTAAAGGGGAAAGCTCATACCAAATGCTTAACCGCTATTTGGATGCGTTTGTGAATTTTGTCTCGGCTAACAGAAATTTGTGGTTTTTGCTTTATAATTTTCACCTTCATGCCGAATATGGAAAGCTGCCGAAACTCTATTTAAGAAAATTGGTGATGGTCACAAAAGTTTGGGAAGGTGCGTTTGACGATGTGTATAGAAATTTGAAAGTCAAAGAACGCCAGTTGGCAAGGCAGGTTTTGTGGCTGACTTTGTTTTCACTCAGCTCTTTTTTGACCACCAATGCTTTGGATAATTTCAGCCGCATTAATAAGAAGAGTTTGTGCAAACTGCTTTTGAATACGTATTTGGCGGGTTTGACCGTGTTGAGGGCCTAGAAAATGAACGTTTTGTGGCAAGTGCTTTATAATATTTATGCTTTTTTTAACAGTCCGGAATTTTTGCGGAGTTTTTTTGATAATCGGTTTTATCTGATTTTGTTGGTGATTATCTTAATGCGGGTGAAATATGCGACTTATTCCAGTATGTGGATGAGTGCTTTGGTGAATATTCCGGGGACCTTTTTGCATGAGCTGATGCACTACTTGGTCGGTTCAATCCTTAATGCCAGACCGGTGAATTTTACCATTTTTCCCAAAAGAAATTTAGAAGGGGCTTATGTAATGGGAAGCGTTGGTTTCAGCAATATTACGTTTTATAACGCCGTGCCTTCGGCGATGGCCCCGTTGCTCTTGTTGCCGATTGCTTTTTATATTAATCGCTATGCTTTGCCATTGATGACGCCGACGTTTTTGAACTATGTGTTATATGTTTTGTTGCAAACAATCATTATTGAAAATGCCATACCTTCGGGTGCAGATTTTAGAGTGGCGGGAATGTATTGGAGAGGATTGTTACTCTATGCCGTGTTGGCAATAGCACTTTTATTGATGTTGTAAATATGAACAGTAACTATTTAACGTCGGAATATTGTGATCCCTTTGATGAAAAAATTCAAAATTTCTTTATGAAATTAGAACATTGTGGACGCTATCTTTATGCGTTAGACCATATAACAAATAGGGATAGCATTGCAGATATTGCTTGCGCAACCGGATATGGAGCGGATTTGTTGGCATCCAAGGCTTATAAAGTGATTGGTTGTGATATTAATGATAGTTATTTAGCAATTGCTAAGACTAAATATATTAAAAATAATCTTTCTTTTGTAAAAGTGGATTTGCAGGAAAACTTAGGATTTTTAGAAAATAATCTATCAACCATTGTAAGTTTTGAAACAATTGAACATTTGATAAATCCTTTTGAACAAATTCAAAAATTTTATGATGTATTACCTGTAAATGGGCGACTTTTTTTATCTTTTCCAAATTCTTTATGTGAACAGATTGATGAAACCGGAAAAAGTATGGATCCTTTCCATTTGTCGGTTATAAATTATCAAGAAATGTTAGATTATTTGATAAAAACAGGATTTAAAATTAATAAAATATTGGGACAAAGTTTGATTAATAAAATTTTTGCACAAGTGTTGGATATGGAAAATGATTTTGGTATGTCTTTTGATGCAATGTATAACTACTCAAGAGGTAATATTATCAAACAAAGTCGGGTTCTTGCCTATCCCAATGAGGCTGATCTTGAAAAAAGTTATTCGTTCCTTTTTGATTTAACAAAAATTGTTCGTTAATGTTGTAAAAAAATAAGGAGCTTTGGGCTCCTTAATTTTTTGCTTAATTTTTCTCCAGCGAACGGACGATTTCTTCGGTGACTTTTTTGGCATCACCATAGAGCATGACCGTGTTGGGGGCGTAAAACAGCGGATTGTCAACGCCTGAATAGCCGGTAGCAAGTGAGCGTTTAACAAAAAATACGGTTTTGGCTTTTTCAACTTCCAGAATCGGCATACCATAAATCGGCGAATCGGGGTTGGTTTTGGCTTGCGGATTGGTAACATCGTTGGCTCCAATAACATAAGCAACGTCGGCGGTGGCAAATTCACGGTTGATGTCATCCATTTCAAAAACATCATCATAAGGCACATTTGCCTCAGCCAATAAGACGTTCATGTGTCCGGGCATACGTCCGGCAACGGGGTGAATGGCAAATTTTACCTCAACGTCGTATTTTTCTTTGAGGTCAACCGCCATTTCTTTTAAGATATGTTGGGCTTGGGCAACCGCCATACCATAGCCCGGAACAATAATGACTTTATTGGCGTTTTCCATAATGAAGGCGGCGTCTTCGGGGGTGCCGCTATGAGCTACTTTTTCTGTGTCATCTGCTTGAGCGGTTTTGTTTTTGGCTACGCCAAATCCGCCGAGCATCACATTTTTAAGTGAGCGGTTCATGGCTTTGACCATAATGTAGGACAAAATCGCACCGCTGGCGCCGACGATTGAACCGATGATTATCAGCAAAACATTATTTAAGGCAAAACCGATACCAACGGCGGCCCAACCTGAATAAGCATTGAGAATCGAGATAACAACCGGCATATCGGCTCCGCCAATCGGCAATACCAACAATAATCCTAAGATGATGCTTAAGCCGGCTAAAAGATAGAAAATATTAGGATTGCCGTTGAGGATAAACAAGGTGGCCGAGGCAAGAACGCCTATGGCTAACAAAAGATTTAGAAATTGTTGGCCGGGGAAGGTGATGGCTTTGGCAGGCATAAGCCCTTGGAGTTTGGCAAAGGCAATGAGTGAGCCTGAAAAAGCAACCGCACCTATTAGCATACCAAGCGATGTTTCAAGGTAAGTTTGGGCACCGGAGATGATTTCGGCTGCGGCAATAAACACCGAAGAAAGTCCGCCTAAGCCGTTAAATGCGGCAATCATTTGCGGAAGAGAAGTCATCTTAACCTTGAGGGCTGAAATGGTGCCGATGATACCGCCTAGGACAATCATCAATAATACCCATTTATATTCGCTGACTAAAGGCGAATAAAGTGTGGTGAGGATGGCTAAAGCCATACCGATGATGCCCAAGATGTTACCTCTGCGGGCAGTTTCGGGAGAAGCAAGGCCTCGAATAGATAAAATCAATAAGATGGAGGCCAGTAGATAAGAAAAGGATAGGTAAGAAATGCTCATTATTTTTTCTCCGCTTTTTTCTTCTTAAACATGAGTAACATACGGTGCGAAACGGCAAATCCGCCAAAAATGTTGATCGCGGCTAAAAAGACGGCAATTAAGCCTAAAATTTTGGGTGTGTTCATTTCGGAAATACCGGCCGTGATGAGGGCGCCGACAATCACAATGCCGGAAATGGCATTGGAGACGCTCATCAATGGGGAGTGCAGGGCGGGCGTAACCCCCCAGACAACAAAGTAGCCGACAAAACAGGCAAGGGTAAAAATGGTGAGTAGAGTCCAAATATCCATGATTTTATGCTCCGATAAATGCTGGGTGGATAACTTTTTTGTCATGACAGAGGCAGGTGGAGTGTATCAGCTGGTCATTAAAGTCAGGTTTTAAGATTTTTTCTGCTTTGTCATAAAAAGTATCAATAAAATTAAAAATGTTTTTGGCAAATAAGGGGCTGGCCGAAGCCGGTAACTTGGCTGCCAAATTGGAGTTGCCGATAACGGTGACGTTGTTAATGATTTTGACGGCGTTATCTTGTGCACCTTCAACATTGCCGCCGTGAGAGGTTGCCATATCAACAATGACTGAACCTGCCGGCATATTTTTTAACATCTCTTTGGTGATTAGTAGGGGTGCCGGACGGCCGGGGATAAGCGCGGTGGTGATGGCAAAGTTGGTTTTGGTTAATTGTTCGGCAACGGCAAGGTGTTGTTTTTCTTGGTAGTCTTTAGAGGTTTCTTTGGCATAGCCGCCGGAGGTTTCAAAATTTTCATCGGTTTTGACTTCTACAAACTTGGCGCCCAAAGATTCAACTTGCTCTTTGACCTGCGGGCGGACATCAGAGGCATAGACAACCGCGCCTAAGCGTTTGGCGGTGGCAATGGCTTGAAGTCCGGCAACACCCGCACCCAAAATTAGTGCCTTTGCCGGGGCAATGGTGCCGGCGGCGGTCATCATCATCGGGGCGGCTGAAGGGAGATAATTAAGTGCCTCAAGCACGGCTTTGTAGCCGGCTAAATTGCTTTGAGAGGAGAGAATATCCATACTCTGAGCTCGTGAAATGCGGGGCATTAAATCCAAAGCAAAGCAGGTTAAGCCTTTGCTTGCAAAAGTAGGAATTTCGGCTTTGCGATCATAGGCTTGGAAGTTGGCGAAGATAAAACTCTTGTCTTCTATTGATGAGAGTTCTTTGAGGTCCGGTGCCCAGATTTTGAGGATGATTTGCGCTCCTTTGTAGGTCGAGGCAATATCGGGTGTGATTTTGGCGCCGGCGTCTTGATAGGCTTTATCGCTAAAGCCGGAGGCAAGACCAGCCTCGGATTGGACGTGGACATCAAAGCCCAGTTGAATATATTTTTTGATGATGTCGGGGGTGGCGGCAACGCGGGTTTCGCCCTCGCGAGTTTCTTTGGGAATAGCTATCAGCATGGTTATCCTCTATTGGTATTTTTAATCTTTTGTTTGTTTCAATAATATAGTAACTTTAGCTCGTTTTAACAACGGATTTTTTTGAGATATGAAAATACTTTTTGAACTCTTTGTGACGTTTTTTAAAATCGGTTTATTTACCTTTGGCGGCGGCTATGCTATGATTCCGCTATTGCAAGCCGAATTGGTGACAAAAAAACATTGGACCGATGACAAAGAATTGATGGATTATTACTGTATCGGCCAATCAACACCGGGAATTATCTCGGTGAATGTGGCAACTTTTATCGGTTATAAAATGAAACGAGTTATTGGGGCGATTGTGGCAACACTCGGCATTATTATGCCGTCGCTTATCATTATTATGGCATTGGCGCATATTTTGAGTTTGTATATGGCTAATGAATATGTGGCATCGGCTTTTGCCGGCGTGCGAATCGTTGTCGTGGCATTGATTGCCGAAGCGGTGTTTAAGCTCTGGAAAACCGCGATTATCGGAAAGTTTGGTTTATGCGTTTTTGGTCTTGCCTTGGCGAGTTTGCTCGTTTTTAATCTTTCGCCGATTTTGTTGGTCGTAGCGGCAGGTGTGCTTGGTTTGGCGCTGTATTGGCGGAGCAGAAAAAAATGATTTATATTTTGTTGTTTTATGAGTTTTTTAAAATCGGTTTGTTTGCCATTGGCGGTGGTTTGGTAACCGTTCCGTTTTTGTTTGATTTGACGACGCGTTATGATTGGTTCACAACGCAAAATTTGGCCGATATGATTGCCGTGTCCGAATCTACTCCCGGACCGTTGGGAGTGAATATGGCGACTTATGTCGGCTATACAACAGCCGGTTTTTGGGGCTCAATCGCGGCAACTTTGGGCTTGGTTTCGCCTTCGGTTATAATCATTGTAATCATTGCCAAATTGCTTAGAAAATTCGGGCAAGCTCAGAGTGTGCAAAATGTGCTGAGTGGTGTTCGACCTGCGGTATTGGCTTTGATTTTGTGTGCGGGAATCGCTATTGGAAAAATGGCGGTTGCAAACTGGACTTGTGCGATAATCGGTCTTATTTTTATGGTAATGGTGCATTATGTAAAACTACATCCGATAGTCTATATTTGCCTCGGAGCGGTTGTGGGAATTGTTTTGAAGCTCTAGTAATCAAAAAGCTCCTTTGCAGGAGCTTTTTTTAGAAATTACTACATATCCAAGGCTTTGCGGTAGGTGTCGAGCAAAATTTCCTGTTCGTCACGGTCGGCGGCATTCATCTTGCGCAATTTGATGATGGTGCGCATAATCTTTACGTCGAATCCGGCTCCTTTGGCTTCAGCATAAATGTCTCTGATGTCCGAGGCTATGCCTGCTTTTTCTTCTTCAAGACGTTCAATTCTTTCAATCAGTGAGCGCAGTCTGTCAACAGCAATTCCGCCAACTTCAGTCATTTTCTTTCTCCTTAATTGTAGATTAAATTTTAGCGTATTGGTGCTGACTTTAGCAAAGACTACATATTTTGACAAGAAATAAATTTGTTTGACAACTTTATGAAATAAATAGCTTGTTAATATATTTTTTGCTATATTACTCGCAAATTATGGTTTAACAATAAGGACACAAAATATGCCACAAAAAACTCGTACTAAAATTTTAGCTACTATCGGGCCGTCTTCCGCATCAAAAGAAAGAATCGAACAACTCATAGATGCCGGTGCCGATGCTTTCCGTTTTAATTTTAGTCATGGTACTCATGATGAACATAAAGAACGCTATAATATCGTTCGTAAACTGGCTAAAGAAAAAAATCTTCATATTACGATTGTGGCAGATATGCAGGGGCCAAAACTGCGTGTCGGCGAATTTAAGGATGGTAAAATCGAACTCAAAACCGGGCAAAAATTTATACTCGATTTGGACAAGGCCTTGGGCGATGAAACAAGAGTAAATCTGCCGCATAAGGAAATTTTTCAAGCACTTCGTCCGGGTGAAGATTTGTTGCTCAATGATGGTAATATTCGTCTGCATGTGGATGAATGCGATGCCAAACATGCCGTTACGACCGTTGTGGTCGGCGGACCGCTTTCAAGCCACAAAGGTGTCAATTTGCCAAATGTGAAATTGCCGATTTCCGCCATTACCAAAAAAGACCGTGAGGATATGGAATTTGCTTTGAAACTCGGGGTCGATTGGATTAGCTTGTCATTTGTTCAACAAGCCGAAGATGTGCGTGAAGCACGCAAAATTATCGGCGATAGAGCTTGGATTATCTCCAAACTTGAAAAACCAAGCGCGATTGATGAATTAGATGAAATTATTAAACTCTCTGATGCAATTATGGTTGCTCGCGGTGATTTGGGTGTGGAATGCCCGGTACAAACCGTTCCGGTTTTGCAAAAGAGAATCGTGGCCGCTTGCCGCAAATATGGTCGTCCGGTGATTGTGGCTACCCAGATGTTAGAATCGATGATTAAAGCTCCGACTCCGACACGTGCCGAAGTTTCGGATGTGGCAACCGCAGTTTATGACGGTGCTGATACGGTTATGTTGTCAGCCGAAACTGCTGCCGGTGATTATCCGGTTGAGGCGGTGTCAATGATGAAAAACATCATTATGCAGGTAGAAAATGATCCGCTGTTTTATTCTTTGATGCAATCTTCACGCAAAGCACCTTGTTGTGTGGGTGAGGCAGATTCAATTACATATGCCGCAAGTGATATTGCCTCTTCTTTGAAAGATGTGGCCGCTATTGTGACTTACACATCTTCCGGTTTGACAACTTTCTTGACCGCAAGAGAAAGACCAAATTTGCCGATTTTGGCAATTACGCCGGATTTGGTGGTTGCGCGCAGAATGGGTATTGTTTGGGGCGCTAAGAGTTTTGTGAATAAAGACAGCTTTAAGAGCTTTGATAAAATTGAAGATATTGCCGTTAAAATTGCAGTAGAAAACGGTTTTGCAAAGCCAGGACAACATATTATCATTACGGCCGGTTTCCCCTTGGGCAAAAAAGGGCGTACCAATATGTTGCATACGGTCTATATTCCCGAAAAATAGTATAAATGCAAAAATTAAAGCCTCTCAAAAGAGAGGCTTTTTTGTATCAAGAAAACCACGCGTTAGACGCGTGGTTCAGTAAAGCTTATAGCGGTGAGGATGACAAAGCGCTCCAAATAGGTTAGAATTTTGCGGTCTGCCAAGACGCAAAATAACCTATTTGGAGG
>CALXZH010000024.1 GCA_944393175.1 uncultured Alphaproteobacteria bacterium | reverse complement strand
ACTCCTATCGCAAGCAGCTTTCTCATAATACACTCCGTTATAACTGAACCTTAACACCTATAACTTAGCATATTATTTGAAGAGTGTCAACAAATAATATTATCGCATTTTTATTTTGGCTAAATCATATAAAACTAAAGCCCCGCACAATCTTTGCACGGGGCTTTGTTTAATCTGTAAATCCTTCACGCAGTTGTATCCAAAAATCATCATAGGCCTCAGCAGAAATGTGATTAACACAACGCTCAACCACCAATCCACCATCATTATCGCCGATACAATCTCTAACATAAATGTCTGCACCGACTAATTTCAAAGACCAATTATCAGGCCCTCCTTCTATGCGCACCACCGGACGATATATCTTATGCACGAGTTCTAACACCGGCGGCGTATCCAACAATTTTGCCTCATAATTTGCAGGAACGGCATATTCCTTTCCCTGATACCGAAGTAATAAATTTTCTTTGTACAACGCGTCGATTTTCTCTTGTGACTGTTGCAACTTATCACACAAACACTTTTGTTTTTTTCGAGCATGCCTGACATATAATACCAAGCATACAACCAGCACCAACATAACCAATGCCAGCCCTAAACTTAAGTAAATCATAATAACGAATTTTAGAATAATAAATAATTGCTTATAGAGTTACCACAATTCCGCCAAAAAGCAAACAAAATTAATTCCACAATCTCTGTCCGAAAGACTCTCGAACAGTTCTCACCTCCACCCTATCTCCGTTCACATAAAAATTTGCACCCTTGTTGGTCTGAAAATCGACATCTTTACCATCGACCTCAAGCCCGCCGAATTTAATTATTTTGAACCTGTTTTTATACACACAAGCACGTTTATCACATTCCAAATCAAGCCAAGACTTATCTTGCTTTTTTCCGGCATAAATTTGTTTGAGAAGTTTGGCTTGTGGTTTATCAAGCTCTGGCGATGCATTTTTCTCAAGCCACACATTTTTCAAATAAGCATTTCCTCTGCTGGGCAAAATCACCAAATGGTTATTATTATCTTTAACCCCAAAGACCTCACCGGTTTCATCTACCATCACATCGGGCACTTTGGTTAAAGCAATACTTGCAAAGCCAATCACAATCGGAAGAATGCCCAACAAGCGCCACCTTCTTTGCCAAATACAAAGCCATAATCCGCCCAAAACAATCAACACCAATCCCCACTCCGGCATTGATAGGACCGGAATTGCGGCATCATCCATACCGGCCACCCAAGCCGTGATTTTGTTAACCTCACCTATTCCCCAGCCAACCAGTTTGAGAGGAAGAACATCCAAACCCAAAGGCATTAACAGTAAAGCCGCCAAAATAAACGGCATAATCACAAAACCGATAATCGGTCCGGCCAACAAATTGGTCAGAGTCGTAAACAATGCAATCTGATTAAAATGATAAATAGCAAAAGGCAAAGTTGCCACACTTGCCACCAAATCCGAAATCATAATACCGATAAAATAAGCCCATAGAATTCGCACCATGCGCGAAAAAAGAGAAATATTTTTATCTCCGTTACCGTTTAAGAAACGATGCAAATCTTCGGCAAAGCGCTCATAAAACGCAATCAAAGCCACCACCGCGGCAAAAGACATTTGAAAGCTGGCACTTACCAATGCCTGAGGCGAAATAATCAACACCGCCAATGCTGCCCAGGCAATCATCCGCATAGAGATTGCCTTGCGGTCAAACAACACGCCGAGCAAGACGATAAACGTCATAATAAAGGCGCGTTGTGCCGGAATTTCCGCCCCCGAAATCAGCAAATAGACCATACTCATGATAATTGCCGCCACCGCCGCCGTCTTTTTGGAATTATATGCAATGGCCAAACTCGGAACCAGAGCCATCACCAAGCGAATAAGAAAAAACATCATACCGGCAATCATGCTCATATGCAGTCCTGAAATAGACAAGAAATGTGCCAAACCGGAATCACGATATTCTTCGGTAATTTTCTGCGAAATTCCGCCTCTCTCCCCTGCCACCAAGGCTGCAGCAATTCCGGCTTCATCTGCGGGCAAAACAGCGGCTATACGTTCCACAATTTTTTCTCGTATCCGACTAACCAACGCATCAAACTTCACCCCAAAAGCAGATGTTTTTTCACAAGCTATCGGCAAAACTCGGCTTGAAACAAAGCCCGTACCGTTTAACCCCTCAAAATAAGCCTTTCTGTCAAGTTGATAAGCACCGACCATTGAGGTTTGATACAATGGGCGAACTTCAGCCACCATTTCCACACACTCACCGACATTCACTTTTCTACCCCGAGACGTGACCGTGAGTTTATAGCGTCCCACAACTTCGTTGCCGTCATAGTCTTTCATATCTTCCAGAACTAAACGCTGGTTGCCCCTATAATTTGTATCTGTTTTTACCACTCTACCTGTTAAATAAAGACGTTGCTCTTGTTTTACCAAAGGAACATTACTGAGCCACACCGCCTTAAGCTGCACCAACGAAAATCCGGCTAAAACAATACTCCAAACGGCAATAGCCTTTAAGATATTTGCTCTAAAACGTGCCAACCAAGCTCCCAACAAAGTAAGCTCTATCACCCCCAAAGTCCACCAAATTGAGAGTTCACTGGGCAATAAAAAATAAATTCCAATTCCCAAAGCAAAAGCGACCGGCAGCCACAAGCACCACCTTTCCTGCTCACTTTCTAAATTTTTGGTAATCCAATATTTCCAAAGGCTAAGCATTTATCACTCCTTAAAATTACCATAAATGTAAAGCCAAATCCCCATAAAAGCAAAAAAAAGTTGTTAAACACACACAGTTTAACAACTTTTTCTCAATTTTCCAAATTAACGGATACTCGTTTTTCAATTCACCTCGAGCCGTTTATCAGCCTTCAGTGTCTCCTTCAATTTTAAACCTTTTCATAACGAAAAATTTTTAAAAGATTAATACTTTGGTTAATTAGCACCCTCTCTCAGGTGTATGCTGATATTCTTCTTTTATCTCTTTGGCAAGCAACACATCATCACCTTGCCGATAAAGAAGATAACTGTTTTTACCATCACTCAATCTTTTTTCTTTTTCCAAAGAAGATAGAAAGAACAATGAGATTAAAACATCTCCGATAGAAAGCGAAGAATATTTCTCCACCCGCCCGTTCAAAAAGACGCACCAATAATTTTTGCCATCCAGATAAACAAATGCCAACTTGCGCTGAGTACCATCTTCCGATAAAAGTCCGACAGCCATATTTTTAGCCACAATTTCATGACCCTCATTTTGCACGGCAGCACTTAACTTTTTAACCGCACCTAGATAAGAAACGGATAGAATTTCACTTTTTGCCATAAAATAAAATTTTTTGAGTTAATAAATAAAGAATAATTGTTTTGAATGGCTTTGACTATAAATATTTTTGTCTAGATGTCAATCTTTTTTCTTCAATAAAGCTAACACGGCATCGCAAGCATTTTCACTTGGAGTTTGTTCGCCCAATCCTAAAATTTCGCGTACTTTCTTAAATCCTTCCATCTGGCGGTCATACATCCCCTCATGGGCCATAAATTGGCGCAAATAGCGCGCAATATTTCCCGAAACACATTGCTCCTGCAACAATTCCGGCACCACCTCGCGCCCTAAAAGAATATTAGACAAGTTCACAAATTGAATATGCAAAAACTTCTTTGCCATCCAAGCGGTCAAAGGCGCGACCTTATATCCGATAACATGCGGCACATTAGCAATCGCCAGTTCCAACGCCACCGTACCCGATGCTGCCATGGCTGTCTGAGAAGCCTTAAAAGCATTATGCCTATCTTCTTCATCTTCCACAATTAACAACGGCAGTTTTGTACTCTCGGTCATTTTTTTTACCATTTTAGCAACCGTCTGCACCGTTGGAATAACAAAGAACAAATCTTTATCTTCATCAAAGAGTTTTTGTGCCGCCTCCAAAAACACCGGCAGCAAACGAGAAACTTCTGTTTTGCGCGACCCCGGTAACACGGCAACAATTTTTTTCTTTTCATCAATATGAAATTTTTTGTAAAAATCGGCACCGTTTCCATGCACAACTTGGCTTTCAATCACCGGATGCCCGACAAAAACGGCATCTAACCCATAAGGCGTAAAATACTTTGGCTCTTGTGGCAACAAAGTCAGCAACAAGTCCACATATTTATACATGGTTTGCGCTCTTTTCTTTTTCCAAGCCCACACTTGCGGCGCAACATAATGCACTTGCGGAATTCCCAATTTTTTCTTGCGCAAAATTTTTTGCACTCTGGAGCCAAAACTCCAGCTGTCAATTGTCATCACCACATCGGGTTTGACCCTTTCAATATCTTGCACCGTTTGTTTAATGAGTTTTAAGACTTTAGGTATACTTGGAATTACCTCTGCCAAGCCCATAATTGCCAAATCCGAAATATCAAACAAAGACTTCAACCCGGCTTTTTCCATACTCTCGCCGCCCACGCCAAAGAAGCGTACTTTATCTTTTGTCTTTTTCTCCATGGCCCGCATAAAACGCGCCCCCAACAAATCACCCGAGGGTTCGCCGGCAATCAAATAAATTTTCAAACTTTTATCTGTACTCATTGACATCAATTCCCATGACAAAGATACCCAACTTATCGGCTAATTTGATTGTCTCTTTTTCATTCACAATCAGACCGTTTCCAGCATGAAGAGCAATTCCTGCCAGACCGGCATCATAGGCAGCTTGCACTGTTTTATCACCGATAGTCGGCAAATCAATTCGCATATCTTGTTGCGGCTTACGCACTTTCACCAGCACACCGCCCTCACCTTTACGGCGATACTCTCCGCACCGACGAATAAGCTCACCGGTTCCTTCAATTCCTTCAACCCCCAAGACCAAGCCTTGTTGAACAATCACCGCCTGTCCGACATCCAAGCGCCCCAATTCGGTCGCCACTTCCACTGCGCGGCGCAAATCGGCTTGTGCCTGACGAGAGGGTTTTACTTTGCCCAAAACCCCTTTTTTAATCAACAATTCGGGCAATACTTCATGGATTCCGCGTACGACCATGCCTTCGCTTTCAATTTCTTTAACCAGCGCGCGCAAAATGCCGTCATCACCCAAAGATTTCATCCCGATTTTGGCAAAAAACGCGGCGGTACGCATATCCGGCACCAAATCTTTCAAGGTCGGACGCTTAATGGTGCCAATCATAATCACTTCTTCAACTTTTTCTTCCGCTAATTTGCGAAAACCCGTGCCCGCCTGTCCGATACGTATCCAAGTATGAGGGATTGTGTCATCAATCAGCATTGGGTCGGCATTACCCTCAATGGCAATGACATAATAGTCTCGATTATTTTGCTTGCAAAAATTAATCAAATCACGCGGTATTGCGCCACCGCCGGCAATAATTCCAAGTTTTTTAGCCATAGCATTTCCATACAATTTTTTCTTTTGATAATAGAGAAGCCCGCACGCTTGGTCAAGTCAAATAAAAAAGGCTGTAACTAAAAAATTACAGCCTTCAAATCGATTTACATTGCTTAGTCGGCAACCATAACGTTACGGCGACCTTTTAATGAGAACTCAATAAAGTCAAGTTGTTCTTGAACCATATCGTTATCCTTAAACATTTCACGAGCTTTTTGAACGCGTGTTTCAAAGTTATCTTCTTTACCTTTGAAAATATACATAAAGGCACGACTGATAGATTTAACCACATCCGGCGCATACCCACTGCGTTTTAACCCAATAACATTCAAACCACGCAATTTACCACGTTCACCGGTAACAATCGCAAAAGGAATAACATCTCTGTCAACACCGGACAACCCACCAATCATAGCTTTGCGACCGATACGGCAGAATTGGTGAACGGCAGCATTTCCACCCAAAATAGCACCATCTCCAACACGAACGTGACCACCGATAACAGCATTGTTGGTCATAATCACATTGTTACCGACCACGCAGTCATGAGCCACGTGAGAGTTTACCATAAACATACCATCATCACCCACACGGGTAATCATTTTTTCAGGTGCGCTACCATCTTGCGGATCAGATTGACCTTTAGGCGTACCGGCATGCATGGTCACATTTTCGCGAATAACATTGCGTTTACCGATAACCAATTTTGCGCCTTCTTGAAATTCGTTACCATGGTCTTGCGGGCCGGTCCCGAGCACGGCACCCGGAAATACAACGGTTCCTTCACCAATGGTCGTATCGCCATAAACCGTAACCCGAGCCAAGAGGCGAACATTTTCACCAATTTTTGCTTTAGAGCTAATCCAGCAAAAAGGTCCGATTTCAGCACTATCGGCAATTTGTGCACCTTCTTCAATAACGGCACTCGGATGAATTTTAGTCATGACAAATACTTCCTTTCTAAAAAAAATTTTACAACTATGCTCAGTATAGCCAAGCACGCGCAATTGTAAACACACATTACTTTACAAATTATTACTTTAAAAGATTGACTTTTACGCTTCATTAAACTACAAGTAGGCTAACAAGCATCTATTATGTCAAACTAAAAAAATTATTGTATGAAAACAAAAGTTTATACCAGAACAGAATTTGGAATAATCTTTAAGGGCACAATTTTATGGGGCGGACAAGAAGAAATACCTTTTGCCCATATCTGTCGCGATGCCCTTGACCAAAACGCTGTTGGCATTGCCGTTCAAGAAACCGTTGTTTACCTCAACAATTCTTCGGAAATTCAGGAAAAGAAACTTTTTCTTTTTATGGAGGGCAACTGGCGCACCGTTTCCAAAGCCGAAGCGATATTGCTCAATCGTTCACAAGAGCTCGCCTATATCGAGAGCTCTTTGCTTGAAATGCCCAACCAAGAGTTTTTCTATAGCGAAATCTGGAAAGCCCTAATCCCCAAAGATGACAATGTTTTCATCTTTGAATGTTCTTGGATCTAGGATAAAAAAACAAAAAATCCCCATATCAACACCTGATATGGGGATTTGTTTAAGCATTTACTTGTAAAGCAATCATATTGTGCTGCCCTCTAATTTCAAGTCCTTGCAAACCTTTAACACTTCCTTCCAGCAACAAGCTAAACTTATCGCCGCTAATTGCAGAAGTAGCCAAGGGACAATCTGCAATCGGAACAACGTTGTGCCCGCGGCTTTTTATCTTGATTGTCCCGGCCAAGACCGCTTCATGCCGAATGTAAAGGCCTGAATATTGCAAATGCATACAAGATACTTCCGGATCTTTAACCCAAATATCAAAAGTAACATCTTTCAGAGCTGAATGATAAGCATTTATCTCCACCACCGCTTGCATTCTCTCTTTTGCCGGATAAGTTTCGGCCAGCACCTCAATTTTTAAAGTATCCAACATTCCGCCTTCAAGCAAAATTGCACTTTGCGCTTTTTCATACTTAAATATCAAACCACTGTATGAGTTAAAGCCCACCAGCTTTTGCCCCTGTTTCACAATCAAAGGAGAATACTGACAAGCAACCATTCCTTTAATGATAATTTCATCAGCCTCTTCTAATTCAATTGCGCGACGCAATTGCTCCCAAGTTTCTACAATAATTGTTTTCATAAGTAAATTTTTTTAATGAAACATAGATTAATAATAAAAATATAGACGCTTATAGCACTAAAAACTAAACTCTTCAAGTCAAATATTGACAAAATTTAACAAAACAATTATTTTACTCCTCCAAGGAGCAAAAATGATTACTTATACCATCACCGATATTCATAAAGACATCAAATATCTTCTACAACCACATGGTCGTAAGGCCTTCTGGAAACCAAGATTCTATAAGCAATTCAAAGAATATATCTTACCGGATATGATACGCCTCAATCAGCTGTGCAACCAAGATGGTTTCCACTCCTTTGCCATTTGCGTCAATGATTATTGGCAAACCAATAGCAACAATAACGTTGTCTTAAACCGTCACAAGCTCTTTTCTGTTTGCAAAAAAAATTTGGGAATACAGTACACATCTATTCTAAAAGAAATGGATATGTTAAATATTACCGCTAATTTTCAAAAGTGTCTCAGCCATACCAAAGGTTATTGCTTTCACAGCAAAGACCGTAAAAACACCATCATCATATATGGCATATATGGCTTTAACCCAACAGATACCCTTGCCACGCTCTACCACGAATATGCTCATGCCATTGATAATAAATACCATTTTTTCAGACATAGCACCTCTCATCAAAAATACCTCGAATTATACAAAAAATATGGCCGCAATCACCCTGACGAAAATTTAAAAAAACAAATTAATCAATATTATGAAGAAACATGCATGCTCCAGGAAAGTTTTGCGGATTGTTTTGCATATAGTTGTTTGGCTCTCAAAGAAGTAAACAATCCTAAAATCTACAAAAATGCCCTTTATAACATGGCATTAAAATTTAAGAACGTTGTAGAAAAGAAACACAATTCTATTTACTGTGGTTTTGCAGCCACTCGTACTATGCTGAACCGTATCCGGTTTGATAGTCTTCATAACAATATACAAAAATACTATCTCTCTGATGGCGCCATTGATTTTCTAAATCTAGCAGACATTTGCGCCGAAGTTGTCATTGAACAAGGATATAATCACGAGAATTACCAAACCCTAACCCAATATCCGTTACAAACTCCCGAAACTTTAACCCAATATAGTTCATCGCAATACGACCAATGGCATTATGATTATCTCGAAGCCTTAAGATTTCACAAAAAATACAATCCTTTTAATCCTTATTATAGATTGTTTGCAGACTTAGGAGAAATGGCTTATAATCCGGCTGAAAAAGCCAATTTATATAAATTACTGGATAAATATACCAATCCGGAACTTCAACCTTACTTAAATGAGTATCGAAAAATCTTAAAACCCCAAATTGAAACAATGCTCAAACCACAAAATTTAGCCCAACTCATAAAAAACAAGCAACAAAAAAGCCGGAAATAATCCGGCTTTTGTTTGCACAATAGAACAATATTATTCCACAATCATTGCAGTAAATTCAGCCTCAGAAACCACATTTCCATCGACCATACTTTGTCCCTTAAAGACAAAGATATTGCGACGTTCTTTAACTTTCTCAACATGCATACGCAGTTGATCGCCTGGTTTAACCGGTTTGCGAAATTTAACACCATCGATTGACATAAACAAAACACTGCGTTTTTTATCGTTAAAATCACCTTTTCCTGCAACCACGATTGCACCTGCGGTTTGTGCCATAGCTTCAATTTGCAACACACCGGGCATAACCGGATTTCCGGGGAAATGTCCTTGAAAAAACTCTTCATTCATAGTAACATTTTTAATACCAACACCTTTTTCGCCGGGAACTTCAACTTCCAAACGATCAACGAGTAAGAACGGATAGCGATGCGGCAGCATCTGCATAATTTCTTCAATATGATAAATTTTATTTTCAGACATAACTTTTCCTTTGCATAGTTATTAGGTTAAGACTATTTTTTTGAAACTTTCTGTAAGTAAGATACTTGCCTCATAAAATCTTTAATCGGCACTGCGGGATATCCCATCAAAACTGCACCTGGTTCAATATCTCTCATTACACCCGATTGTGCTGCAACCTGAGCTCCGCTTCCAACATTAAGGTGATCAGCAAAACCTGTTTGACCGCCGCAAACCACATAATCTCCGAAAGTGCAGCTACCGGCAATTCCTGTTTGCGAAACAATAACGCATCCCCTGCCCATTTTATCATTATGAGCAATTTGAACCAAATTATCCACTCTGACACCGTCACCGATAACCGTATCATCGAGAGCACCTCTGTCCACACAAGTATTAGCCCCGATTTCCACATCGTTTCCGATAATCACCCGTCCGACTTGGGGAATACGTTTATGCTGACCGTTTATCAATTGGAAACCAAAACCGTCTTGCCCGATACGTGCACCGGTGTAAATATAACAATCATCACCCATAATTGTATATGAAATGGACGCATTTGCACCGATTCTGCAATTATTACCGATTTGGCAGCCTCTTCCAATCACGACGCCCGGTTCAATCATACAATTAACACCGATTTTCACATGTTCGCCAATCACCACGTTATCACCGATAAAAGCATTTTCTCCGATAATAGCCGAAGGATGGATTCTGGCAGACGATGCAATGTTTGGTTTAGGTAACACTTCCGCATAAAAGGCCTGATTAAGCTTCAAAAATGAAATTTTTGGATTTTGAGCAATCAAACAAATAACATTTTCTGGCACACAACCCACCAACTCTGCAGTTGTCACGCAAGCTGTTGCTTGAATATCTGCAGCTTTTTCTTTAACTTTTTTATCATAGAAAAAGCAAATATCATCCGTACTCGCTTTAGACATGGTTGCAATATTTTTAATCTCAACCAACGCCTTTGATTTATCCTGCAATTCAGCCTCACAAATCTCTGCAATCTGTTGCAAAGTAAACGGACCTTTATTGTCATAAAAGCGAGTATCAACCATAATCAGCTCTCCTTTCCTCTACAATCTTGAACCAAAATTCAAGCGGAATACTTCAGTTTCATCATAATCTTCCTTAACAATCGGGAAAGCAAAATCAACATCGATTTGTCCCATTGGGGATTGCCATTGGAAACCGAAACCTGCAGCCACGCGCGGTGTATCCGAATAATCGATATAACGTTTATCAAAATTATCAGGTTTACCGAGCATACCGACATCAACAAACGTACGGCCTCGAACACCCAGTTCATCCAACCCGATTGGGAAAGACATTTCTGCCCCCGAATAAACCATCCAGTTACCGCCCAAGGCATCTTTAGTATATTTATCACGAGCACCGATACCTGCAAACTCAAAACCACGCATATTAGAGCCGCCCAAATAGTATCTGTTAGACAAACGAACATCTTGTCCGTTGTAGCCAACGATATAACCGCCGTTAACAAATAATTTGAAAGTATAGTAATCGGCAATTGTAAAGTACTTATAAGCCTTACCGTCAAACTTCAAATACTTTTCATCACCGCCCAAACCGGCCACATCATTACCAAAGGACAAATAATAACCTTCTTTCGGATTAATGGCACTGTCGCGTTTGTCATACACCATGGTTTGACCGATTGAAGAGTTGCTGTATGTCCCTTCTTCCTCTTTAATATAGCGAGAAGCCGTAGAATCAACATTACTGATTTTATCTTCTTTTAAGGTGTAGCGGAGATACTGAGCAAAGTCATCGGTATAATTCCAACCAGTACGCAATCTTACACCGGTAGATTCGCTATCATAAGATCCTTCATCTTGATAATCTTCTTCCGTACGGAACAAATCAATACCGGCACTCAAACGCCGTCCCAAGAAATAAGGCTCGGTAAAGCTCAAGTCATATTCAGAAGTACGTTGAGAAACGGCTACATCTGCACTGAGTTTTTGCCCTTTTCCTTGGAAGTTGTTTTCAGCCACACCTGCTCTGAACAAAGCACCGTTAACAGTAGAATAACCGACCCCGACATTAAATGCACCGGTAGATTTTTCTTCTACATTAACATTAATATCTGCTTTGCTGTCATCGTTTGGATTCGGAACGGTTTGAATATCAACTTTGCTGAAATAATCCAGATTTTCAACATTTCTGCGAGAAGCTCTTATTTTAGCAGCATTAAAAGCATCTCCTTCATCTATTCTAAACTCTCTTCTGATAACCTTATCTTCAGTTCTGGTATTACCCGTAATATTAATCTTATCAACGAATACGCGGTCTCCCTCTGCAATATCAAAAGTCAACACCAATTTATTATCGCCGATTTTTTTAATATCCGGATTAACATCAATAAAGGCAAAACCTTTTTTGCCCAATTCTTCCGTAATGGCATAAACTGACTTTTCAGCCAATTCTGCATTATACCACTCGCCTTTTTCAACCAAGACTTCATCCATCAAAGCTGCGGTATCCACACCTTTAACAGCAGAATTAATCTGAATATCATCAATTTTATAACGCGGTCCTTCTTCAACGACATAAGTCACCACAAAAGATTTTTTATCGGGACTTAACTCTGCCACAGCCGACACAACTCTAAAATCAGCATAACCACGTTTTAAATAGAAACGACGCAGGAGCTCTTTATCGTAATTTGTTTTTTCGGGATCATAATTTTCCGAAGACCCGAACAAACGATACCAACGACTTTCTTTACTCATAATTTCGGATTGTAAATCATCATCCGAATAATGCACATTTCCGACAAAATTAACTTTATTAATTGTAGCCGTCGGTCCTTCTGTAATTTCATAAATTAAATCCACGCGATTTTGGTCGCGCTTAATAATTTGCGGTTCTACCACCGTTGCATATCTGCCGGAACGTTTATAAACTTCCAAAATACGTTGTACATCTTCTTGCACTTTGGCAATGCTGTAAATGGAGCCGGATTTAAGCTGAACTTCCGTCTCCAAAATAGCATCATCAAGCTTATCATTACCGTCAAATACTCTTTTGTTAATAATCGGATTTTCCACAACTCTGATTTGCAAACTTCCGTCACTAAGGCTATTAAAATTAACATCGGCAAACAAACCTGTTGCAAACAAACGTTTCATAGCGGCATCCAAAGTTTCCTCCGAAACATTTGCGCCTTCCTCAATATCCAAATAAGACAAAACGGTTTCAGGCTCAACACGTTGCAAACCTTGCACATTAATTGAACTGACATACACCTCTGCAGCTCCCGCACGCGTACTGACCATCAAACTAAAAATAAAAGCCGCTAAAGTAGTTTTTTTCATTAATTTATCCTCAAACCCTTTTATCATTATGCAAACCACCGATGGAACAAACGAACCATATCATTCCAAGTTGCGAATACCATTAAGGCAATTATTAAACTAAAACCGAGTTTAAATAAAGTATCTTTAATTTTGGTGTTAATTTCTCTGCCTGTAAAAATTTCCACCAAATAAATGACCACATGCCCACCGTCCAACACCGGAATAGGAAACAGATTAATCAATCCCAAGTTAATAGACAGTAAACACATAAAGACTAAGAAATCCAAAAAGCCGCTTTGTTTGCTAATATCACCGGACATTTCAGCAATTCTGACAATTCCGCCTAAATCTTCACTTCCTCTTTTTCCGGTAATCATTTGGCCGACGCCGCGCAAAGTTGCCTCGGTCACATCCCAAGTCTCCAGCAAAGCCTCATAAAAAGCCTCACCCAAAGAAAGATTGAGTTGTTCCACCTCGATTGTACTGACGGACTTAACCCCCAGCATCGGTCTTTTAGATTTTTGTCCGTTATATTCTTGTACTTCAATTTCCTTCAGCGGGAAAGAAAGCGTCATTTTTTCGCCGTTACGCAACAACTCAACAACTGCTTGTCCATTGGTTGTTAAATCGACTTCTTTTCTTATATCATCAAAATAAGTCACCTTATGCCCGTTAATAGACAGTATTCTGTCATTGGGAATAATTCCGGCAGCCTCAGCGGCACTTCCCTTAAATACCTCACCGACAATCGGCGGAAAAACGATTTTACCCACAAAAAAGAAAACAGCCGTAAACACTAAAACGGCAAACAAATAATTAGCTCCCGGACCTGCCAAAACAATGGCTAATTTCTTAAAAGGATTTTGATAAGGAAAAGCTACTTTCTTTTGCTCCTCGGAGAGTTCTTCAACTTTTTCATCTGTTGTTGAGGAAGATGCATCGGCATCGCCCAAAAACTGGCAATATCCGCCTAAAGGAACGGCAGAAATTTTCCACTCTGTACCTTTCTTATCTTTTTTACTCCACAGTGTCTTACCAAAACCGATAGAAAACGCCTCGACCTGAACACCGCACAACCGCGCGACAATAAAATGTCCAAACTCATGCACAAAAACCAAGATACCGAGTAAAACAACAAACGGCACAACATAATACAAACTATTAACCAGCCATTCCATAATTCAATAACCTTTACAAATACAGCAAACCATATTGAAACAACAAAGCCACTGCCGGAGCTGCAAAAATCATTCCGTCAATTCTATCAAAGATTCCGCCATGTCCGGGAATTAAATTACTTGAATCTTTCAAACCGAGATGGCGTTTGATTGCAGATTCGATTAAATCTCCCGCTTGTTCGATAATGGCCAGAAATACTCCGAGCAAAGCAAATGCAAGTGCTGCCTCTTTAGTTCCTAACCAATAGGCATAAGCAACGCTGACTAAAACCGAAAATAAGATACCGCCGCCCAAACCGGCCCAAGTTTTATTAGGGCTGATTTTTGGAGCCAACTTTGGACCTTTGAGCGAGCAACCGACGACATAACCGCCTATATCAACGCTCCAAATAGCCAAAATGAACCAAATCGTAGTCGGAACCCCGACGCAATTAAACAACCAAATAACAGCACCTAAACCCAGGGTAATATAAACCACGCCTAAGGTTAATAATTTTCTGTGTTGTTCGCCGATTGCTTTATACCAAACGAAGAGAGCCGTCAAAGCCATCACCCACAAGATTGTAACCGCATCATTGACCAACACGGCAACTGCCAAAGAAAACAAATAAGCAAGTGCATACACAACATTATTTTGGTTTGGCACCATATGAGCCCACTCCCAAGCAAGCAGGGCTCCGCACAACAATACCAAAACATTAATCACCGGAGAACCTAAAAACACACATCCCAAGACCACGGGAGCCAAAATTAACGATGTAACAACTCTTTTTGTAACGGCAACCATTTTAGACTTTTCCATATCTTCTCTCCCGAGTTTTGTAGTCCTTAATAATAGCGACCAGTTCATCTTTATTAAAATCCGGCCACAAAGTTTTTGTAAAATAGAGTTCCGCATAAGCAATCTGCCACAGCAAATAATTGCTTATACGTTGTTCTCCGCTGGTCCGAATAAGCAAATCCGGATCAGGAATGGATTTGGTATAGAGCATATCAGAAAACATTTTAATATCAATATCATCAACTGATATATCACCTTTTTTTACTAAAGCAGCGGTTTTTTTAACTGCATTAACGATTTCTTGTCTGGAGCCATAGCTCAAAGCAATGCAAAGCGTCAAACCGTCATTTTGCGCGGTATCGACCTCCAACTTCCGCATAGCCGAAACAATATCTGCAGCCAGCATTTCGCTTTCACCGATAAATTTGATACGTACGTTATTTTCTTGCAACTCTTTCAAATCTGATTTGAGATATTGCCGCAATAAGCCCATAAGCGTATCGACTTCATCTTTGCTTCTTTGCCAGTTTTCCGTAGAAAAGGCATAAAGTGTTAAATACTTAACACCGACCTCTCCGGCAGCACGCACAATTTCTTTAACGACTTCAGCACCTTTTTTATGTCCCATGGAACGAGGCAATCCTCTTTTGGTTGCCCAACGACCGTTACCATCCATGATAATTGCAATATGCTCTAAACTATTTTCTTCTTTAGTCAAAACAAAAAACCTTAAATACTAAAAGTTATCCCTACTTATGCCAATATTAGACCTGCATAATATCTTTTTCTTTTGTCTCGAGCATATCCTCTATTTTTTTGATAGAGTCGTCGGTTAATTTTTGAATTTCGTTTTCATATCTTTTTTCATCATCTTCGGAGATTTGATTATCTTTTTTAAGTTTTTTCACATCATCCAAAGCATCGCGACGAATATTACGAATAGCCACTTTGGTTTGCTCGGCATATTTTCCGGCAATTTTAACCAGTTCTTTTCTTCTTTCCTCACTCAATGGCGGAATCGGAATACGAATAAGTTGACCATCTGATGCCGGATTGAGTCCCAAATCGGATTCTCTTAACGCTTTATCAACGGCCTTTGCCAAAGAGCGGTCCCAAACACTTACCGACAATGTTCTTGGATCGGGCACACTGATTGTACCGACTTGAGATAAAGGTGTCATCGAGCCATATGCTTCCACCATAATACCGTCGAGCAAGCTCACATGAGCTCTACCGGCACGCAAACCACCGAAATCGCCTCTCAGTGTTTCAAGTGTTTTTTCCATTCTGTTTTTGCTGTCATTTTTGATTTGATTAAAATCAGCCATACTATACCTCTTTTTTAATGATTGTAAAATTGCCTTTTCCCGCCACGGCATCTGCCAAAGACTGTTCACCGCTTTGAGCAAAGACGATAATTGGAATATTGTTTTCTCGAGCAAGCGCGACTGCCGTCATATCCATAACTTTGAGCTGTTTTGCAATAACTTCATCATAAGAAATTACGCTAAAACGTTGCGCTTGAGGATTTGTTTTCGGATCGGCATCATACACGCCGTCGACTTGCGTAGCTTTGAGCAAAGCGTCGCATTGCATTTCTGATGCTCTCAGGGCAGCACCTGTATCTGTTGTAAAATAAGGATTACCTGTTCCTCCGGCAAAAATAATGATTCGATTCTTTTCCAAATGTCTTAAGGCTCTGCGATAGACATAGTTCTCACACACATCCGGAATATGAATTCCGGACAACACTCTGACCTCACAGCCCAAACTTTCCAAAGCGTTTTGTAAAGACAAAGCATTCATCACGGTTGCCAGCATACCGATTTGGTCAGCCACGGTACGGTTCATTCCATTCACGGCTTCTTTAGCCCCGCGAAAGATATTTCCGCCGCCAACTACCAAACAAACTTGGACACCGCTGTCTTGAACGGATTTGATTTGTTTTGCCAAACGCATAATGACCTCGGCCGACATACCGAAGTTTTTATCCCCCATCAAGCCCTCGCCTGAGAGTTTAAGTAAGATGCGTTTATAAATTGGTTTCATAATTTTTATAACCTTCTCGAGTAGTTTTTTTCATATTAACTATTTTTATCGTCTTGTCATCTATAAATTTCAGCTTTTATGCAGAAAAGACACTTTTCATCTTATCTTCCATGCACATGATATAAAAATATAGTTGAAAAAAGGTTACGATACGTTTAACAATAAGTTGAGTTTTAACAATTATATAGGCCAGAAACTATGAGTGTTCCTTCAATTTTTTTGATTTGTGCATTTGGTGGGTATTTATTGGGTTCAATTCCCTTTGGTTTGGTTTTAACGCGTATGGCCGGATTAGGCGACATCCGTAAAATCGGCTCCGGCAACATAGGCGCCACTAATGTTTTGCGTACCGGTCGCAAGGACTTAGCTTTATTAACAGTCATTTTCGACGCCTCCAAAGCAGGCATTGCCGCATTTCTTGCCGCAAGTTTCACGCCGAGTGCCGATTGCATAATTTTTGGCAATATGACTCAAGTCAACATTGTTTCCGGATTAATCGCCGGTTCTTTTGGCGTCATCGGCCACAATTTTCCGATTTGGCTCAAGTTCAAAGGCGGCAAAGGTGTTGCCTCAACATTTGGTTTTATTTTAGCTACCTCGCCGCAAATTGCTTTGCTTGACTTAGGCACCTGGTTGGCTTGCGCTTTTATTACGCGTTACTCGTCTTTATCGGCCATCATAGCCGCCGTTGCAACGCCGTTTTATGCCTTTTTCTTAAGCGAACCGACCTACACGATTTTTTATTCAGCCATTGCCTTATTGGTTTTGGTTCGCCACCGCGGCAACATTATCCGTTTGATTAAAGGACAAGAAAGCAAAATCAGCTTCAAAAAGAAATAAACGTCTAATGGCAAGTACTCAAGAGATAATAGATTTTATACGGCTGATAAACACCGAGAACATCGGTCCGATAACTTTCTACAAACTTTTGCAGAAATACAAGAGCGTATCAAGCGCACTTAAACACTTGCCGCAACGTTTTACCCCTTATCCGAGTACCCTTGCCCAAAAAGAATTAGAGCTGGCGCATAAATTAGGTATTCATATTCTAACCTTTGCCGACGATGCTTACCCGCAAAGATTACGCCACATTGCCGATGCCCCACCGATTCTCTATGTTAAAGGAAACCCAGAGTGCCTCAATCCCGAAAAATCATTAGCCATTGCCGGTGCTCGTAATGCTTCATTGCCTGGCCGCAAACTTGCCTCCCAAATTGCCTTTGATTTAAGCAATGCCGGCGTTATGGTGGTTTCCGGATTAGCCAGAGGCATTGATACTTCGGCCCACAAAGGTGCACTTTATGCCAACAATCAAACCGGAGCAACCATTGCCGTATTAGGAACAGGTGTTGATGTCATCTATCCCAAAGAAAATACTGCCACCTATGAGCTAATCGCTGCCCAAGGAGCTATTGTATCTGAATTTCCTTTGGGCACACAACCAAATGCCGCCAATTTTCCGAGACGCAATCGTATCATTTCGGGCTTAAGCGACGGAACTTTGATTATTGAGGCCACTTTGCACTCCGGCTCACTCATCACCGCCGGTTTTGCGCTCGAACAAGGGCGTGAGGTTTATGCCCTACCGGGCTCGCCCAATGATGCCCGCTCCCACGGCCCGAATAAACTGATAAAAGAAGGTGCAGCCTTAATTGAAACCGCGCAAGACATCTTGGAAACCCTAACTTCGCACGATTTTAAGCGAGCAACACCTAAAGTCAAACAAGGGGATTTATTTGCCAAGCCTCTTGACAAAGAGGTAAAAATTGCAAATATTCCAGACACACAATCCCCGTTGTTGTCTTCATCAAGGCAAGCGGATATTTTGCAATATTTGACCCCTGAAGGCGTCGGCATTGATGAAATCATCCGTATATCCGGGCTCGATTCTTCAACCTTGTCGCTCCAATTATTAGAATTGGAATTAGACGGCAAGATTGAGTATCTAGCAGGCAACAAAGTCGCATTAATTAAGTAAATGGAAGAAGAGTTATGAAATTAGTTATTGTGGAATCTCCTGCCAAAGCCAAAACAATCAACAAATATTTAGGAAGTGACTATAAAGTACTGGCGAGTTTCGGCCACATCAGAGATTTGCCGAGCAAAGACGGTTCGGTCAATCCCGATGAAGATTTCGCAATGAAATGGGAGTTAAGCCCCGGCGGCAAAAAACACCTCAACGATATAATTGCCGCAGTCAAAGACGCCGACACCATTATTCTCGCATCCGACCCGGATAGAGAAGGAGAAGCAATTGCTTGGCACATTTTGGCAGAACTGACCGCCCGCAAAAAAATCAAAGACAAAAAAATCGAGCGTGTTGTCTTCCATGAAATCACCAAATCGGCCATTACCGAAGCCATCAAACATCCCCGCCAAATTGACGAGAACTTAGTTTCAGCCTATATGGCGCGCCGAGCCTTAGATTATTTGGTTGGTTTTACGTTATCTCCGGTTTTGTGGCGCAAACTTCCCGGTTCCAAGTCAGCCGGACGTGTTCAATCGGTTGCTTTGCGTCTGATTTGCGACCGCGAAACCGAAATTGAAAAATTCAAAGCCGAAGAATATTGGACGGTTGACGCCGATTTAATTACCAAAACCCAAGCCCTGATAAAAACGCACCTGATTAATCTGGACGGCAAGAAATTAGAAAAATTTGATTTAAATTCAGAGGCCAAGGCACTGGAAGCTAAAGCAAAGATTGAAGCGCAAGAATTTGCCATTTCCAATGTTGAGCGCAAAAAGACCAACCGCTATCCGGCGCCACCTTTCACCACCTCAACCTTGCAACAAGAAGCCGCACGCAAACTGCGTTTCAGTGCCAAAAAAACCATGCAAATTGCCCAAAAGCTCTACGAAGCCGGTTTTATCACCTATATGCGTACCGATGCGGTTAACTTATCCAAAGAAGCCATTGAGGCTTGCCGTGCCGCGATTTTGAAGTATTTTGGCGAAGCCTATTTGCCCAAAACGGCCAAAGAATATAAAACTAAGTCTAAAAATGCCCAAGAAGCCCACGAAGCTATTCGTCCGGCTCATGTTGATGAAACTCCGAAAAAACTCGAAAGCAAACTGGATTCCGATTCTCATAAACTCTATGAGCTCATCTGGAAAAGAACCGTCGCTTGTCAAATGAACCCGGCAATTATGGATAAAGTAACGGTTGATGCCACCTCCGCCGACGGACAAATTTTATTGCGTGCCAATGGACAGGTTATCAACTTTGACGGTTTCTTAAAATTATACGTTGAAAGCAAAGACGACAGTGATGACGATGATGAAAATCGCATTTTGCCGAATGTTGAAACCGGAGAAGCCGTAACCAAAGGCGAGATTACGCCGGAACAACACTTCACCACCCCTCCTCCGCGGTTTACCGAAGCAAGTTTGGTCAAAAAGCTGGAAGAATTGGGTATTGGTCGTCCGTCAACTTATGCTTCGATTATTGCCGTTTTGCAAGAGCGCAAATATGTTCGCGTTGAGAAGTTGCGTTTTATTCCTGAAGACCGCGGCCGTATTGTCACCGTCTTTTTGGAAAACTTCTTCAAAAAATATGTTGAATATGATTTCACGGCTCAGTTAGAGGAATATCTGGATGACATATCCAACGGCGAAATGGATTGGAAAAAACTCTTGGGCGGCTTCTGGACCAAGTTCATCAAAAATATTGACGCCGTACAACCCTTACAAATCAGCGAAGTTATCAATAAAATTGATGAAGTTTTGTCGTATCACCTGTTTCCGCCCCGTGCAGACGGCTCAGACCCGCGCATATGTCCGGAATGCGGCAAAGGCAGGCTAAGTATTAAACTGGGCAAATTCGGCGCCTTTTTGGGGTGCTCAAACTACCCTGAATGCAAATACACCAAACCCTTGACCGATGTCACCGAAGAGATGAGCAACGATACACCCAAGGCCCCCAATCCGGAAGACAAAGAAATGGGTGAAATCAACGGCTTAAAAGTATATCTTAAAAAAGGACCTTATGGTTATTATGTCCAGCTGGGTGAAGATGCAACCGCCACCACCGAAAAACCCAAAAGGATTGCCCTGCCCAGAAACTTAAAACCAGAAGAAATAACCCCCGAACAAGCCCAAATTTTAGCCTCACTTCCCCGTACGCTCGGCAACGGCATAGAAGTTAATATCGGCAAGTTCGGCCCTTACCTCAAACAAGGCAACAAATCAAAATCTTTAACCGGCAACGATACCATTTTTAACATTACGTTAGAGCGTGCCGAAGAGATATTAAAAAATGTTGCCGAACGCCCGAGCGGCAAAATTTTGGGTCAAAACCCCAAAGACAAAGCCGATATTACGGTTTTGAGCGGCAGATATGGTCCTTATATTAAATGCGGCAAAAACAATTATGCCATCCCCAAAGAATTTAAGGATAAAGAATTAACCCTGGAAGATGCCCTCAAAATTATGGCCGCCAAAAAATAATCCAACAAAAAACCCCGAAAGCTTAAAACTTCGGGGCTTTTGTTATCACAAAGAAATTTTATTTCAAAATGATTTGGCGCATTAACTGTAAGCTATCTTTTTTACGGCTTTTGCTTTTGGTCAAAGAATTCAAGAAAGCCGCTTGATACAAAGAAGATATTTGTTTAGCGGTAGCCAAAGCATCTTTCTGCTCTAATTGCTCAATTGCGGCATTCCAATCCTGAGTAGAAGTATTAGCCGGACAACCGTTATTTTTCCAAATATAATAAGCCGTCTCACGAATAGTTTTTTCATCAAACATATGACATCTCCCAACACTTAATAATAAAAGCATATTAAATCAAAAAGATTAAATAATTATGAAAAAAGGCTCCTTTTGCGGAGCCTTTAGTTTACCAACATACCAACTATTTAGAAGATTTCTTTTTGGCAGTAGTTTTAGCAGCTTTTTTAACCGGAGTTTTCTTAACCAAGGTAGAAGCTTTGCAAGAAGAAGTCTTTGTAGAAATTTTCTTAGCAGCAGAGTTCAAAGCAGCCATAGAAGAAAGTTGGTTAATAGCAGCATTCCAGTCGCTCAAGCTGGTGTTAGCCGGGCAACCGTTATTTTTCCAAATATAGTAAGCAGCTTCACGAATAGCGCTTTCACTTAAGTTTAAAGAAGAATTAGAAGTAGAGTTAAAGTTTTTCATCGTTTTGTCCTTTCGTAAAATGTTTATACTACATATAACGAAAAGAAGTTAAAAAACTATTTATAAATGAAGAAAAAAAGAAATTTTCTAAAAAAAATTGCACATTAAAGAAAAAACACAAGATATTATTTATTCTGTAGAACTTGGTACGTTAAATATTCATTCGGACGCATACTGTTCCACTGAATATTGCGCTTAACAATTCTAGCCGGATTTCCAGCCACAATAACGTTTTTCTCATCAAATTGAGCCGTAATATTAGAACACCACCCGACAATACTATTATCTGCAATTTTAGTATTTTTGGTAAAGTGAACATCTTTTCCCACCCAAACATGATTCCCTATTTCAATAAATTGTCCGACATTTAATAAATTTCCTTGCAAATCCAATACACAGTGAGTATCCGAACACCACATTTCTACCCCTGAAGAAAACATACAGTCCTTTCCGATAACAACCCTGCTACCGTTTTCAGACATTAAAATTTTTACACCGTTTATAGAGGTTTCATCATCAATAAGCAGAAAAGCATTTTCTATTTTAACATCATTTAAACCAATAATAATATCAGCATTAATAAAGCGCTTTGTATTGATGCGAATAACATTATTATTACCAAAAACCATTAAGGATATTCGCGTATTTTCATCCATATCCGAAGTAACATAAATCTTATTATTTTTTCCGTGAACAGAAACTTTCAAATATTTCAATTTTGGAACAGAGACATCATTTTTTGCATCCACACAAATACTAGGCAACTTTCGTTTAACCGAAAAAATTTTAATTCCCAAGAAATATAAACGCCACGTACCGCGTGAAGAAATCACCGAACGAAATATTTTCATCTACCTATCCATAATATCAATCACTGAAAGACAAAAAAAAACTAAGTGTTTTTTCAATTTAGACTCATACAATATAAGGATAAGGCGTAAGACACAAGATAATAAATTCTTTTAGCCACACAAAACTTTCTTAATCGGAGGCTTTTAGATGGTGCGAGTTGGGATGGCTAAGCAAAAACAATCACGATTGATTGTTTTTGTCTGCAACATCTTTGAAAATTTATTGAACGACGAAACGAACAATTTCGGAAGTGAAATTAAGTTTCAAAGCGAGGCCCGTCCCCAAGAGAGCAAGCCCTGCGCCGCTCGATTGGCGAGAGCACCATACAACAAAAGCCTTGGAAAACCAAGGCTTTTAGATGGTGCGAGTTGGGATGGCTAAGCAAAAACAATCACGATTGATTGTTTTTGTATGCAACATCTTTGAAAATTTATTGAACGACGAAACGAACAGTTTCGGAAGTGAAATTAAGTTTCAAAGCGAGGCCCGTCCCCAAGAGAGCAAGCCCTGCGCCGCTCGATTGGCGAGAGCACCATACAACAAAAGCCTTGGAAAACCAAGGCTTTTAGATGGTGCTCGGGGACGGGATTGAACCGCCGACACGAGGATTTTCAGTTTTGGTAAAGCGATATTACAACATATTTGTTCTGTTTACAGTTTCTTATATAACCAATTGTTTTTACTTGATTTATTTAATTTTCATTCTTACAGAAACATTTCTCATCTCATAAGCATTTCTATCAAATCTGCTTACTATTTGCTTACTGATTTTAGAAAGGAAATTTAAAATGAAAATTAATAAATCAAATATTGATAAGTTAAAATTCACAGACAAAGAAGAATTTTACTGGGATGATGACCTAAAAGGATTCGGCATAAAAGTAACCAAGAAAAAAATCAGCTATATTATACAAGCGAGAAACGATAGAGGAAAAACAATTCGTAAAAAAATAGGTCAGATTAATGTTTTTACTCCCGAAGAAGCTCGTAGAATAGCAAAAAAATATCTAGGTGATCTAGCTCAAGGCATAGACATTACAACCAGAGAAAAGGAAGAAAAGACAAAAAGTATTACCCTACAACAAGCCTATGAAGAATACATTAAGATTAAAACCATTACTGAAAGCACAAAAATAAAATATGAACGGAGTATGCGCCTTTGTTTTAAAGATTGGGCAAATAAAGCTCTAACGAATATCTCTCGTGAAATGATAGAAAATAGATTTCTGGATACATCTAAATCATCAAAATCTATTGCTAACTCTGATTTTAGATTTTTAAGAGCCGTATTTAATTTTGCAATGGAAAAATATATAGTAAATGGAGAACCAATCATTCCTTCCAATCCTTGCAATCGATTAAAAGCCTTCAAATTATGGAATAAAGTACCCAGAAGACAAAGTTACATTCACCCATCTCAAATTAAAACCTTCTTTTTTGGACTTCAACACCATGAACAAGACACTGAAAACGTAAAAACAGTTAAAAATCAATGTTTATTCATTCTATTTACTGGATGTCGAGACCAAGAAGCCGGAACTCTAAAATGGTGCAATATTGACTTCAAATTAAACACCATTACCTTTGAACATACCAAAAACCACAAAGAACACATTCTACCGATGGGAGAATATTTAAGAGAGTTTTTGTTAAAATTAAAAGAAAATAACGATTCGATATACGTTTTTCCAGCTCAAAATAAAAGTGGGCATGTTGAAAATCAAAGAAAAACTGTACAACACATTGCAGAAAACAGCGGTATTAAATTCTCTTTACATGATATTCGCCGAACTTTTGCCAGTATTGCCAATAATCATATTGCCGGAATAACAAATTTTACACTAAAAAAGCTCTTAAACCATTCCGAAGATGATGTTACCGCAGGATATATCCAATTTGAAACTGAAACCTTGCGTAAGCCAATGCAACTTATAGAAGATTACATACTAAAACAAGCCGGAGTTAAAGAAAATGAAACCAATAATGTGGTAAACATATTTAATAAAATAGTATAACACAGAGAAGGTTATTTTATGAAAAGACAAGAAATCAGAGAAATTTATGAATTATTGATAACCGATGCTTATAATCTTAATCAGGATTATTTTATATTAGATCCCAGCGAATATTTTTATAATTTAACGGGGTTTGGGGCTGATAATTATGCAACAAGCTCATTATTCATAAATTTAATCAATATTTCTGTATTTTTGCTAGAAAAAGAAGAAAAAAATTTAACCATAAAGACAGTAGTTGATTTTTGGAAAGGTAATAAAGTTTATCCCAATAAAGAACTGACAGTTCTACAACAAAAGCTACACAATATATATACAGGACTTCAAAATAACAAAGACGGATTATACCTTGCCTTCTTAGTATTTTCTAATGGATTTGATATTTGTATCAAACATCTCAAATATACCGATGCAGAACTGGCTAAACAAATATTACAAGAAAGACAGCTCGAAATAAGCAACGCAGGAGTAAAAGCCAAAAACGACAAGCATGAGAGACTAAAGAAATATACCAAGGATTTATTTGAACAGCAAAAAAACTTGAATAAAAAATTAACCATAAATCATTTTGCCAATAAAGAAGAAAATATAAAAAAACTTCAGGAATATGCAAAAGAAATAGCATATAATTGGTGCAATTCAGACTATTCTTTATCGATTCGAAGAATGTTATATCCCAAGAAGAAAAAGAATATTCAATAAAAGTTTGTACATTTACCCAGTAGGGTACAACATCATCTAAGTTGAGGACTATACTTCTCTAAAGATTTTTCCTAATTCTTTGAATGCAGTTGATTGAAACTGTAACCTTTTAAAGAAAGGAAAAAGATTTGAATAATAATTTAAATAATTTTCTATCTGCTCCGGCAGATGCATTGTTGCCAACAAAAATTGTTGCTGCATATCTCAACAAATCAATCTCATGGTTTAACTGCAAAGCTGTATCAGGCGGTGGTATCCCTTATATAAAATTGGGAAACAAGCGACTATACAAAAAGCAAGACGTTTTAGATTGGTTAGATTCGCAAACCTCTAAAGTAACATCAACTTCTGAATATTCAAAAAAGGAGATAAACTATGGAAGATAATATGGATATAAAAAATTCCGCCTTGCTGGAACAAGACGGAGTAGAACAAACGATTGATTTATCAACCAATCCTGCAAACGACAATAATATAAATATTACAAATAATCAAGAGAATAAAAATCCTTGTAAAATATTTAACTTAAAGAATTTTATGCAATTGAATTTGCCTAAGCCAGAAATGCTACTTGATCCGATTATTCACGCTAAAAGTCTAACAATGTTACATGCTTATAGAGGAGTAGGAAAAAGCTTTTTTGCTATGTCTTTAGCTTACGCAATTGCAACTGGAAGTAAATTCTTACGTTGGAAAGCCTATAAACCTTCAAATGTGTTATATATTGATGGGGAAATGCAAGCAAACTTACTTCAAGAACGCTTTTCAAAAATAGCTAAAAATTTTGATACAGAAGTGAATGCAATGGACAACTTGCATATTTTTTCAGCGGATTTACAACCATTTACCTCAATTGATATTGCGTATGGTTTAATGCAAAAAAATATTAATGATATTATTTTCAACGAAAATATAAAATTTGTTATCTTAGATAATATATCATCTTTAACTAAGATAGATGAATTAGACGGGAATGCTTGGCTTATAATTCAAGAGTGGCTAATGGAGCTAAGGAAACAAGGAATTGCTGTATTATTAGTTCATCATTCTGGAAAGAGAGGTGGCCAAAGAGGAATATCTAAAAGAGAAGATATACTAGATACAGTGATTAATCTTGAAGTCACGACACCAAACAAGAAAAAGCTCACCAAAACAGAAGAAGCTGAAGAAAACTATTCAGATATATCAGACGAATATGCGATTTACGGCGGTAGATGTCGTTTAAAATTTGAAAAGAACCGTAACCTTTCGAGCAAAGACATTTCAAATTTTAATATTGATTTAGTAGATACTACGGACGGAGGTATTGCTTGGGTTGATACTTATTCTATCGTAAAAACATTGCATGAACAAGGTGCAAGCTATAGAGAAATTGCTAATACAACAGGAATTTCCAAATCAACTATCGGCAACATTCTGAAAGCTGAAAAATAACATATAATATAGCCTGTCCAATATTTATATATATAATATATTGGACAGGCATATAATTATTTTGTGTTACTCGATGTATGTTTTAAGATTTTTTTGCTATGATATTAATAATTTGAGCCATCGTCGGAACCGCATTCCAACCTGACGTTACAAACCCATAAGTTTGTTTTGTCGGTTGCGGTTCATCAAGTAAAACATATACAACATAGTGCATACCATTATATTCAAAATTTCCCACAACATGAGTTATAACAATATTGTCATGATACTTTCCATCAATCATTTTAGACACAGTTCCTGTCTTTGCCATAACATCTACATACGAAAGATTAGCTTTTCTTGCCGAACCATTTGTAACGACTTGACGTAAATATTCACGCATTTCTTTCGATATTTGGGAAGGAATAACTTGTTTACCATCCGTTTTTTCAGATTTTTTGAGATATAGGGCATGATATTGACCGCCATTGACCAAAGCTGCATAAGCTGCTGCCACATGTAATGGCGTTGCATAAATACCAAAACCATATCCCAAATTGGCTATAGTAATTTCATCATCTAAATCCGGTAAAATCGGCTTAGCTGTATGCAAATTTTCTAAAACAATCGGTTCTCCCAAACCTAAAGATTTTAAAAATTTATTATGTTGTTTAGGCGTTATATCCGTAGCAATTTGTGCAGTCGCAATGTTAGAACTTTTAGACAACACATCTTGCAGAGTAATTTTATCAACTTTTAGAGGATTAACGTCTGAAATGTTATACCCTTGAACATTCAAAGGCTTAGAAACATCAAATTCCGTCGTATTTGAAACAACATTTTGTTTTATACCCAAAGCAACTGTAAACGGCATATAAATCGAACCAAGTTGGTATGTATAATCCGCAATATAATCAACAACACCCTCCCCTTTATGGATAGAAGTCATCGATAGCACTTGAGAACTATCTGCATCTAAAACAATAACCGCGCCACCCTTAGCCGAAAAGGTCTGAATACTATCATCTAAGACCTTTTCTATCTTTTTTTGCTGCTGTTTGGTAATATATTTACGATTATTATATTGTTTTTGATTTAATTTTTTGTGGAACCACGCCTCAGATTTTTTCTTTGTATTTATCTGCCACAAATACTCAAAACGATTATTATAATCTTCTATAATATCTTCATTTTCCACAGAAAGAAGGCAATTTTCACTATTTCTCTCACTTGCCGGATTAGTCCAATTATAAGAACCTGTAATCACATACTTATTATCAAATACCGCAAATTTGTTATGTTCAATTTTGTTCTTTGAATTTACACGAATATTAATCCCAGCTTTATACAAATCTATAACTTTAGAGGCTTTAGTCGCTGCTTGTCTTTTATCCGTAAGTATTCTGATTTTTTTACCTTGTTTTTCAGCTTTCTGCAAAGCCTCAACAATATTATCATTATTAATATCAAACACGACTATATCAATTTTCTCAGAATGTTTTATAAGGCTAATAATTGTATTTTCACACTCTTTAGAAGGAGAAAAAGCAACTTTATCATCCTGAATAAGCTCATCTTGATTATTCGTGCATATACAAGCAGAAACGGCAAGAATTATAAATATAACAAAGCCACAAAGGCTATATTTAAATTTTCTAGTCATTTTTTTTCTCCTTAGTCTTCAAAGGGGAAATACCAAATCTATTATTGCCATTAGTTCCTTTCTTAAACAACAATATTAATGCAATTATAGTATCAACTCCTCTAATTAAAAACGTTACAATCTGACTAAACTCATCTGCTGAAAACAAAGAGAGTAAGCAGCAAAATATAGAATACATAATATAATAACTTACACTGACATTAATATCATGGCATCTTTTGGACACAAGAGGGAGACCAACCACCCACCGTAAAATAATTACGGTGTATAAAATGGATTCAGGATCTATTTTGAGGGAAATCATTCCCCAAACCAGAAACATAAAAAACACAGATAAAATAAGTGTATAGATAAAATAATGTAAACGATTTATTCTACCAGAACAAAATAATAAATTGCCAAATGCAGGATTGTAAATAGAAAATTTTTTATTTTTCAACATTTTAACTTCTTTCATATCATGCTTATCTTTTCGAAATATAAAATAAAATATAATAGCACCTATTATACCCAAAAATAGCAAATACAAAATCATAGTACCTTGCGATATGTGATATTGCATTGGATGCTCTACATTGCTATCTATTTGTTGTATTTCACTTGTTTGATCTGATTGATTTTCAAATTTATTTACATGTTTTGCGTGTAATAGTGTTGAACGAGTTGTTACATTTATTACATCAATATTTTTTGTAGAATTAACATCATTCAATGAATGTTTCACTAGCTGAACCAAAGAATTCATGAAATACCTCTCCAAAATCTAAAAGAAAAACCACCTGTTTAGAAGGTGGTCGGAGAGTTCATCAATCATACTACATTAAATGATTCTTATAGCTTTTAAAACCACATTCTTTCAAAGACAGAAATATGATTTCTGAACATATGCTAAAAGCTCCCCGACCATTGAGCCATAGTCGGGGATATTATTGTTATAATAACAATTAACGATGTTATCCCTAACACCGAATGTAGTAGGAGCCGATGAAAGCTCCGCACCTCTTCAGGCACTAACTAATAAAATATTAGCTAACAAAATGTTAGCGATAATACTTCTCAAAATCAAGGATTATTTTTCTTTCTCTGTCCATCTCTCTATATATTAAAGAGATGGACAAGAAATATACACCATAACATATTGACATAAAAAAAGAAGGCGCTAACAAAGCACCTTCTCTATGATGTGTCATAGCATAACTGTAACTACTTAACAGCTCTAGCAACTACCGGACTATCATCAAAAAAGCCTGTAGTGGTCACAATTGATTGATCCTTATTATTGTTATTTTTTAAATCACTGGCAATAACTTGAGAACATTGTGTTGCTTCATAAGATATCGTTTTTTCCAATACTCTATCTCTGCCAAAAAGACCTTCACCTGAAACTTTTTCTGAATACAAGCAATTACTTCCTTGTTGCTGGTAAGCAACATCAACATGAGTTACACAAGCTGATAATCCCAACATACCAGCCCAAACAACTAAAACTTTCTTCATGTTTCTTCCTTTCCATAAAAACATCTAGGCTATAAAAGATATCTCACAATAGTAAAATATAAATTAATAAAACATCAAGTTGAGTTATAGATGTAAATACTCTAAAATGATAATCACATGCTATTAAGGTCATATATAGATTTTAGCCATATACATACTCCCCCTATTTTGGGAACTATGGGGGATGTAATACTTTTTTAATACGTTATTTTTCTTTACCTTACTTATAGAAAGCCAATAAATATATTTCTCTTCAATCTCAAAATTACTCTGTAACTTTTTAACTTATATATACATACAAGACAAAAATAACACTTAAACAAAACTTATACATGAAAAATCAACAAGTTACCGCATTTTAATGTTATCCTAGAACACGAAAATTCGTTTGCTTTTCCAATTTTTCAAGTGATTAGTGATGTTTTGAAAAAAACATTGTCTATTCAACTGTTATTCTTAAAGGAAAAGATAATGACAAATAATACCATAAAAATTGAGTTAGACGTCGATGATTATATTGATTTATTAGATAATCGACGCAATTTTGTAGAATCTCATTACAATTGGCATATTCCCGATTGTTTATGGGACTATTTTTGCGATTTAATCCGTGAATGTGGAATTTCCGAGAATAATCGTCCAGATATTGTCGTAGATAATGCAATCATCAATGGCGATTGGGGTAATTTTGACGAATATAAATCAGAGGAGGAAACAGATGAAGATTTCATAAAAAGAGTAGAAAGTAACAGCCTATATATAAACACAGAAGAAAGGATTGTCTGCTTTTGTATTTAAACAAATCTTACACAAACTTATAAGAATTTACTATAGAAGTGCTTACTATTTGCTTACTGGTTGAATGCATCAAGAAAAACGCCATGAACTGAATACAAAAAAAGCCTTGGAAAACCAAGGCTTTTAGATGGTGCTCGGGGACGGGATTGAACCGCCGACACGAGGATTTTCAGTCCTCTGCTCTACCAACTGAGCTACCCGAGCAACGCTCAACGAGAAAGCTTATAAAACATATTTTTGGGCTTGTCCAGCTAAAAATGATATATACCACAAAAAAATTTTTATTTTTTTCTTTCTTTCCAAACAGACAATACCAAATTTTGCATTTGATTCATGGATAATACATCAACCTTATTATTTTTTATTTTCAAGTAGTTAGAATATACATTTTTCTCATTTTCAAGTGAATTATCCACCTGTTTCAATACTGAAAACAAATAAGATTTTTTTTGCAAATTAAATTGCAAATCTTTTATTTTTTTTCCTAAACCAAAAATTTTTTGCCCTTCTTTCCCCTGCGGTACTGTTTTGCTCTCTAACATTTTGTATATAGCTTTATGCTGAGGGAACACGGAACGAGCATAATCATAGAACAATTTTTCAAAAAAATTCTGCTGTTGGCTGTGATTTATTTGAGTAGACTGTCCGCAATAAAAAGGAATTAAGATTTTAACACACACATTTTTATCAATTTCAGCGGCTTTCTCAAGCGAATTAATGTGTGCACATTCCGGAAAAATATTTTTTGCCGTATCTAAATAATCCACTAAATAGTCAAATTTATGATGATGCAAGTGTTCCAGCCTGGACGCAATATCTTGCTTATTTTGAATTTGATTGAAATTTTGTTCTGCAATTTGCTCATTATACGACCATTTCATTAAGGAAAGTAGGTTTAGCTTAGGTAAACAAGATTTTCTAAGTGAAATATCGTCTAAAACATTTTCAAATGTTTGATTGAAAGTATTTTTCTCATTTTTTCTGAAAGCGGCATAATTCTCAATAAAAGCATCTAATTGTGCAAACAAAATACTCTTATCGACATCTGTTAAATGTTCTTTTTCTTTAAGTATTAAAAGCGTTTTATCATCACAAATAAACGGATGAGTATTTTGATTTTGCGATTGCTTCCCCAATCGGGCAACTTTTGTAACCGCATCAAAAAAATCAAATGGAATATTTTTCTTTAGGGAGCTTTGCATGGTATCGAATGCAGAAAAACTTTCCCCAAGTACGGCATCATACACACCGGAAGATTTACGATATAATTGAGCAGAAACCATACTCAGAACAGAAGTAATTTGCAAAGCACACTCTTTTTCAAAAACACGACCATTTTCTTCATATTGCTTCACTTTTTCCAAATGAGAGACGTTATAATTGTTCAATTCTGTTTCAGATGGAAATACAATTTTATTTCCGGCAACAATTTTTTCTAACATATCTTTATCACTCAAAGCATCGGCAAAACCCTTTCTATGTCTTTCCAAATACCTTTCATAAAGATTAAAAAACGCATCTTTTTTCTGGGAAGAACTAATAATGGAATGCAACTGTTCCATACTTTTTTTCCAAGTTGCATGAGCTGTAAGATTTTCCGACACTTGGTATTTTTTAGCTAACTGAACGCCAACCGTTTCCGATAAATCAGGCAAAGTGACTTTGGCATGATTCATCAAAAAATTATGACCAACTTCATATAAAATTTGAGCAACGTCCGTATCGTCACATTTCAAATTTTTTTCATAGAGATGCGCTTGTACCAACTGTGCTAACTTTTCAGGTAAAAGCGCCTCATCAATACTTTCAAACAAATAATATTTCAAGTTGTATTTGCGCAATAAGATTTCTGTATTAGCCAATTTAAGCGTGGCATTCATCCAATACTTATTTGTAACTTTATCGGACGATTCATCGACATTAACTTTTGCGGCATATAATTGCTCTGAATTTCCAAACTCATACCAAGGATAAACATGCGGAAATTTTGCTGATAACTTTTGAGCAAGTTCCGGAGCCACAGAAAAAAATGCATTAACCTTATCATAGGTGCAATTTTTATCGACTTTTGGAAGATAAAGATTAAGATTAAAATCAATATTTGCCGAAAGCGCCAAATTTTCCAAAGCGGGATAAACATCTGCAAAACTATTAACATAAGCCGAAAACAGCGGATGTGATTTTACAAAAGATTTTGTTTTTCCGGCAAGTTTAGCGGCCATTGAAGCAAAAGTAGTCATAAATCTTAAATTTAAGAATGTTTCATCATACTCGGGCACCGCTATGTCTCCTCTGATAATATGACTTATTCAAGATACACAAAAAAAAGCGTGGAAGTCAATGACTTTCACGCTTTTTTTTCCTAAAGAGAGTGAAATTTAAGATTTTAAATTAACGATTGTTTGCAACATTTCATTATTTGCACTGAATGACTGCGTATTTAAAGTATAGGCACGCTGTACCACAATCATTTTAGAAAATTCGCTTTCCACATTCACGGCTGAAGCTTCGACAGCCTGAGGCTGCAAAAGTCCGGTTATATTTTTATCTGCACCGTTAACATAATGACTTTCGCCCGTATCTCCGTTTGCCTCAAACATGGTATTATTAATTGGTGTTAAATTATCCGGAGACTCAAAACCGACCAAAGCCAACTTTGCAAAAGCAATTTCTTTACCATTGCTGTAAGAAGCTTTTACAATACCGTTATCGTCAATAAAACTTTTGATAAAATTACCGCTCGGCGAACCGTCTTGTTCTACTTTGGTAATTCCCGAACTACCAGCATATTGCGTCATTTTGGAAATATCCATAGCCACGGTATTTGATGATCCATCATCCCAATCAACCGTAATATCAAAATTTTTCGGGCTAATCAACTGCGCATCAGAATCAAAAACAGCTTCAATCGGACCACCGGTAACACTACCATCTTCAATTGAAAAAGTAATTTCCCAAGTATTTATTTTTCCTTCCACTTTGGAAAAGAGCATATTCATGGTACGTCCGTCATTATTCGGCCCATAGACGGTAACACCATAACTGCTGGTATCTACCCCGTCAGCCGGCACATTTGCAATAACGGAAGCTTTAGTCGTTGGCGTAGACGGCACTTTTTCTTGATATAAGATTTCAATATCTTCGGTTGAACCGCCAAAGCCATCTTCCGTAGCCGGAAAGCCTTGGACCTTATAGCCGCTTCCCGTTACCAAATAAGTTGTACCGTCTTGCGTCATGGTCGTAAAATCACCGGCACGGGTATAAAAAACATCACCCCCGACGACGCTTTTAACCTCAAAAAAGGCATTTTCACCATTTATGGCGACATCATAATTATTTCCCGTAGCAGTGATTGATCCTTGCGAATTAATCAGTGTTCTGTCATAATAATTCACGCCGTTTACACCGACATGGCTTGAACTCAACTCATCAACTGTATTGCTGTAATTTGAGCTTCTTCCCAACAGTGTACTAAATAAGGTTTCATTCGGTTTATAACCGACGGTACGCATATTGGCAATATTTGTACTGACGGTTTCCATAGCATGAGCTTGCGCCGTCATACCGGTAACCGAAGGAGTAAAACTGCTTAAAGCCATATCAAGAATCCTCACAAAGTTAATCTTTAAGAAGTTATATGCAAATTTTGTGCCATTTTATCCAAGGGCCACACAAATAATTCCGACCGTAATCAACGCAATTCCTCCGGCGCTCAGCCAAGAAACGGTTTCGTGCAAAAAAGCCACGGCAATGATTGTTGCTAAAACCACGCTTAACTTATCCACCGGTGCCACCTGCGAGACTTTTCCGTATTTCAAAGCCACAAAATAAAACAACCAAGACAATGCTCCGGCAATACCGCTGATAGCAATCCAAAGCATGGCTTTTTTGTCAGACAAAATGCCGCTGACATGGCTGAAATTTTGTTGTACCAACATTACACAAACCAAAAACAACGCCATAATCACCGCCCGAATAACGGTAGCTGTATTTGCATCTAATCCTTGCAACCCGATTTTTCCGCACACACTGACCAAAGCGGCACATACTGCCGATAACAACGCATAAATAAGCCATAAATAATTTTCCATATTATTCTCCTTTCCCATAAAAGCCTGTTATAAATAATGCATATCTTATGCCAAGCAAACTGTGAGATAGTATTCCCACAACCGATTTCCATATTTTTTATATATGATTAAAAAATGAGCATTTTTTAGCAAAAATGGGCTATTTTTTGCTCAATTTTGGTAAAAAAAGAAGATTTTTGTTGTTTTTATGAAAAATAAGCGGTAAAAATGCAGCTAGGAATAATAACTTTTATTAAGAAAGAGAGAATAACAATATGTCTAATCCATTAGATACAAAAGTAATCAGCAAATTAGCTGAAATCTTGGATAAAAGCAACCTGACCGAGCTTGAATATGAAGATGAAGGCTGCCGCATCTGTTTAACCAGAGAATTACCGCATGCCGCACCGATGGTTTCAGCTCCGGCTCCCGTTATTGCCGCTCCTGTTGCCGCACCGGCAGTTGCGCCTGCAGCACCTGCAGCGCCTGCGACACCTGCTCCGGTATCCGAAGAAGATTATGCCAAACTTCCGGGTTGCGTAAAATCTCCGATGGTTGGCGTTGTTTACCTCTCCAGCGATCCGAACTCTCCGGACTATGTTAAAGTCGGCGACAGTGTAAATGTCGGTGACACGGTTTGCTTAATTGAAGCCATGAAGACCTTTAACCCCGTAAAAGCCCACACGGCAGGTAAAGTAACCAAGATTTTGGTTTCAGGCGGCGACCCGGTTGAATATGGTGAACCGTTAATCGTTATTGAATAACATTTCTAGGATAAATATATGTTTGAAAAAGTACTGATTGCCAACCGTGGAGAAGTAGCCCTGAGAATTCATCGTGCTTGTCGCGAAATGGGTATTCGTACGGTTGCCGTACACTCTGAGGCTGATGCCGATGCGATGCATGTTCGTTTAGCTGATGAAGCTGTCTGCATCGGACCTGCCCGTTCAGCCGATTCTTACCTTAACAAGCCGGCAATTATTTCCGCTGCACTCATCACGGGAGCCGATGCCATCCACCCCGGATTCGGTTTTCTATCTGAAAATGCCGACTTTGCCGAAATGGTTGAAAGACACGGCATCACATTTATCGGCCCGAGCGCCGACCAAATGCGCCTGATGGGCGATAAAATTACCGCACGTAAAGTTGCACAAGAAGCAGGCATTCCGGTAACACCGGGCTCTCCGGCACTTGAGAGTGTGGACATGGCCATTGAGTGGGCCCATAAAATCGGTTATCCGGTAATTGTTAAAGCAACCGCCGGCGGTGGCGGCAAAGGTATGAAAATTGCCTTTAATGACGAAGAAATTAAAGAAGCCTACACCATGGCTCGTGCCGAAGCCAAAGCTGCTTTCACCAGTGATGTGGTTTATATGGAAAAATATTTGCAAAAACCGCGTCATATCGAAATGCAAATTTTGGCCGATAAATACGGACACGTTGTTCACTTGGGCGAACGCGACTGTTCCATCCAACGCAGCAACCAAAAGGTTATTGAAGAATGCCCTTCTCCGGCTTTGAACAACCAGCAACGCCGCGAAATCGGTGAAATTGTCCGCAAAGCCATCGAAAAAATCGGTTATACCAACGCCGGAACTCTGGAATTTTTATATGAAGACGGCCGTTTCTATTTTATGGAAATGAACACACGTCTGCAAGTAGAACACCCGATTACCGAAGCCATTACCGGTATTGATATTGTTAAAGAGCAGATTCGCATTGCCAGCGGAGCTGAACTTGGCTACACACAAGATGACATCACCTTCCATGGTCATGCCATTGAGTGCCGTATCAATGCCGAAGATCCGGAAACTTTTGTTCCCTGCCCCGGAAAAATCACCGAGTGGCATGCTCCCGGAGGCCTAGGCATCCGTGTTGATTCTGAAATTTACTCCGGCTATACCATACCGCCGTTTTATGACAGTATGATTGCCAAGTTGATTGTTCACGGCAAAACCCGTAATGCCGCACTCATGCGGTTACGTCGTGCTTTGGAAGAATTTGTCATTGAAGGTGTCAAGACAACGATTCCTCTGCATCAAGAGATTATTTCCCAAGCCGAATATATTGATGGTCAATATAATATTCACTGGCTTGAGCAATTTATTGAAAAGAAAAAAGCCGGCAAATAAACCAAGCAAACAAAACCTCCTTTTGAAAAGGAGGTTTTGTTTTTTCTAAATTAGGGGTTTATTTTTCTAAAAAATCGGCTAGAGTAAGAATATATATCTAACTGTTGTGAGGTCAATCATGACGAAACATTTGCCGATTTTTTCTATCTTTTATCATAGCTATTTGCATATCAAGCACCACCTTGCAAGTCTCAGCATTTTTTTTCTGCTCTCTTTTGTGGGGATATACCTTTTAGGTGGTTTCAATCTCATGGACAATCCTTTAGGCGGTCTTATTTATATCATCTATACCTATATTTTTTACTTTTGTTTTGTCCGTGTTTATTTCAAACGTCGTCCTCTCATAAAAAAAGCCGAATTTATTAATGCTTTAATAAGAGCCATTACCATTTCACTTTTGGCTTTTGCTTGTCTGATGTTTCTAAAAATGCTGTTACTTTTCGGCTTATGGCTGCTCACCCCGCTGGAGATTTTTCCACACATCAAGAATTTTTGGGCCAATTTTATCACCTCCCAAACATTTCGTTACGCTTTATACGGCGCCATGTTCCTGCTTTTAACAGTGTTATTTTATATTCCGGCTTTGGCTTGGGTATCAGCAGTTATTGGACGCAATGCCTCCATCACCCTCACCTTTTTCCACGCCAAAGATAACTATTGGCGCATATTCTTTATCTGTTTTATCATTTATGGCTTACTGCCTTTTGCCATATTTTTGCTTTCTGCCAACTCATGGTTTTTGCGTGCTTTTTTCAGCGCCTTGTTTACGGTCATTCAGTGTGTGATTTATCTCAATATTTATGAGTTTTTCTATAAAACTCCCAAACGCCGATAGAACATAAAAAAAACCTCCGCTCAAAAGCGGAGGTTTTTTTACACTCAAATCAATTAAGCGGCTTTGCTTTTTTTCATTTGAGCAAATTCGTTCATCTTCGAGATGACATAATCCAAATCTTCATTATCCAGATACGGTGTCATCGGGATAGACAAGACACTCTTAGAAAGTTTTTCACAAACCGGCAAAGAACGAGTGTTCCACTTAGCATAAGCAGTTTGTGTGTGAACCGGACGCGGATAATAAGCACCGCAAGGAATACCGTTTTCTTTTAAGAAGGCCATCAATTCATCACGGTCTTCACAGTTAATGGTGTACAAAGCGTATGCAGAACGGCAGTTATCCAAAATGCGTTGTTTGCCAAAATAGCTATCCAATTCATTGTCATAACGGCTGGCAACACGATATCTGTCTTTGAGCTCTTGATCAAATACCTTCAATTTTTGCAACAAAACGGCAGCTTGGAAAGAGTTCATACGACCTGTAATACCCAAGCGAACATTATCATAGTGATCTTCAGGGCTCATACCGTGAACACGGCAAGATTTAACCAATTCATTTTCTTCTTCGGAATTGGTAAATACGGCACCGCCATCACCATAAGCAGCCAACGGTTTTGTCGGATAGAAAGAAGTAGCAGACATATCGGCAATAGAACCAGCTTTTTTGCCTTTATAAACAGAGCCGTAAGATTGGCAAGAGTCAGACAAAACTTTCATACCGTTTTTGTGAGCAATTTCAAGAATTGCATCATAATCACAAGGAGAACCGAAAATATCAACGGCGACAACGGCCTTCAAATTAAGTTTTCCTTCTTTTTTAACTTCTTCGATAGCTTTTTCCAAATCTTTCGGATTCATATTGTAGGTTTCAGGATCAGAATCAACAAAAATCGGAGTAGCGCCGAGCAAAACCGGAGCTTCGGCCGAAGCAACGAATGTGAAAGAAGAAACAAATACGGCATCGCCCGGTTTTACACCCCAAGCCATCAAAGCCAAGGTCAAAGCATCTGTACCTGAACCGCAGGTAGCTGCAAATTTAGTGCCGGAATATTCAGCCAATTTTTGGTCTAACTCACGAGTTTCCGGACCTTGGGCATATCCACCGTGATTCAAAATAGTCTTAAAAGCATCCAAGAATTTTTCTTGACCGATAACTTTTTGAGTTGTAGCACAGTCAAACAAATTTAATGGTTTTGCTGGTTTACTAGTCATTTTATTATCCTTCATAAAGTTTTTAACTGAAAGTGATACTAAGACAATTATTTTCTAAAAGCAAAACACAAAAGGTTACGTCTTTGTAACAAAATCAGAGCGGAAAGGTTACCAAACAAGAAATCACCTGATTTTTATCAATTTGGTGCACATAAAAGCCTAAAGACGTCTTATCAGCCACAATATCTTGTACCGGTGTAAAATCATATTTCGCCCGCCAATTCACACTCGGAGCCACCACTACGGGTACGCCGTCAATATTGCCTGACACGGGATTATGCAAATGACCGCAAGCTACGAGCTTTATAGACGATTCGTATTGGCTGACAATCATCTTAAAATCCTCATACCAGCTTGGCCTCTTGTTATCGAAAGTGTGAGAACGCCAATCAAACGGGAATTGATGCACCAAAATCATGACCGGCTTTGGCTCATGTTGTTCAGTATTTTTTTTGAGCTTTTGCTCCAACCAGGCTAATTTTTTGACACTTAGCTCACCGTTCATCACACCTGTTTGATATGTATCAAGCGCTAAGATTTTCACTGCAAAATCATCAACCTCATATTGCAGACCGAGCCCATCTTCTCCTCGGGGATGACCGGGGCAATAAAGTTCTAATGCTTCTTGAAGATTTTGCGTTCCGTCTTTGTTGCCCGTAATTACAAAATAAGGATATTTGAGTTGATTAAGGAGCTCAAATGCAACTTTGTAATCTTGTTTAGAACTGCCGTGCACAATATCTCCCGTCACGATAACGCAGTCAAAATCCAGATTAAAATGATTGAGGACATCGACCATTTTCTGCAAATTTTGAGTTCCATTTTTGGTTCTATCGCCGATATGCAAATCCGAAATATGAGCAACAAACATATTTTTTCTCCTACAACTTACCTAATATACATTTCAAACTATTAACCATTTAATAATAAATCTATTGATTTCAAAAAAAATAATGTTATATTTTGGACAATTATTAACTTGAAAAACTGCCAAGAAAGGAAATTCCGTGCAGAAAAAAGTTTTGTTTGTGGTACTGCTGTCTTTTATGATGGTAACAACAACCTCATGTACTACTTCCCGTTCAGTCACCGATGAACACGATCAAACCGATACCCTTGAAGCGTATAACCGTGCAATGTTCAAGTTCAACTATGAATTTGATAAATATATTCTAAAACCCTTGGCTGAAGGCTATCGTGATATTACCACCCCTTATATTCGCAGACGCGTCAACACCGCTCTTGCCAACTTAAAAGAACCGCTTTATGCCACCAATAATCTTCTGCAAGGTGAGTTTAAGGACAGCGGAATAAGCCTTTTCCGCTTTGCCGTAAACTCCACTCTGGGCTTAGCCGGCATGTATGATGTTGCCGAAGGCTGGGGTTTTCCGCGTAAGCAAGCCGGTTTTGATTCGACTTTGGCCAAATGGTGTGTAAAAGACGGTCCGTACCTGATTTTGCCGATTTTTGGTCCGAGCACACCGCGTGCGGCTGTTTCCTTAGCACTTGATTCCGCCTTCAACCCATTATATTGGGCAACTTATAATGATGCCAATGTACACGATAAAGTCACCTATTCTTACGCCGTTGTTTCTGGTGTGGCTACCCGTGAATCTGTGATGGATATTTGGAACGATTTAGAGCGCAATTCGGTTGACTTCTATGCGGCAATGCGTTCGGCATATCTGCAAAACCGTGGTCAAAGCGGGTGTTACAATGACACCGAAAGCAATGCTCAAGCCGCTTATGACTTTGACTTTGGCGTTGAAGATGAAGATGAAATTTACAACGAAATGGAAAACCAATAACGTCTACTGGAGTAATGACTAATGAAAAAAAACTTCCTTATGATTTTGGCTTTAGCTTTATTTATGCACACGACTGCTGCACAAGCTGCCGTAGATGCGCAAAAGGCAGAAACATTTGTAATACAAGTAACCGACAACGGCATTAAAGATATAATCAATGCCAACATTCCGCAAGCCGAAAAAGATGCCCGCTTCAAAAAACTTTTTAATAATGCCTTAGATTTGGATTTCATTGGCCAATTTGTTTTGGGGCGTTATTGGAGAACAGCAACGCCGCAACAAAGAACCGATTTTATTGAAGCGTATCGTGCTTTAAATATTAAAACATGGTCTCAACGTTTTGATGAATTTAAAGGTAAAAACTTTATTTTTAAGGGCACCAGTCCTTCAAAATCAGCCAATCAAGTTTTTGTAAATTCCGTTGTTCCGATGGAGCAAGGAGAACCGGCAAAAGTAGTTTGGAGAGTTAAACAAACCGGCGACAAATTCAAAATTGTTGACATCATTATTGAAAACGTCAGCTTAGCAATTTCAGCCCGTAATGAATACACCGCCTATATCAAGAACAATCCCGGCGGCATTGATGCCTTGATTAAAGATTTGCAAGCTAAATCAAAATAATAAAAAAACACCGCTTTGAAAGCGGTGTTTTTTTTGACTACTTCGTTGCATCTGATTTCATCTCATTGACATCTTTTTCCATTTCTTCATCTACGTGTGTATTAAATTTTTTGGCTTCACGCACAACACCGTTAGCCATATTCTGCGCTCCATCTTTAACATCTGTGGCCACTTGTGATACGGTGGATTGATCGGTAATGCTCCCCTCCCAAACACCTTTTGCAACGATATACACCACTGCGAGTAATGCCAAATAAAAAATATATTTCACGACTGTTTTCATAATTAATCTCCTCAAAATAATCACACATTTTGGAGATAATCACGATTCTGTTTTTTTTCAATTCTTTGCAAGAGGCACTTATTCTAATTCTATTGCCAATACGCCATACTTTTCTTGTTCTTCAGCTAAATAAAATTGATTTAACACACGTACTAATTCTGCAGAGGTTTGAAATCCGGTTTTAGCAATATCTATCTTCTCGCAAAGTTGTTCGAAATCTCGCGCCGCATAAAGAGCTTTAACTTTTTTGAGACATTTCTGCATTGGATTATTTGTTTTGGAAAATTCTATTATATCACCCTCACAAATAAGCTGTCTTTTTTCGTCACAAAGACGCAATTCAATTGTTTTTATACCACTTTCTACCAAATTAAAATATTTCTCTTGCAAACGCATATAATGCATTGTTCTCAATCCTTTACACCATAAAAAAAGCTCTTAAAAAAGAGCTTTTTTTTGAAATATAAACTACATTGCACCACTATCTGTAGATGAACTATTCGGTGCTGTGGAAGTCGCTGGATTAGCACTTCCGGATGGTACGATTTCAGGCAATGCACCAATAGCTTTTTTGCGTTTTAACTTGTTTACAAACTTAATCGAGCGCTGAGCATCCCACTTTTTCTTTCCCTCTTCTCTTTGAAAAATTTGTTTGTAAACCTCAATAGCCTGATCAAATTCAGATAGCTTGGTCAAACAACTGGCCAAACCGTCATAAAGCTTGTGATGATAATTGTTATTAATTAAGGATTGTGCTTTTTTATAACATTTCAGAGCATCATTAAATTTAAGCATTTTTTGGTACACGAAACCGATACTAATCCATGCCTGAATTTCATGACTGTCAATATTCAAAATTTTTGTAAAACACTTGAGAGCGGAATTATTATCCCCCATCAATTGATAAGTAACACCGACGCCATTCCAAGCTTTAATATTGGTTTTGTCGTTAGATAAAACTTTTTTAAAGAATGAAATTGCGCGATCATATTGTTTTAATTTTTGTAACGTAACGGCAATAGACAATAAAGTCTGCGGATGTTTGCTGTCAATTTTCATAGCTTGTTCCAAAACATCCAAAGCCTCTTTGTAAGCGAACATATGTTGTAAAGCAATAGCTTTACCATTTAAAGCCTCTAATGAAGTCTGGTCGATAGCCACAGCTTGATCAAAACAGGCAATTGCGTCTTTATACAACCCACGCATACTTAAAGTAACGCCTTTATTATTTAAGACTTCGACAGACTCAGGATTGAGCTGTAAAGCTTTATCAAAGCATTCGACAGCTTCCGTATATTTGCTCATTTTTTGAAAAGCAAAGCCTTTACTATTTAAGGCCTTCCAAGATTTAGGCTGCTCGGCAATAGCTTCGTCGAATTGAGCGATAGCTTCTTTATACATGCCTTGATCGAGCAATTCTTGCCCTCTTTTATAAGCACTGTTTTCATTAGATTTAACCATATTTTTTCTCTTTTCAAATTATAGTTACAAAATAATTTAAGTTTACGAATATCACTCTTAAGAACAAAAGTCAAGTTTTCTCGCATATTAAATTAACTGATTTTCAGTTGTTGATGCAAAGGAATATCGGTTCTAATTTCCAAATAACGAATTCCGAAGCGTTTACAAAAATCATTAATTTTAGCACGTTTATCTTTAAAATAGGCCTTATACTCTTTCTGAAAATATTTTGACTTGGTATCAAATACCAAGCGTTCGCCGCTATTTTCAGCCATATATTCTCCGGCCTGAGGAGGCATTTCCTCCAACACATCAAAAACATTTATGGCATACACGCGTGCTTTTTTAGCTAAAGTAGCTAAGCTTCTCCGCATTTTTTCACCAAAATCAGAAAAATCCGAAACCACAAACACCACCGCCTGACTTTTAATATTGGATTGCAACAATTTTACGGCTTTATCTTGAGCATTTTGCGGCCAAGAATTTCGCTTCAAAATTTTTTTACTGATTTCACTTATTTTTTTCAAAACCACCATCATATTGGCTTTGCTGTTTTGCGGTTTAAAGAATAAATTTTCTTCTCCGTCAAAAATCAAACAACCGAAACGATCTTTATTTTCCAAACTCATCCAACCGAGCAAAGCTGCAATTTTGGCCGCAGCAACGGATTTCAGCTCATTTTTTGTTCCAAACACCATACTGGGTGACAAATCAAGTAAGACATAAATTTCTCTGTCTCTTTCTTCGGCATAAAGTTTGGTAAAAGGTTGTCCTTTACGAGCCGTTACCCGCCAGTCCATATCACGTACATCATCACCATAGGCATAGCTGCGGATTTCTTCCAACTCCATGCCGCGTCCCTTAAAAGCTGACTTAACATCACCTGCCATATGCGACAAGGTTTTCACTTGGCTCAGTTGATGAAGATATGCAACATATTTTCTTTGCTCAGTCAACTCCTCCAAACTGGCAAATAAACCACCTCCTCCGAGCTCTGGAGCAACGGAAGTAAAAAATTTGGTAATATGTTTCAAGCGTTTCATATTTTCCAATCTTTCACGCTTATATTACGGCAACGGAACCACATTCAAAAGTGAGGTAATGATATTATCCGTAGTAACGCCTTCAGCCTGCGCCTCAAAACTCAAAATAATTCTGTGGCGCAAAATATCATAAATAACTGCATGAATATCCTCCGGCGTCACAAAATCGCGTCCGTCAATCCAAGCATTGATTTTGGCACATCTGTCAAGAGCGATTGTAGCACGCGGGCTGGCCCCAAACATCACCTGTCCGGCCAGTTTTGCATCATATTTTTCGGGATGTCTGGTCGCCACAATCAATTGCACCAAATATTCTTCAATTTCATCACTCATATGAACATTAAGAACATCTTTTCTTGCTGCCAAAATATCTTCAATAGCCAAAGGCGTAAATTTTTCACTCGGCGACTTAGCCACTTCGCTTCTGACAAGGTGTAAAATTTTCTTTTCGGATTCCGCATCCGGTTGGTCAATTTTAATAAACATCAAGAAACGGTCAAGTTGCGCTTCGGGTAAATTATATGTTCCTTCGTGCTCAATCGGGTTTTGCGTTGCCATCACCATAAACAACTCCGGCAACAAATATCTTTTGCCGCCGACGCTCACCTGACGTTCGGCCATAGCCTCTAAGAGCGCGGATTGCACTTTAGCTGGCGCACGGTTAATTTCATCGGCTAAAACTAAATTGGCAAACACCGGACCTTTTCTGAATTCGAATTCACCTTTGTCTGCCACATAAATATCACTTCCGGTAATATCGGACGGCAGTAAGTCAGGCGTAAATTGGATTCGGTTAAATCCGGCACTGATACACTCCGACAAAGTTTTAATTGCCTTAGTTTTGGCCAAACCCGGAGCTCCTTCCACCAAGGCATGCCCATCGGCCAAAAGTGTAATTAATAACTTTCTGACCAACTCTTCTTGCCCAATAATTTTGGTTTCCAAATAATTTTTTAATGCAATAATTTTTGCTTTTGTATCAGCCATTATTTATACCCTCTCTATAATATCGAAGTTCTGTTTAAGAAATCATGATATTCATTAAGTACTGCTTGTTTCATGGTCTCATTTTCTAAGAAATCAAACAATTCAATTGAGCGTTTATAGTGCATTTTTGCGCGTTCAAAATCACCTTGCTCCCGATTAAAAGCTTCCACTCTGGCCAAATAAAGCAAAGCCTCGGCCTCTGCATAATGATGTGAAACTTTACCATACAAATAAACCGACTTCATCAAGGCTTTTCTGGCATTGGGAATATCGCGAATAATATAGCGCAGACACCCGATTGCCGACAAGGCGCTCGCCTCTCCGAGCAAATCGCCGTTTTCCCGATACAAATCGCGGCATTTTTCGAGCAAATCATGAGCTTTATCATAGTTTTTAAACTTCATTTCCAACCGAGCCATTGCGCGCAAAGACGCAGCCTCTTTCAAGGTTGTACCGTCTTGTTCAAACAAATCGGCCGCAAGTTTATATTTCTCCAAAGCTTGTTTTTCGTGATTTTCCATCAAATGCAGATAGGCTTCTTGCTCATAGGCATCGCCCAACAAATTTTTATTATCGATTGCGGAAGTAACCTCTTCGGCTTTCTGAATGGTCTTAAAAGCCTTATCCAGCTTACCGCTGTTGCTTTGCACTTTTGAGAGTTTGATTAAAGATTCGCCGTAAGTATTTTGCCCGTCAATAAAATCTTTCACCAACTCTGTGGAGTTTTTCAGAGCTCTTTCAGCCTCTTCAAAATTATCCAAACTGAGTTCCAGTTCGCCCAGACGAGAATAAACAAAGGCTTCGCCTTCCACATCTTGTTTTTTGTGGTACAAATCAGCCGCTTCCAAATAAGCCTTTCTCGCCTCTTCATAAGCACCTTCATGCCAAAAATCGTCGCCGGCCTGAAATTTTTTTGATGCTTCGGTAATAAGTTCTCCGTTTAATGTTCTAGGCATAATTCAAAAAACTCCTTTGCAATCATTTCAATAATAATATATATATGGGCTAAAGATGAAAAATACAAGCAGATAAAAAACAAGAAGTCACAAACAATGGATAATATATTTGATTTGGAAGAAGGAAACACTGCCCCGGTTTATAACAATACCGCGGCCTTAATGCCTCATTTTGATTGGCTCGATAATCTAAACCCGGAACAAAAATTGGCAGTACAAACCACCGAAGGACCGGTTTTGGTATTATCGGGTGCCGGCACGGGCAAAACGAAGGTTTTGACCACGCGTCTGGCTTATATTTTGGCCAATATGAAAGCCAACCCTTGGAATTGTCTGGTTGTAACCTTTACCAATCGTGCCGCCAAAGAAATGAAAGAGCGTGTGCAAAATATGATTGGCGACCTTGCCAATTCGGTTTGGCTTGGCACATTTCATAGCATCTGCGTCAAAATTTTGCGGGCTCATGCCGAATTGGTCGGTCTTCACTCCAACTTCACCATTTTGGATACCGACGACCAAAAAAGAGTCGTTAAGCAAATTTGTGAAGCCATGGGGGTGGATGACAAAAAATATCCCCCACAAGCCATTATTGACCGTATCCAACGCTGGAAAGATAAAGGTCTGACGGTCGAAAAACTGCAAAAAGACTACAAATCCAATGTTTTGACCGAGGTTTATCAACGCTACCAACAACGCCTCTTGGAATTGAACTGTGTCGATTTCGGTGATATTTTGCTCTATGCGCTAACGATTTTGCTCTCCAATGCCGATGTTTTGGAAGGCTACCAAAATCGTTTCAAATACATTATGGTGGATGAGTATCAAGACACCAACGTTACGCAATATTTATTTTTGCGTTTATTATCGCAAAAGCACCACAATTTGTGCTGTGTTGGTGATGACGACCAATCCATTTATTCTTGGCGCGGGGCTGAGATTGAAAACATCTTGCGTTTTGAAAAAGACTTCAGCGACTGCAAGACCATCCGTTTGGAACGCAACTACCGCTCTACGGCCAATATTTTGTCAGCTGCTTCGGCCTTAATTAGCCATAACGAAGGGCGCTTAGGCAAAACCCTTAAAGTGGCCGAAAACAGCCCCGCCAAAAATTGTGATAATGCCAAAATCAAAGTCATCAGCGTTTACAGCGGTGAAGACGAGGCCAAATATGTGGTAGATGAAATTGAAGCCAAACGCCGCCAAGGCTATGAGTATTCGCAAATGGCCGTTTTGGTCAGAACCGCATTTCAAACCCGCGAGTTTGAAGAAAAATTCATTGCCGAGGCGATTCCTTATCAGGTTATCGGCGGGCCGAAATTCTATGAGCGTCAAGAAATCCGCGATGCTTTGGCTTATTTCCGCGTTGTTTTGCAACCTCATGATGATTTGGCCTTAGAACGTATCATCAACAAACCGGCACGTAGCATCGGTGCCAAAACTTTAGAAAAATTCCAAGACATTGCGCGCACAAACGGCATCTCGCTTTATATGGCTGTTGAAAAAGCCGTCAACGAAGGCTTAATCACAGGCAAGGCCAAAGCCAACATGAGTGAATTTTTGAGCCATTTTGAGCACTGGCGCCAAGCCCTCAACGCACTCACGCCCGATGATTTGGCCGACCAAATTTTGGAAGATTCGGGTTATCGCGAAATGCTCAAACAAGAAGGCACTGAGGAAGCCAACGGACGTCTTGAGAACTTAAAAGAATTGGTTACCGTAATGGGCGATACTGAAAAATACCCAACTATGGGTGAATTTTTGGAGCACGTCAGCTTGGTAATGGATAATGATGACGCCTTAGACAGCAACAAAGTGATGTTGATAACACTTCACTCCGCCAAAGGTCTGGAGTTTGATGTTGTCTTTTTACCCGGTTGGGAAGAAGGACTTTTCCCACATCAAAGGAGCTTGGACGAGGGCGGCACCTCAGCTCTGGAAGAAGAGCGCCGTCTGGCTTATGTGGCCATTACGCGCGCCAAGCAACAACTCTATATTTTAACGGCACTAAATCGGCGTATTTACGGTCAATGGCAAAACAATATTCCGTCTCGTTTTATTAATGAACTTCCGCCATCAAATATTGAAATTTGCAATAACGTCAACAGTTTTTATTCCAATGGTTATGGAAATACCTATAATCGCTATAATAATGAATATGATTCCAGCTCAAATTATAACGGATGGTATAAAAATAAAAAAATATCTCAACCGAAGCAATATAATGACAACAATCGCTTCAGCTATGTCAAAGAGCCGGAGTATTATGCTCCCAGAAGCACCAACAATGCCACAATCGGCATGAGAGTTTATCACCCCACTTTCGGCTATGGCAAAGTTGTTGCCGCCGAGGGGAACAAACTCGAAATTATGTTTGATAAATTCGGGCACAAAAAGTTGCACAAAGATTATGTAACCAAGGTTTAATCGTTCCTATTTAAATTGCGCAAATAAGGACTACATTTTTCTGTATTGATTAAGGAGAAGAAAGATGTCTAAATTTGTGATGATAAGTTTGGTAACAATAGCCGCCTTCGGTCTTTTGTCGCCGGCGCATAGTGAATATAATCAAACCATCAATCAAGTTGCCGAAGTCAAAACCATGGAAGACGGCTCTTATGTCAATATGCAAGGTTATATTGTCGAGAAGCTGGACGATGAAAGTTATAATTTTCAGGATTCGTCCGGCAATATTTTGCTACTTATCAATGATGAAGATTGGAACGCCGAAAGCATCACATCCAAAGATTTGGTAGAGGTTCAAGGCGAAGTGCACAATGGCTGGACCGATGTTGAGGTTAAAGCAGATATGGTCAGCAAATATGCACCCAGATTAAAAAAACAACTTTCCCAAAAATAAAGTTTATCGTAAAGTAATAGGGTCAAATTTTGGGTTAACTTTAACAAAGGAGAAAACCATGAAAAAAGTTTTATTTCTGACAACGGCATTGGTTTGTTCGTTTGCCGCACTTGCCTCAGCGCAAATGAAAGGCGGATTCACCGGCAATACCGGCAATACAGCCATTACCACCGTTAACCAAATTGAAAATCTGCCCGACGAAACCTATGTAACCATGCAAGGTAATATCACCTCACAAGTCGGACATGAAAAATACATGTTTAAAGACGCAACCGGCACCATTAAAATTGAAATAGACGAAGATGATTGGAACGGTCTGGTCGTAGGCCCTGAAGATAGAATTCAAATTCAAGGCGAAGTCGATAAGAGCTGGACCAAACCCACAAAAGTTGAAGTTGATTCTATCCAAATCATCCCAGCCAAATAATCAAAAATCCCCCTCAAAATCTTCTGAGGGGGATTATTTTACCTAAAATTCATACCTCAAACCAAAATTCACATCTATCGGCACCTCTATTTTGTCCCCCAATTGAGTTGAAACACTCACATAAGAATATAAATCTTCTCTTGGTTGAAACTTAAAACCTGCGCCAAGCTCATACATTGTATCCGAAATATCTTCATGCAGCGTTTCTCCGGCAACATCAATTTTACTTTTGCCGTCAAACTCTTCCACCAAGTTAAATTCGGCATACACTTCTTTATCATCCCAGGTATAACCGGCAGACGCGCCCACACGCCCTTCCAAAGAGGTCGCTCCTCTTCCTTTAATTCTGGTATTAAGAGTTGTGCGATACTCCATCGAACCAAGATCAATATATTTCAACTTCAAATGAGGTTCGGCAAACCACCCATTTGCCAAGTCGAGTTTTTTCCCTATTTCGGCACCGACGCTCCAACCGTTCACATCATATTTGCCGTCGACATCATCGCCATGCGGCAAGAAACTTTTGAGTTTTTGGCTATGCCAAGAATAATGGGCCATCAAATCCAAAAAATATTTATCTTGAGTCATTAAAGAAGAATACAGACCAACATTGAGTGTATCTCCTTTTGCCTTTCCGCTACGGTCAAATTCAATTAAGGAATCACTAAATCCAGCCGAAAAACCTACCATCATCACATCTACCAAATCTTGTTTAATTTTCATATCATAACCGGCTTGTATGGTGGTAACATCCGCATCGCTTTCCGTACTGTCTTTAAAATTGAGTTTTAAGTTACGCCATCCGGTTTTAATCCAAAAGCCACTGTCTTTATACAAATGTAAATCATCAAAACGATTATTCATCGTTTCCATTTGTGCCAAAAAAACCGAATTGATTGCCGAATAAGTATTCTTGGTTAAGATTGCCGTATCCGTAAGTTGAGACGTCTTTTCCAAAATCCACTCATCTCCGATATGGTGCAAATCATACTTATAAGCCCCGACATCAACCGCGCCGCCCAACAAATAGAACTGGGCATTACCCCCTGCTACATCCACAATGGGAATATTTTGCGGAAAAATTTCTTCATAACTGCTATCCACCATGGCTATACCAAAATTTCCGCTGCCACCATTAATGACTAATTCATCACTTTGTGACGCTGCCGCCTGACTATTGAGATAAAATTTGCCCTGCCCCGAAATATTTTCGATTGTCAATTTGGCATATTGATTATCATTAATCATATCAACCGTAGCATTGTTCATTTCCAAAACAGGAATAGTATTTGCACCTTGCACTTTAAATTCCCCGCCCGAAAGTTTAGTCACACCGGAAACCACGGCACCGTTTTCTAACAAAGTTGAACCGCCAAACTGCGTAAGATTATTCATTTCGGCTTGTCCCTCAACCAACAAATACCCGCTATTGACAGTAACATCTGAAATTTTTGTACCGCTAAAGGCCATAATACTGCCTTCATCATTTAAGCTCAGATTATTTCCCTTGCCGCCTGAAGAAAAACTCAAACCTCCATAGCCATTAACCACAGCTCCGTCCAGTGTTCCACCATCCACCACTTGCGAACCGTCATACATCACGGTATTTTGAGCTTCACCTTCAACCAACTGATAGCCGCCGTTGATAATTGTACCCGAGCTCACCCCTCCGGCATACACATATTGATTTCCGCCGCTGTTAATGGTGGTGTTTTGGGCTTGTCCTCCCGACATAACATTTTGCGTACCACGAGAATTTATGGTGGAACCAATATCCAGTCCGGACACATTTTCCACTCCGCGATACGACACATTTGTTCCTTGAGCCGTTCCACCGGTTTGAACGGTTATGGTGCCGTATTTTACGGTTGAATTAAGAGCCGTTCCGCCATCAGCAACAACTTGTTGTCCGTAATTAATCAAAGTCTGTTCGGCTTTTCCTAATACGGTTTGCACGGCATTATTATTAACCTGCGTTGCCAAAGCATAACCTCCGGAATTTACGACCTGCCGTCCCGAAGAATAAAGTGCCGTGTATTGACTATTTCCTCCCGACATAATATTTTGCGTTCCGTTTACCGAAAAATCTACCGCCGTACCATACACATTTTGCACTGTTCCTCTGGCCACGCTTCCACCGCTTTCCGTTGTTCCTGCCGGAATATCGGCCCAAGCAATAGATGTTGTTCCCAATAACAAACCACAGCAAAATCCAAAATATCCGTATTTCATATAAAAAAACTCCGATTATAACATCCTCAAAGATGTATAATCGGAGCTCTGAATTTCAAGCCTTGATCGCAAATTAAAGCTGATTCAGCCATTGTATAATTTTGTTATGCTCTTCTTCGCGATATTTTTCCGGCAAATTGTTAAAAGATTGCGAAAGTTGAATATCGGCATTTTTAGCCTGAGCGGCAAAATCTTCAAAATAAGTACCGAAATTGCTTCCCTGAGTTGAAAACGGCACAACTTTTTTGCCGCCGAAATCAACCTGTTGCAAAAAGCTGTACAGTGGCGTTGCCATGGTATACCACCACACCGGTGCGCCCACAAAAATCATATCATACTGTGAGAAATCCGGAAAATCTTTTTGAATCTCGGGATAAGTTTTGTCTTTTAATTGCTCACGCAATGTCATATAAAACCAAGGAACGGTATCCACTTTTTCCATAGTTTTAATTTCATATATATCGGCATTGGTTTCTTGCTTGATAATTTCGGCAATTTGTTTGGTATGCCCACTCAAAGAATAATACACCACCAACACCTTACCCAATTTTTTGTTTAGACTGACTTGCGGACCATCATATTGCGCCATCTCTTTTTTGTTTTTTTGTGATACTCTGAACAAATGCACCCCGCCGATAAGCAGACCGCATACAACTGCTGCAGCAATTACATACAATACATATTTCATGTTCCCTCCTTGGTTATTTTTCTTCAATATAACAGTTGAAAATAAAAAAACAATGATTGAATAACTTTTAACACTTGACTCTTTTGATATATAGAATTTATTATACATATAAATAAAGTTAATTAGGAGATTCGCTATGAAAAAAATTGAAAATGTGAAAGAGTTTGTTGAACGGATTGATTCTTCCAAAAAAGTTAATCCCAAAGACTTATCTTCTGACCAAGATTTAACCATTGCCATTATGAACCTCATCAGCATTGAGGAACATTTGGTATTCTCAGGTGCCAAAACCGGCAAAAACTCTTTTTATGACTTGATTGAAGAAATTCGCGACAAAAGAAAAGCTCTTATGCAAAAAATTATTCCTTCCTATGAGGGAGAAGTCTGGTGTATCTCCAAACATTTGCTTGCCTCATCCATGCGCCTTATGGAAGTTGGCACCAAGCAACAAAGTTTAGGCCACAAAGAAACCGCTTATGACTTATTTAATCAAGCCTATGATTTATATTGCCTGTTTTGGGGCTTAAATATGAATATGCTCAACACTGCCGATGTAAAATGGGTAAAAGATAGCGTTGAAGATGTCAAACAACTCACCTCAAAGGTCAACGAAGCCATGCAGACCGCTCCGATAAAAGAAACCGTTACCGAGCAGCCCACGGGCGCTCTGGCCAAGATGAAAGCCTTTGTCCGCAAAGCCGTTGATTGTTGTATAGAATAAGGCCAAATATCATGAAAAAGTTATTACTGTCACTGATTTGCGTTATGGGCTTGCTTGGAGCTTGCCAAGAACACCAAACGGCACAAACCAACAATGAACTTTTACCAAATACAATCTACTTTTTTTATTCCACCAGTTGCCCGCATTGCCACGATGCCATTGCTTATTTAAACAAAAATCACCCTAACTTAAAATTAAGTATGGAAAATGTCAGCACTCAACAAGGTTATGAGCTTTTATTCAAATGTGCCGAAAAATTTCAACTCGGTAATCAAATTGGAACCCCTCTGTTTTGCATGGATGATAAATATATTATGGGTTGGTCAGACCAAAATGCTGCTCAGTTTGAAGAATATGTTAAACCTTATTTGAATAAGTGAGACTAATGGAACAACAACTTCCTCTTGAAACCATGAAAAAAGCCGTTAAGGGATTGAGCTACATAGCTCATCCCTTAAGGCTGCAAATTTTGGAATATCTCGATGTTTATGGGGCGTCTTGCGTTTCGGCCATTGCCAAAGGTGTAAGAGAAGAGCAAATGATTGTCTCACAAAGCCTCAAAAAATTGCGGGATGCCAACTTGGTTAAAACCCAACGCCGCGGTCTTTTCATCTTTTATCAAATCTGTGAGGAATATCCGGCCAGCTTATTTACCTGCCTACGCAAACTCTATGGTTATATGACGGATAGTTTTAACTACCTCCAAGAAGATTACAAAGCCCTTCTTCCCAGAGATTATACAATGATGGCCGCCAACCAAATCAAACTTTTTGCCAATGTTGATAAGATGCGGATATTGGAATACCTCACATTGTTTGGTTCTTCGTGCGTGTCAGACATTATCACCGGCATTGAAAGTGAGCAGCTCAAAGTCTCGCAAAACCTCAAACGCTTGCGGGATGACGGCTTTGTCACCAGCCACCGCGAGGGTCGATTCATTATTTATGACATCACCCCCGGTGTCCACAAAACCGCCGTACAATGCATCCACAAACGCTATGATTCTCTGTCTGACAAATCAGACTTTTAATGAACGGCCTAAGTGCTAATCTCCCACAGTTTGTAGGCTTACAAACTGCCGAGCTCTGCTAACATTAAAAAGTAAACAGATACAAAAAAAACAGCCCCTAAAGACTGTTACTAAATCTTGGTAGCGAGGGGGATTGCTAAGCAAAAACAATCAGCGGATTGATTGTTTTTGTCTGCAAAATCTTAGAAACGCTTATTAAAATGAGAAAGCGATAACTTTCGAAATTTTAATTAGCGGCCTAAGTGCTAATCTCCCACAGTTTGTAGGCTTACAAACTGCCGAGCTCTGCTAACATTAAAAAGTAAACAGATACAAAAAAACAGCCCCTAAGGACTGTTACTAAATCTTGGTAGCGAGGGGGAGATTCGAACTCCCGACACATGGATTATGATTCCACCGCTCTAACCAACTGAGCTACCCCGCCATCGGACACGAAGTATTTAATAATCAATTCCAAACACAATGTCAATAATTATTTTTATCGGGTGATAAAAAAACATAAATAAAGAGAGCTAACAAAGGCACCTACAAAATTACCAATTAAAACCCGTGAATAAAAAAATACCAAGTTATAAACAAAAAAATAGTTTGATGCAGTAAAAATAGCTTGATTTATAAGTAATAGTTGTTAAATTGAAACCATAAATTTCACAACAATTTATGGAGAATTACAGAATGTCAAAAAAATTAAAAGTCATGTTTTCTACACATGGCTTGGTTGAAGGTGACTTTGGTTTTGAATTAGATGAAAAAGGTTATCCGACCACCAAAGTCATTTCCAAAAAAGTTATCACCGGACAAGATACCGGCGGTCAGGTTTACTATGTTAAGGCACTTGCCGCCAACTCAAACAACTACGATGTTGATTTGGTAACTCGCCGTGTTGATCCGCGCATTTGCCCGCAATTTGGAGGGACACCGCGCGATTTGGGTGCTGACATCAACTACACGATTGAACAGCAATGGCACGAGAGTTCAGCTATCCGCAGCCGCGTTTTACGCGTTCCTGCAGGAGGAAACTTCAATTTTGTACCCAAAGAAGAAATTGTACCGTTACTTCCCGAACTCATCAACAACTTATATGATTTCTACAAAAAAGAAAATGCACTGGATAACATTGAGGTTGTAGAAGGACACTACCGTGACGGTATGTTAGCCGCTGACATGCTCTGCAGCAAGATTGAAGCTGAAACGGGTCGTCGTCCGGTGATGTTGGTTACGAGCCACTCTTTGGGCCACAAAAAATATGAACGCAACCTACCGCAATACGAAGCCGGAAAAATCAGCGAAGAAGAATGGCAATGGCATAATTTTGAAAAACGCATTGAACATGAAACTTTTGCCTTCCATAAGGCAGACATTATCATAGCCACCTCACCTGATGAGCAAACCCGCTTATTAGCTGAGCCATACCTTGCAGACATCAATAAAATCACCATTATTCCTCCCGGTTATAATGATGAAATTTTCCAACCTTTAACCCCGCAAAACCTGCATAAGTTAAAATATCACTTTGAATATAAGAACATCTACAATGAAGATAAGGTTATTGATTTAACCGACAAGAAAGTTGTATCTTCACTTGGTCGTGTTGTAAGAGACAAAGGCTTCAGTGAACTCTCTCGTTCTATGGCCGAAGTAATGAAGGAAGACCCATCGGTGATTTATATGGTCAGCGGAGAAATTGGTAATCCTGTAACCCAAGAATGCCACGAAATTCTTAAAGATTTTGAAGATCGAGTAATCTTTCTGCCATCATTAAATCAAAAAGAGATGGCAAGAGTTTACAATGTTTCGTCAATTTTTGTAATGTCGAGCTTAAACGAAGCCTTTGGTATGGTTCCGATTGAAGCTATGGGTTGTAAAACGGCAGTGATTGTTGGACGCAGCGGCTTTAATGATTTTGCACATTGCGCTGACATCCGCGATGACAATCAAGATTACAGCAAAGCCATCGGCTTATATGCGCCCTCACAAGAGAGCGACCGTTGGCGTCAAGTTAAAGCTTTGAAATTATTGTTAAACAATGAACCGTTACGCCAAAAGATTGCAGAAAACGGCAATACTTATGTTCGCAATAATTTAACATGGCAAAAGATTTCAGAACAAAAAGACCAAATCGTTCAAAAAGTTCTGAACGCGCGTGAAAATCAAAGCAACGTTGTTTCTTTTGACAGTCAAAAACAAGATGGCTCTTTAAAAATTAGCGCCAGCGACATCATCGCCCGCAAAAAACAAAAAGCTATCTAATAAAATTACAATAATAAAAAAACAACCCGCTGAGCGGGTTGTTTTTTTATTACTTACTTTTCATCTAAAATTTCATATTCGGCATCAATAATATTATCTTTATTTTTTTGAGGCTTACTTTTAACAATCACTATTTTTTCGCCACCGAATTTTTTTTGATAATACCATCGTCTTCCGATATTCCATAAAAAATCACCTAACAAGAACACGACAACGACCGGCAGAATAAACGACAACAAATAAACCGAAAACACAAACCCACCCAAGACCAAGACACAAGCAGCGAGCCATAGCACAAAAGAATCAATCTGTCGCATCGTTTAAGCATCCTTATTAAATTTTTCTGCGGCAGCCAAAGTAGTTCCGACCAGTGCGGCATTATTATCCAATTGCGCATGCTTTAATTTCAAGGGCATGGTAACAATCTGCTGATTAACTTCATCCTGCAATTTATCAAAATCCATGAATGCCGTCAATGACCCAAACAGCACCACAATTTCAGGATCAAATATATTTGCCAAACCGGCAATTCCTCTAACCACATCACTTTCCCAAATGTGATAAGCTTTTTCAGCCAAAGGATTCTTTTCTTTCAGCCCTTTAATCACGTCGTGGCTGGAAACATCATCTCGTCCGTAAACTTCTTGAGCATCCAATCCCAAAGCCGTACCGGAAGCATAAATTTCATAACAATCCCACAAACCGCAACTGCAATGACGCTTTTTCTCACGATTAACCGAAAAATGAGCTTCACCACCGGCACCGGATTTTCCCTTTAATATTTTTCCGTTAACAATAAACGCTAACCCGACACCGGTTCCGATAGCCACCAACATGGCATTTTCCGTTCCTTTAGCCGCGCCCAAAAGATATTCGCCCCACATTGCGGCATTAGCATCATTTTCCACATAAACCGGCTTATCCGATAGGGCCGTAAAATCAGTATTCATATAGCCTTTGGGCATATTTCCGACCGAAGCAATAATATGAGTATTATCTTTATTAACTTCGCCTGCGGTTGCAATTGCAATACCATCAATTTGGCTTTCAAATTTTTGAACAACATTTTTTAAGGTATCAAATAAAACCTGATTATCTTTCGGCGTTGGAATTCTAACCTGTTCTGCCAATAAATTTCCCTTAGCGTCAACCAATGCATAAGCAATTTTTGTTCCACCGATGTCAAAAGCCAAAAAGGTATTAAATTTTTGCATAAAAAACTCCATATTCTGTAAGTCATATAATATTAATATAAGCCTTATATCAAATAAAAGCAATCAATTCATAAACTATTTTCAAATGTTATTCCGACAACACCTTATTCTAAAAGGAATGATACGAAAATATTTACATAATATTAAAGAGTTATATCTATAATGCAAAAATAAAACAATTAAAGGTATAACTTATGGAAAAATCAACGATTATTGGGCTTTCTGCCGGCATAGCCTCTATTGGTATAGGTATGTACTTAAAAGGAGCCGACCCACATGCACTTATTAACCCTGCCGCATATTTAATTATTTTTGCCGGAACCGGCGCCGCACTCTTCAATGCTTTTACCATGGAGGAATTGAAACGCTTTCCGACACTATGTAAAATTATATTTTGCGGCAAACCGCAAATCAGCAAACAAGAAGTACTTGAATTATTTGTGAGCCTGGCAAAATCAGCCAAACAAGAAGGTGTTATGGCCATAGAAAAGCGCGCCAATGAAATTGAAGACCCTTTTATCAAATCAACGCTTTCTATGGTAGCCGATGGTTTCAGTGCAGATTTTATTTATGAGGTTGCCGATAATGACATCAAACAGATGGAAGAACGTCACCGCGCCAATGCATCCATCTTTTCGCAAGGCGGAATGTATGCCCCTACCCTTGGTGTTCTTGGTGCCGTAATCGGATTAATTGCGGCCTTAGGAAACTTATCTGATATAGATAAGTTAGGTCACTCCATAGCAGCCGCATTTGTTGCCACCTTACTGGGTATTTTTACCGGTTATGTTTGTTGGCACCCGTTTGCCAATAAGCTCAAAAGAATATCGGCTGCCGAAGTTGAAATCAAAAAAATGATTCTAGAAGGAGCATTAGCTCTGCAATCCGGAGCCTCATCAATGGCGATGGAATCAAAACTTCAATCTTTCATCCCTGTTTCCGAACGCAAACCTTTGCACGACTAGAGGTAAAAAATGGTCAAAAAGAAACCTGCCGAAGCCCCCCATGAAGAACATGCCGACGAAACTTGGCTGATTCCCTATTCCGACTTATTAACACTGCTTTTGGCTTTGTTTATTGTTCTTTTTGCATCTTCTTCTCTGGACAAACAAAAAGCCGCCCAAATTCAATATGCCTTTGCTGCAGCATTTGGAGGAATGGCTGCTGACCAAATGAACGGAACCATACTAAATTTTTTAGATGATGCCGCCAAAGCTAATCTAGGAGAAGGCATCGGCATAGGCTCGGATTCATGCGGTGCAACATTAGATATTACCAGTTCCATATTATTTGAAAAAGGATCTGACAAACTCAAAAAAGGCAGCGATAAACTCCTAAATCAAATTGCAGAACTGCTGAAAGGCGAAAAATATCGTCGCTTTAGCATAAGCGTTGAAGGCCACACTGATACGATTGAAACAAAAGCTTCCGGCTATCAGTCGGATTGGGAATTATCATCAGCCCGCGCCGGAGCAATAGTCCATGCGCTCATTGCTCGCGGTCTCAAAGAAGAAAGATTTAAGGCAATCGGCATGGGACACATTGTTCCCAAATATCCCAACACCAACTCATATGGGGAATATATTCCCGAAAATCAAGAAAAAAACCGCCGAGTAGTCGTCCGCTTAGAAATTTAAGCCTCTTGACTTTCACAGCTCAAGCTGATATGTCCCTAATCGAAAGGCAGGAAAAAATGTTTCAACAATTTAACATTCAGGAATTTATCAGCGCGTTTGTGGTCTTATTTGCCGTCATTGATGTGACAGGCTCCATACCTATATTTTTAAGCCTCAAGAAAAAAGGCAAAAAGATTAACGCTCTCAAAGCTGCCCTATTTTCGCTCATCATGTTTATGGGTTTTTTCTATGTTGGTGAAGCCTTTTTACACCTCTTCCACGTTGATATATCATCTTTCGCTATAGCCGGTTCATTGATTATTTTTGTAATGTCGATGGAAATGATATTGGACATTGAAATATTTAAGAACTCACCCGATTCTCCAAAAGATGCAACATTTATTCCCGTGGTATTTCCGCTCATTGCCGGAGCCGGAGGCCTGACAACCTTGCTATCCATTCGCTCACAATATGACGACATTAATATTATCTTAGCCGTTTTGCTAAATGTTTTATGGGTATATATAGTTCTCAAACTAAGCAAAAAAATTGACCGCATTTTAGGAGCAGGAACCATCTATATGCTTCAAAAATTTTTCGGCATTATCCTCTTGGCTATCTCCGTAAAATTATTCACCCATAACCTCGCCATTTTATTAAAAGACATCAATTAAACTATCGGCACCTGTCCTCAAAGCTGCACTATTTAATTTTGGTGGTAAAAAGCGGTAAAACACCAAAAAGTAAATATTTACGACGATGCGGGGTTTTTATAATTTTTAAAATTGGTAAAATATTAAAGAGCTTAACCATACCGACATTCCGCTTAGTCACGACACGCCACAAAATAACCTTATTAAAAAGCAAAAACGACGTAACTGTTTTTCTTTTAGGTAACTGTTTTGCAGGAAGAGCCAAGCTTTTTATCAAAAAATCAAGCGATGCTTTTTTCTTCTCTTCTAACAAAGCATCAACCTCTTTGTAATTTACAGCCATTATTGAGGCAAGATTTCCATCCAACTCTTCAACCAAATGCGGCATTAAGTTCAAACTTTTAAGCAAACTTTTAAGTCTTTCAATTCCTCTTCCCCTGTTTTTGACACATAAGAAAGCTTTATGAAAAATCAGAGCAAAGCAAACACAGTGAAACGAATCTGTAATGACATATTCAGCATTTTTAATCAAGCTCAACCATTCACCGACATTTCGATACTCATTTTCATTTGCGCCAAGATTAATGACTTCAAAATTTTTCTGCTTAGCCCAAGAACGTATTTTCTCCACATTTGCATCATCATTATCTAAAAACATATATGCCACGTATTTCTTTTGCAAACGAGCGGCAGAAGAAGCCGAATCAATAATAGCATCATAATCAGAAGCTTTAAGGAGCAAAGTCGGATCCAAAACATGTTGAGCCTCAACTCCAAAAACATCATGACAAATTTTTTCTCCGCTTTTTTCGCGTACGGAAATAGCCTGAAAACGCTTTAGAGCCTGAGAAACCTCATTAACCGACTTATCATCACCTTCCCAATAATCCACTCCGAAACTAGCCGCATAAGATAACAAAACCTTATCATCATCGGCGAATTTTAAGAAAAATTCTGGTAAATAATTTGCCACATATCCATAACGCCAAACTTGGTCACTTCCGACCACAAAAGTATCATAGCGTGAATTTAGTTCGCACAAATCATCAAAATTAAAGCAAACACGACTGCGAATAAGAAATTTTTTTCTAAAACTTTCAAAAACCTGCCCAAGTTTTTGCAGATTTTTTCTCTGCTTAGCAGACAAATGCTTCCTATTTTCCGGCCTAAAATCAATAACCTCAACCTTATATCCGAGTTTTTGTATGACATTTTGTAAAGCAAATGTAACCAAACAAGCGCCAAAATTATGAGAGTTTTGCAAATTCAAAATACCGATTTTTCGAAAAGAAGTTGACGGTTTGTGTAAATAGCGTTGACACAAATCATCCCAAGACATACCAGCTCTAAAATCTTCAAAAAAGTCACCCCGATCTTTATTTTTTTCAGCCGGCTTAAGCAAAGATATATTATGGCTTGCCACAAAATAAGGCTCAACTTGTTCACACACATCAAACTTTGCACTCAAATGCTCAAACACCTTTTGTGCTTTAAGCGAATTCAGCAAAATAATTGATGTGCCGGTATCATCATCTAAAGATTTTCTAAAAAGTCCTGCGCCCCAAAAATCTCCTAAAGTAAAATCAGCACATCTCTGAGTTCCGCAAAATTGGCAGTTATAACAGCTTTTACGCAAATAAAGATTCTGAAGAAACCCTTTCATATAACTGTTTTGTTCATGTTCTTCGTTCACAACCGAACCAACTACCATATGATAATTTTTCCAGCCTTCACTTTTGTTTCTGAATTCAATAGGAACAGAATTTTCAATACCTAAATGGTGCAAATAGCTTTGCCAAACCGCAGGCGAAGGCACACCGTGGCACAGCAAATCGGCCGTAATTAAATTATCATATTCTTTTCTGATAAAAGCTTTCAAGCCGGCCACCTGACAAGGGGTTCCGACAAACAATACTTTTTTGTTATTTTTTAAATCTGCTTTTACTTGCGAAAAAATATGCCCTAAATCACTTTGAACATATTTGGACCCCATCAACCTCTCAAGAGTGCTCAAACTATCAACGCGCTCATGGTGTAAAATATTACACTTATCAAAGGCTGCACCGTAAACAACCCCTTTGTTCTCTAAAACATATTCAGCCAACAAGGCAAAGACACCGCCCGATGAACTTTTTTTCACCAAATCAGTACTGGAATTTCTGAGCGCCAAATACTTCTTTTCGGCATAATCTTTCAGCCTTTGCATATTCTGAACCGGACACACTGTCATACACTTTGTACAGTCAATACAAACAGCTTCATTCACAATAGGGCGCAAAAACCCCTCATTATCAGAGGACATATCAATAGCATGCACCGGACAAATACTAAAACACGCAGAACATCCGTAACACTGCTCGTCAGAAATACAAGAAATATTCATAAGCAACTCAAAATAGATTTTTTTAATTAATAAAATTATTTATATACACAACTAAATAAATATCAACCATAAAAAAAACAATCAACAGATTTAAATAAAACAAACAAATTTTCTTTGTTAATTAAGCAAAGATAAAATTTGACGATAAACCTTCAATAGCGTAAATCTAAAAAGAAAATTAATTTTTTTAAGACTGAAAGAACTATGGAAAGATTACAATATTTATTTACACATCACGCCACATTATCTTCAACGTGGATGTGGACAATATTCGGCATAGCCGTAATTGTTTTATTACTCTGGGACTTACTGTTTTTTAACCGCAAGAACGAAGTCCCAAATTTTATGCATACATTGGTTTTGTGCATTGTATATATTTTAGCCGCCTGCATTTTCGGCGTCTTTGTTATGTACGAAGAAGGATTTGATAAAGGTATGTTATTCTTTACCGGATTTTTGGTAGAAAAGAGCTTATCTTTAGATAACGTCTTCATCATCTCTTTAGTCTTCACCTCGTTACAAATTCCAAGAATGTATCAGCACCGCGTTCTGTTCTGGGGTATTTTAGGCGCACTGGTAATGCGAGCTATTCTCATTTTTGTAGGAGATGCATTAATAAAAGAATTCCACTGGGTATTATACTTGTTTTCTGCATTCTTGCTCTATACGGGTATCAAGATGGTACTACCTTCCTCCAAAGAAGAAACACCTCTAAAAGAAACCCGCTTATACAAAACAATTTCTAAATTTTTTCACGTAACCCACGAAATACACGGCGAACACTTTTTTATGAAAAGAAATGGACATCATTACATCACTCCATTATTCTTTGCTTTGTTAATTGTGGAAACCATGGATGTTATTTTCGCACTAGATAGTATCCCTGCAATTTTCCTGATTACGCAAGATATATTTGTCATCTACACCAGTAACATCTTTGCCATTCTGGGCTTAAGAGCATTATATTTCTTATTGGAAGCTGCAGTTTACCGTTTTGTTTACTTAAAACAAGCTTTATCAATCATTTTAATTTTTATCGGAAGCAAAATCTTTCTCCCATACGTAGGAATAAAGCTTGAAGCTTGGCATTCACTGTCAATAACATTTTCAATTATCTTCATTGGCATTGCCGCTTCACTGATTTCTACCAAAAACAAAAAGGCCTAAAAGAAAAACCTCCGCAAGCGGAGGTTTTTCTTTTGTGATTAATTACATAATAAATTCTAGATACAGGAATACCGATGCCACGATGACGCTCATCAACATAACCGGTATTGACCAGAGTAAGAATTTCATAAAATTAATCGGATGACCTTCGCGCATAGCCAAGCCTGCAACGACCACATTAGCCGAAGCACCGACCAACGTACCGTTTCCGCCAAAACAAGCACCCAAAGACAAGGCCCACCAAACCGGCATCATAGCCTCTCGTCCGCCTAAAGATGGTTCCATAGATTTTAACATTGGAATCATTGTAGCCACAAAAGGAATATTATCAATAATGCTGGATAAGATAGCTGAGCTCCACAAAATGAGGAAGACCAAACGATTAACACTTCCTTCGGTCATTTCAATAAATTTATGTCCCAAATAAGATAGAATACCCGTAACTTCCAAGCCATAAACCATTACAAACAAACCGATAAAGAAGAAAATTGTAGTCCAGTCCACAGCAGACAAAGCATTACGTACTTTATCATCTCTTTCTTCGGCATTGCCCTTAAAAGTATAAAGCAACATCAAAACGGCAGCACCGGTCAGAGCAATGGTTCCGTTATCCATATTGAGTTGGTGTGCAAAAATAAAGCTGGCAATAACACCGCACAAAACGACTAACGATTTGATGAGCAAACCTTTATCGGCAATACATTGCACCTCATTCATCTGCATAACTTTAGCTTTATCTTCTTCGGTCGCGGTCAATTTACGTCCGACCACAAAATCGAAGATACCGACCAAAATAAGCATAGAAACAGCAACCACCGGCCCCAAAGTAACCAAGAAATCATTGAAACTTAAATTAATTGATGAACCGATTAAGATATTCGGTGGATCACCGATAAGTGTAGCTGTTCCGCCGAGGTTGGAAGCAAAGATTTCCATCACCAAATAAGGATAAGGATTAAGCTTCAAACGCTGACAAATTCTAAAAGTAACCGGAGCAATTAACAAAACCGTCGTCACATTATCCAAAAAAGCGGAGAATAGAGCGGTCACCAATCCAAGGACAACCAACAATCCGCGCGGATTTGCGTGCACACGTTTTGCTCCCCAAATCGCCACAAATTGAAACATACCCGATCTTTCGCAAATAGCTACGATAATCATCATACCTACTAACAAAGCAATGGTATTAAAATCAATTCCGGCCAAAGCTGTCTTTTGTGTCAGAATACCGCTGATAACCATGGCAGCGGCACCGAGCAAAGCCATAATTGCACGATTAACTTTTTCAGAAAAAATTACTAAATAACAAATTGTCACGATAGCAATCGCCACAATTTTCGGATTCATCCCCAAAATTAACTGGGAGGCCTCCGCAATACTACTTGTATCCATAAACAACCTTTCTTGATATATAAAATTAATCAAGAATAAATAGATACAAATAAAGTGAAATAAAGTTTAAAATTTAAAAATTATTTTTCAATAAGTGCAAAAAATTTTTTCTAAAGCTGTCAATACTCCCATATTTTAGGTAAATTTTACGCGATTCTTGTCCCATCAGATTTAGCTTTTGACGATTCTCAATCAGCTTAATCAGCACCTCTTGTAAATTTTTTGCGTTTTCGCTGTCAAATACAAAACCGTTTTTTTCGTTTTCAACCAAGAATTTAGCCCCGACATTTGAACTGACAATCAAAGGTTTTGCTGCCATACAAGCCTCTAAGGCCACTAAAGAGAAAGATTCGTCGCGTGAGGCAACCAAAATCACATCTTGCTCCTCATAAAAACCTTTAAGCTTTTCAAAAGGCAAAGCACCATACCATTGCACATTGGATAAATGCTTATATTTTTCTCTTAAACCATAAGCATAATCATTATCATTTTTTCCGGCAATGACCAAAGAAATTTGCTTTTGATACTCATCAGATAAAGAACTTATGGCCTGCAAGGCAACATCTTGTCCTTTAATCGGACAAACCGCACCAATCATGGCAATTTGAACAATATTGCCTACTTTCTTTGTCTCAAGACAATCACCAAACCAATCATCTTCCGCCAAATTCAAAATTTGAACCTTTGAATTATATTTAGCCACTACTTGCTTGGCATAATCGCTGACAACAGCCACCTTTGGAGCCGAGCGTAAAGTTTCTTCCAAATCGGGTCGAAATTTCTTTTTTCTGAAACGAGCAATATAATCATCATCAATGACTTTTCCCTCGTGAATCCACCATAAAATTTGTGGTCCTTTAAGCAAAGAAATCACAGGATAAGTCACAACCGTATTTGCCACGGCAAAATCACAATCACCGGCAAATTCATTAAGCAAATTTTTATTATCCCGAAATTCGGGATGAACGAAAACTTCTACCCCCAGATGTTGAAATTTATCTTTTAAATTTCCATCCAGATAAGACAGCACCCTCACCTGTCCGCCATCTTGTAAAATAGCTTTAGCGGCAGCCAACAACATCAAAGGGGCGCCGGTTGAAGATAATTCATGAGAAATAAGAGCAACTTTATAAGGCGCTTTACCAGATTTAAGTTTTGCCAGCTTGGCACGAAATTGGGGCAGATTTTTTTTATTCTGCCACCAATTTCTGATTTTTTTTATCTTTTTACCAAGCATAATAATGCCTTATTCAGCAGCTTTTGAACCAGTTAATTTTGCCAAATACCAATCAACGGTTTTAACGATTCCGCTGGCAAAATTCTCATCAGCTTTCCAACCCAACTGAGTTGAAAGTTTGGTTGCATCAATAGCGTAACGGCGGTCGTGTCCCGGTCTGTCTTTAACAAAGACAACCAAATCTTTATAAGAACCACCTGATTTTTTAGGCATTTTCTTATCCAAGATAGAGCAAATGGCATCAACGATTTCCAAATTATTTTTTTCATTATGCCCGCCGATATTATAGGTTTCGCCTGATTTTCCTTTATGGAAAATCAAATCAATCGCCTTGCAGTGATCCAAAACATATAACCAATCTCGAACGTTTTTGCCATCCCCGTAAATCGGAATATTTTTTTCTTCCAAGCAATTAGAAATAATTTTCGGAATAAGTTTTTCGGGATGTTGCTTCGGACCATAATTATTAGAGCAGTTAGAAATCGTCACATTCATCCCATAAGTGCGATGATAAGCTTTCACAATCATATCCGAACTGGCTTTTGAAGCCGAATAAGGAGAACTCGGGTCATAAGGAGTTGTCTCATAAAAATATCCGGTTTCACCCAAAGCCCCATAAACCTCATCGGTAGAAATATGATGGAAACGACATCCTTCATACCCTTCCTTAAATTGGTTCGGAGCACTCATCCAATAGTTTCTTGCTACATCCAAAAGCGTAAACGTTCCCAAAACATTGGTTTCAATAAAGGCTTTTGGACCTGTAATGGAATTATCAACATGGCTTTCGGCAGCAAAATGGACCACGCCCCTAATATCATATTCTCTAAAGAGTTTTTCAATTAAATCACGGTCACAAATATCGCCTTTTACAAATTTATAGTTTGGACAATCTTTGCAATCATCCAAATTATCCAAATTACCGGCATAGGTAAGCTTATCCAAATTAATCACCAGATAATCGGGATATTTTTTTGCAAAATACGGAACAAAATTAGCGCCGATAAAGCCGGCTCCTCCGGTTACGAGAATAGACTTCATTTTTTATCTCCATACAAGTCGTTATATTTCAAGAAACGGTCAAAATAGCGTTCAACCAACTCATCCACCATAATATCTGGTTTATGCTCACGAATCAGAGCCTCTAATTGCTCTCTTTTATTATGTTTATTGTGGGCATATACCGTTTTTCTGAAAGCTTTGCTTAAATAAGGAATAAGCCCCACCCCAAAAGAATCCCTAATCATAAACAGCGTCTTCTTTTCCGGAGCTTTAGTATTTTCATACACGAGCATAAAACCGTTATCCTCATTTTTCAAATTTTTCACATTCATATCATCAAAGAAACTAACTTTATAATTAATATCTTTCACGCCGGCAACATCTAAATCCGATTTTTGGCTTCCGACAATTGAAATCATATTCTCAGAGACATGCTTCACCGGCAAATGATAATTAAACTTGTTCAAATACTCAGCCATAGCCGTATAACCGACATAACTTCCGATTCCGTTCCAGTGAGAGTCTAAAGGATAATAAATTTCTTCTTTCAATTCACTTTTTGCAGCCATAAGAGCATCTTTAAAATTAATAATTTTGACTTTGGTATTTTTTTGCAAATATTCTACCGCCAAATCCATACGCGACTTATCTGACTTACGTTGTTTTTGCAAACGTTCCGGCATATATTCCGAATACATAGCTTCTTTATTTGGCGCAATAATGATAATATAATCTATTCCTTGGCGAGCATAGAAAGCTCTGGCTTTTTCAACGCCTTCAGCCATTTGTTTAAGTTCGGCCTCACTAAAGCGCACTTCACCGAAATAATCAATCAATGTATACCCATCTGGAACTTTTGCGGAATCATAAAAAGCCCATCCCTTTTGTCCTTGAATTGTATAGCCGCTGTCGATACCGAGTTTATATTGAATTTTCCCGTATTTTTTTAGCAATTTTTTACGTCCGGCAAAAGTGTCGTTATAATAAGCCTCAAAATCTTTTGCAAAATTAAGACTTAACTCGGTCGGTTTAGTTTTTAAGGGACGATTATCCAACAATTCGGTATTACTTGTGACCAAATTCAAGACAAAAGGATAAAAAATCCAATAGACAAAGACACAAGCCGGCAGCAAACGATACCAAACAAAAATATTTTTCCATAATTTTTTAATCATCATAATGCCCCGAAAAAACACGTCCGTAATTTGCATAGCGTGAAAAATATCTCTCAACCAATTCATCAATCACAACATCCGGCTTATATTTATCCATCAAATTTTGGTAATAAGACAATTTTTTATTTCCGGCCGGAGCATTAACCGTCTTGGCAAAAGCTTTATTAAGATAAGGCATAATCGCCACGGCAAAAGAATCACTCAACACCATCAAAGTCTTACCATTTGCCTTAGTTTTATTTTTGCAAACAAATACAAATTTTTCGCCGTTTTCTTGTTTACAGTCAGATTGAACATCTTTCAGATAATTAATAGTGTAATCCATTTCCAGGGCTTCCGGATGCATATCAACCGTTCTTTTTCCCAAAGGTGTAATCATCTCTTGTGTTAAATGCTTTTGCGGAACATACACGCCGTTTTGATTAAGAGCTTTGGCAACCGCCTCAAATCCGACATAAGCGCCGATATTATTCCAATGGGTATCTTTCTTAAAATAAAGATTATATGGATATTCTGACTTTGCTTCTAAAATTGGCTCTTTTAAGTTAACAAACACTGCTCTTGTATGTTTTTTCAAATATTCAACAGCCACATCCATTCTTGATTTATCAGAGGTTCTGGCCTTTTGCATACGAGCCGGCATAAATTCGGAATAAATCCCTTCCTTATTAGGCGCAATGACAATAAAATATTTGGCACCTCGTTTTGCATAAAAATCAGCAGCCATATTAATTCCTTCGGCCATTTTTGCCAGTTCGTTTTCATCAAAACGTGCCGCTCCAAAATAATCCATCATGGTATTTCCGTTGTTTACTTTTACGGAATCATAGAACATCCAACCGTTTTCGCCGTAAAAATACTGTCCGGTATCAATTTTTAAGGCTTGCTGCAATTTAATATATTTAGAAACTAAAAATTTTCTGCCTGCAAAAGTATCATTATAATACGCCTCATAATTAGCCATAAAATTCTTATCAAATTTCACAGGCTTTTCTTTCAACGGGCGATTGTCCAACAATTCAGCATTAGAATAGAACAAATTAGCGGCAAAAGGCCAAAACACCATTGCACAAAAGACAAAAGCCGGTATCAGACGATATATAACAAATACTTTTTTCATCCTCAGAACCTGAAATAAATAAACGGATTATAAGTATTGCTGGCCAAAAGTAAGACGCTGAAATAAGCAATAACCATACACCAAGCTGGATTTAATAACCTCATTAAGCCGAATTTATATTCAAATTTAATTGGCAGTTTATCAAATACGAGTTTCAAGAAACCGCAGCTCAAGACCGCCAAAACCAAAACCATCAAGAACTCGTTTGAGAGATAAGCCGAATAAACATCTGTCTTATAAGGCACAAACATTCTATTTAAATATCCCAAAGCCGAGCTTAAGGTTTCTGCTCTGAAGAACACCCACCCCACCATAACGACAAGCAAGGCATATATATTTTGGATAATGCGAAAACGCAAAAATTTATCAATCGGAAAAATACGTTCCATAACCAAGAAGAAACCATGGAACAAGCCCCAAATTACAAAATTCCAACTGGCTCCGTGCCACAAACCGGTGGTAAAGAACACAATCATCAAATTGCGATAAGTCTTAAACTTACCTTCTCGGTTTCCGCCCAAGGGAATATACAAATATTCCTTAAACCAAGTTGAAAGAGAAATGTGCCATCTTCTCCAAAAGTCTTTAATTGAGGTTGAAATATAAGGATAATTAAAGTTCTCATTAATGTGGAATCCAAACATTTTGCCCAAACCGATAGCCATATCGGAATAGCCCGAAAAGTCAAAATAAATCTGGAAAGTATAAGCCACAATTCCAATCCAAGCCATCGGCGTTGAAACATCATTCAGGCCCATTCCAAAAATTTCATCGGCAGTTTTTGCCATAATATTGGCAATAATAACTTTTTTTGCCAAACCTTGCAAAAAGCGCACTGCTCCCTGATTAAATAAAACGAACGATACTTTACGGTTATCAATCTGAGCGGCAATATCATAATATTTCAAAATCGGTCCGGCAATCAATTGCGGGAAGAAAGAAATAAACAGCCCCATTTTTACCAAACTTTTTTGCGGCTCACACACTCTGCGATAAATATCCACCAAATAAGAAATTGATTGAAAAGTGTAAAATGAAATACCAATCGGCAGAGGCAGTTTTTTAACCTCAACGTTCAAACCGAACAAGGCATTAAAATTGTCCATAAAGAAGCCGGAATACTTAAACACGCCCAACAAGGCCAAATTGATAACCACACCCCAGAGTAGCGCAACTTTACGTTTTTTCTCATTTTCCACACCGATTTTCAAACCGCAAACACAGTTAATGAGAATAGATAAAATCATAATCAAAACATAAATCGGCTCACCCCAAGCATAGAAGAACAAACTGGCTACGAGCAACAAAACGTTTCGATAACTTTCTTTTGTCAGAAAATACATACCCAAAACAATAGGTAAGAACATCCACAAAAAAATTAACGAACTAAAAACCATTTTCCAATTTCTCCACGCAATCTGCCAAGCTGACTGCCCAATGATTAATCTTCAAATTAAAATCGCGTTTAATTTTAGCCTTATTTAGAACCGAATAATTCGGACGTTTTGCCGGAGTCGGATAATCCTTACTCTCAATCGGCAACACCTCGCAATCCAAATCAGATTGAGCCATAATTGCGGTTGCAAAATCATACCAAGAACATACCCCTTCATTTGAGAAGTGGTAAACCTCTTTCATTCCGGTTTTAATCTGTGGCAAAATATCAACAATTGCCTGAGCCAAATCTCTGGCATAAGTCGGCGTACCAACCTGATCAAACACCACGCTGAGCTGTTTTCTTTCAGCTCCCAAGCGCCGCATTGTTTTTACAAAGTTATTTCCGAAAGTAGAATACAACCAAGCGGTACGGATAATGATTGCCGTATCGGCATATTTCAAAACTGCTTTTTCGCCTTCTAATTTCGTTTTGCCGTAAACCGATTGCGGATTAACCTCATCTGTTTCGACATATGGTCTGCAAGCCGTACCGTCAAACACGTAATCTGTTGAAACATGGATTAAAGGAATTCCGGTCTTAGCCAAATTTTCCGGTCCTTGGGCATTGATTTTTTGCGCCAGCTCAAAATCACTTTCAGCCTTATCAACTGCCGTATATGCCGCACAGTTAATAATTGCCTGCCAATTTTCTTTTTTACCGAAAGCCAAAACAGCTTCTTCATCAGTAATATCCAAATCATCCTTATCTACGAATACGGCCTTATCTTTTAACAACAGCTTTAATTCGCTTCCCAACTGTCCGTTGGCACCCACAACTAAAAACATGTAATATCCTTTAACAGAGGTAAAACTTTATCTTTATCGGAAAGAACGGCATCTTTGGGATTAATCTTCCAATCAATACCCAAAGCCGGATCATCAAACCTAACGCCGCCCTCAGATGCTTTATTATAAACATTGTCGCACTTATAAGCAAAAACAGCCGTTGGTGTTAAAACTGAAAAGCCATGACCGAAACCTCTCGGAATCATAAGTTGTCTGTTGTTTTCGGCTGACAATTCGACCGCGACGTGCTGCCCGAAGGTTGGAGAATCTTTTCTTAAATCAACCGCCACGTCTAACACTGTTCCTTGCAAAACGCGCACCAATTTAGCCTGTGAGAATTCCCCCTTTTGAAAATGGACGCCGCGGATTGTTCCATAACAAGACTTTGATTGATTATCCTGAATAAAATCATAATCCAATCCGGCCTCAGCCATCTTAGCCTTATTCCAGCTTTCAAAGAAATATCCTCTTGCATCTTCAAAAATCTGTGGTTCAATAATCACCACACCTTCGATTTTAGTCTTAACAATCTTCATGATAATCCTCTAACATACGTTTTAAATAATCTTTATAATCAATACCGTCTTTAAGGGAATTGATAATTTCCAACAACTGATTTTCATTAATAAAACCGCGTTTATAAGCAATTTCTTCAATACATGCGATTTTTAAATCCTGACGTTTTTCAATAATACCGATAAAATTGGAAGCATCCAACAAAGACTGCGGCGTACCGGCATCAAGCCAAGCATTTCCTCTTTTCATGGTAACGACATTTAAGCGTCCCTCTTCCAAATACATTTTATTTAAATCGGTAATTTCCAACTCACCTCTGGCAGAAGGTTTAAGCTGACGAGCTTTTTCAACCACGTCTGATTTATAAAAATACAAACCGACCACCGCATAATTAGATTTCGGTTGTTTTGGTTTTTCTTCAATTGAGATGACCTTATGATTTTTATCAAATTCAACCACACCGAAACGTTCCGGATCAGACACATGATAACCAAACACGGTACCGCCCGGATTATGAGCAACTTCATCCCTGAAGAATTTAAGTTGGTCACCCATATAGAAAATATTATCTCCCAAAATCAAGCAAACATCATCCTGACCGATAAAATCTGCCCCGATTGTAAATGCTTGAGCAATACCTTTAGGTTCTTGCTGAACACGATATTCGATTTCAAGTCCCAAACGTTTTCCGTCACCGAATAAACGCTCAATATTCGGAGTATCTTGAGGAGTAGAAATAATCAATATTTCTCTGATACCAAACAGCATTAGAGTTGCCAATGGATAATAAATCATCGGCTTATCATACACGGGCAAGAGTTGTTTACTTGTTGTATTTGTTAAAGGATACAAACGAGAGCCGCTACCGCCGGCTAAAATAATTCCTTTCATAGGTCACGTCCCTTAATTACTCAAAAAAACTTTTAATATGTTACACTTTCCCGCGTGAAAGGCAACTTTTTTCTCATCAATACCCACACCTGCTCCCCTAAAGCATAGACTTTAGTACAGGCCAAAATAAAAAAAGCTGGTAATTTTATTGAAAATCAGTTATATATAAGAATAAGTTAATATTAGGAATAAGAGAAAAGGATTTTCCATGACAACCGATATTACTTATTTTAGTAAACTTTCATTAGAAGAAAACCTCAAATACAACTTCAAACGCGCCGGTAAAATGCACATTTGGGCACATACCTTGCAAGTACGCCACAATGCTTTGAATTTAGCCAATAAATTTGGAATTTCGCCCGAACAAGCCTCAACGGCAGCCCTATTGCACGATGTCAGCCGAATATTTCCGACGAGCCAATATTTGGAATTGGCACAAATGTATGACCTTGATATTCTGCCTGAAGAAAAACAATTACCCGACTTATTGCATCAAAAGCTTTCACGAGTGATTGCGGTTGAAACTTTTAACATAACCGACAAAGAAGTATTAAATGCTATTTCTTGCCACACCACACTCCGCGCTCATGCCTCAAAATTGGATAAAATTTTATTTTTAGCCGACAAATTAAGCTGGGATGCCAAAGACTTACCCAAATTTGTTCCCTTGGTCATCAAACAGTTGGATAAATCTTTAGATGATGGCATATACTGCTATTTGTTTAACCTGTTAAACAACAATGCCCCTATGCCCATCATTCACCCTTGGCTCAAAGAGGCTCTGCAAGATTTAACCCCTTCTCTTGCTGCCTCTTAACAGACTAAAATCTAAAGTAAATAAACGGGTTATAAGTCGAAGCCGCCAAGCTGATTGTAGACCAGAAGAACAAAACAAACAACCAGATATTAATCAGCGTTCTCACAACTTTTCGTTCATAGCGAACATAAAGTATATTTTTACACACCGGCATAGCGCAAATCAATCCTACAATCAACATCAGAGCGAATTTATTATTCAAACCATAATCAAAGTCAGGCAAATGCTCAGCCACGCCGATACCAAACAAACGACTGACATAACCATAAGCGTGAGCAATACCTTCCGAACGGAAAATAATCATACCGATTAAAATGGCCAACAAAGCATAAATATGTTTACCGACCAACACATACCAGCGTTCGGCTTTATCTTTATTCCAACCGATAAAGCGCTCAATTACGATAAAAATACCGTTCCACACGCCCCAGAGCACATAGTTCCAAGCGGCCCCGTGCCAAACACCCGTAACCAAGAATATACAAAACAAATTCCAATAAGTTCGAAGTTCACCCTTACGGTTTCCTCCCAATGGAATGTAGAGATATTGCTTAAACCAAGTTGCCAGCGAGATATGCCATCTGCGCCAAAACTCACTGATTGATTTTGAAATATAAGGATAATTAAAGTTTTCAAGAAACTTAAATCCAAACATCAATCCCAACCCGATAGCCATATCCGAATAGCCCGAAAAATCATAATAGAGCTGCAAGCTATATGCAATTATACCAAGCCAGGCATATTCAGTCGTAAGATTTTCAGGAGCTTGAGCAAAAATTTTATCAGCGACAACAGCTAATGTATTTGCAATCAAAACTTTTTTAGCCAAGCCGATAATAAAACGCTTCAAACCGATAATCACATTCTTAAATTCGATTGTACGCTCATCAATTTGCTCGCACACATCGTGATATTTCACAATCGGTCCGGCTACAAGCTGAGGAAAGAGCACAATATAAAGAGCCAATTTATAAACATCTCTTTGCGCCGGCACTTCTTTACGATACACATCAATCAGATAAGACATAGCCTGAAATGTGTAAAAAGAGATACCAATCGGCATAATCACGTCAACAAAATCAATATGCGTATGCAATGCGAGATTAATATTATCAATCACAAAATTAAAATACTTAAAATAAAACAAAAAACTCAAATCAATTAAGATGGTAGCCGTCACTACACCCCATCTTGTTTTAGGATTCTGATACTTGTCCAACAAAATAGCGCCAAGATAATTTACCAAAATGGTAATAATCATAATTGCCAAATATCTGGGCTCGCCCCAAGCATAAAAAATGATACTTGCAATCAGCAAAACATAATTTCTGATTTCTTTTTTTGCCAAGAAATAGATAGCCATTACCAAAGGCATAAACACAAACAAAAAGGTCATCGAGCTAAAAAGCATAATCTTATTCCTCCGGCAAATTCAACTTAAGCAATCTATCCAAAAACCGTTCGCCGGTTTCAATCACAAATATATCCGGCTTATAGCCTTTAATTTGGTCTTTCATATAATCGACATCATAATCCCTACCGTAACCGGTATAAATATGAAGCATATTCTTAAAGCTCTCAGCGGCATACCAATTCATTCTCAAGAACTGACTATCGGCATAAAATACGGCACGTAATTTATTTTGAGGGTTAGAAGATACGAAATCATAAGTTTCGATTCGCTTATCTTTATTTACAAATTCGTGCTTACTTGTAACCGTTGGCTTTTTGACCTCAAACTCATCATAAGTCAAATCCGCTTTCGGCAAAACTTTATAAGCATCGATTCCCAGAGCCGAGGCAATATCCACATCTGCGTTTTGTTTGGGCTCAATTCTAAAATCGCTGGTTTTCATAACTCTCAAAGCGGGAACATCTTTTTTAATTCTATTAAAGAGCTCGCGGTAGCCGATATAAGCCCCCCAATGATCCCAGTGCGTACCGGTTTTATAATAAAGAATATGATCTTCTTTAGCATTCATCAAAGCTTCTCCGGGGTAAACAACCGGTATGGTAGAATTTTTGCTCAAAAACTCTGCCACTTGCTCAATTTTTGCCTGAGGATTAACTTTTTCAAAACCATCTGGATAAAATTCGGGATAAATTCTTTCCTTATCGGGCACTAAGAACAAATAAAATTTCATTCCGTTATTTTTAGCCCAAGCTTGGAGAGTTTCCAACTGTTCTTTAATTTCATTTAATTCATCTTCATCAAATAAATATTTATTTTGGAACATTTCCACCGAGTGCCAACGCTTGGTAAACATCCAACCATCTTTACCGCTCATAGCGGTTTCGCTTTTAAGTTTGCGGTTAAGGAACAAATTGATTTGGCTGTTAACATCAATAAAGAGCTTGCGTTGATTAAAATGGTCATTAAACCAAGCCTCAAAATCTCTGCCATAATTAAAATTAATTTTGCCGTCTTTCACCAAAGGCACATATTCTGCCAAGGTTCTGTTTTCTTGTTGACTGATTGTATCGTGATTGATTTTTGAGATAGGCACAAACATAAATGCAATCACAAAAGCCACAAACACAATATCAATCCGAGAATTATGCTCAATAATTTTAAACTGCGCCAAATAATCGACTAACTTATAACAAGCCAATCCGGCAATTGTAATAATAATCACAAAGATTTTCCAGTCAAAGCTCACCGGCTCACCGACCAGATAAAAATCGCTGCTCCAAATCAAAATCAAAAGAGTAAGCAGCGCAGCAATAATCACACGACGCATATAAAAAATCCTCATAATTCGACTGGCAAGAGGATAACATTCTCACCAGAAAAGTCAACGAGAGTTTACGACATATCAGTCGTTTTCAGCCAAATAAGTTCTGATTTCATGCGCAATTGTTTTTTTCAGCAATTTATTATAATGGCCAATTCCTTGCGCAATCACTAACTTTGAATGAGGCAAATTTTTATGTAATTGCCAAACCGAATAAAGCGGACAATCCATATCCAAGCGATTATGAATCAGCAACGCCGGAATATTTTGAATTTTTTTAACGTTTCTCAAGATTTGATTATTTTTCAATGTGTAAGATTTTGCCGCATAATTCAAATAAATTTTTAGTTCACAATATTCATCCTCGTCCAAAATTTCTTTTTTACCAAAGGATGGATTAAGAGCCCCCAATACTCTTTCATACCAACCATACTGATTAGCAGCTTGCAAACGCTTTTGCAAATTATCGGAATTAATCAATTCGGCATAATACTCAGGTAAAGACTTCCATGTTCCGGCATTATTTTGCATTTCTTCCATAAATTCAGGATAAAAGAGTGCGCTTTTTTTATCAAACCACTCGCTATGCACCTCATCAGCCAAAAACACCTGAGAGAGCAAGAGTTTCTCCACCAACTCAGGATATTTTTCCGCAAAGCACAGCATAACTGTTGAGCCCCAAGAAGCTCCTCTTAAGATAACTTTTCCGCTCAAATTCAAATAGTCATAAAGCCTTTTTATATCCCAAATAATATCTTCCATTGAATTGTGCTTCATCTCACCTTTAGGTTCTGACAAGCCGCACCCTCTTTGATCAAACATAATCACCCGATATTTTTTCAAATCAAAAATTTTGGCATGCCCTGCACTAGTTCTCCCCCCAGGTCCACCGTGTGTCAATAAAATAACTTTACCTTTAGGATTTCCGTACTCTGCAAAAAACACCTTATGCCCGTCTGCTTCGGGTAAAAATCCCTGATTAAATGCCTTCGGTTCAAAAAGTTTCTGCCAAAAATTTCCAAACATAATTATGCCTCCTGATATTTTTTTATAGAATAAACAAAATAAAAATTTAGGCAATAATTTACTTTTTAGTACTACATTAAATCTATCAAATCAAGGAAGGGAAATCACAATGGGTTCCGAAATCTGTTTACATAATGCCAATGTTCTGACCGGCTATTCCATAATGAACAACTGCGCTGTTTTAATTAAGGATTATAAAATAATAGATGTTTTCAATGAAGCCCGTTTTGCCAAGAAAAAATTTTCTTCCGACGTTAAATTCATAGACATTGAGCAAAACTACATTGCCCCCGGCCTAATGGATACCCATATCCACGGCATAGGAGGATTCGGCACTGATGATATGTCACCGGATTCTATATTAAAGATGTCGGAAATTTTACCCCGCTACGGCGTCACTTCTTTTATACCGACACTTTACAGCGCCCCTAAAAAAAAGATGATTAAAGCCATTAAAGCCGTTGTCTCGGCCATGGGCAAAGAGACCGGAGCCAAAATTTTAGGACTTCACTTGGAAGGGCCTTTTATTTCTCCTGACAGATTAGGTGTTCAATCAGCAGATTCGCTAAGTCCCGTCAACATTGAGTTAATGAAAGATTTTCTCAAAGCCTCCAAAGGCAAAATCATCAATATGACGGTAGCCCCAGAACTCAAAGGCATGCGGGAACTTGCCCTGTTTTGCGTTTCCAAAGGCATTGTTTTACAAGCCGGACACACCAATGCCACCTATGAGCAAATGGTTGAAGGCATGCAAGTCCGCATTTTACATACCACGCATTTGTTTAATGCCATGAGCCGAATGCACCACCGCGACCCCGGTGCGGTAGGAGCAGTCTTTATCCATCCCGAAATGTCTTGCGAACTTATCGCCGACGGCATCCACATCAACCCTGAGTTCATCAAATTTTTGCTTCGCTGCAAACCGCTTGATAAATTAGTCTTGGTAACCGATTCGCTCAAAACCACCAAGCAAAAGAAATTACCTTTCATAGCCAATGGCGATGAGGTATATTTAGACAAATGCTTTTATCGTAAATCAGATAATGTTATTGCAGGCTCTGCCTTAACCATGATAGACGGAGTAAAAAATCTTGTATCTTTTGGCTTAACACTTGAGCAAGCAATCCAAATGGCATCAGCCAATCCGGCCAAAATCATGCGCCGGGAACACTTAGGCCTCATTGCTCCGGGTTATGATGCCGATTTAGTAGTTTTTGACAAAGATTTCAAAATCAAATATACCATAATCAACGGCCAACTTTACAAACAAGGAAAAAAGCGATGCGAGTTTTAATTCAACCTGACTATGATAAATGTTCTCTCTGGACGGCCAATTATATAGCTTACCGCATTCAAACCTACCGCCCGACTGAGAGTAAACCATTTGTTTTGGGCTTACCGACGGGTTCCACGCCTTTAGGAACCTATAAAGAATTAATTCGCCTCAATCAGGCCGGAAAAATCTCTTTTAAGAATGTCGTCACTTTTAATATGGATGAATATATCGGACTTCCTCCGGCACACCCGCAAAGTTACCATTACTTTATGGAAGAAAACTTCTTTAAGCATATTGATATTCGCCCGCAAAACATTAATATGCTCAACGGAATGACCCGTAACTATGCCGAAGAATGCCAAAACTATGAAAATAAAATCAAATCCTATGGCAAAATTAACTTATTTTTAGGAGGTGTCGGCTCTGACGGACATATTGCCTTTAATGAACCGGGTTCTTCTTTGTCTTCCCGCACGCGTATCAAAACCCTGACATCAGAAACCATAGCCGCCAACGCCCGCTTTTTTAACAATGATTTGACGCAAGTTCCAAGAACAGCACTGACTGTTGGTATCGGGACCATAATGGATGCCGAAGAAGTATTGATAATGGCAACCGGTGCCAATAAGGCAATTGCGATGCGCCACGCTATAGAAGAAGGCATAAATCACATGTGGCCGGTCAGCATTTTACAAATGCACCGACACGCCATTATTGTCTGCGATGATGCCGCGGCCAGCAAATTAGAAGCCGATACGGTTAAATATTTCAAAGATATTGAATCCTCAAAAATTCTAAAATAAAAAAAGCCGCTCTGAAAAGAGCGGTTTTTTTTGTAACACTCCTGTTTATTCCAACCAAAATTCAACCGTTGAAACCACACGAACTTTTTTATCGATTTGTGCACTTTCTTGAGCGTTAGCAGTTTGCTCTCTGGGCAAAATAGAAAAGACGCCTTGTTGCGCTCTGCGAATTTTGCCAACCTTGCTGTCAGAACTTTTAGCAAATTCTTGCGCTGCTGCGGTTGCATTTTTGGTAGCTTCTTCCAACATCTTCGGTTTAATTTCGTTTAGGCAGGTAAAGATATAAGAAACGGGCGAACCATATTGATTATCCAAAATCACCCCTTTTTCCACCAATTCTCCGGTCAAGCGTAAAGCTTTTTCCACCAAATCTACCTTGGTTGAGCGCACCGTCACACTTTGAGAAATAATATAGCGTACCGGATTAGCATTATTGTCGCGATAAGGATTTGTCATCAAATCATTTGTTTCAACTCTGCCTTCAATAATTTCACTATCATCAAACCCTTTTTCTTTTAAGAAAGTACGCACTTGTGCCAAATTGGCATTAATCTGCTGTTGTGTAGAGAGTAAATCCATTCCTGTTGCCACATAACGAATATCCCATACTGCCAAATCAGCTCGAACGTCCATTTCAGCCAAACCTTTAACGCTGACAAAATTATTTTTTAACACGGCTTGATAATAGAAATACCCCGGAAAAAAGCCACCACCAACCAAACCGAGAGCAATCAACAAAGCAGCCCATATTTTTCCCTTGCATTTACAAGTTGATTGATTTTCCATAAAACTTCTCCTTCAAATAAAGGTTAACGTTCCAAATTCCAAGTTGTCTGAATAATGTCTTCAATATTTGTATATTTTGGTTTCCAACCCAAAAGTTCCCGAGCTTTTTCTGAAGAGGCGATTAAAACGGCAGGATCACCCGGGCGTCTGTCAGCATAGCGAGCATTAATTTTTTTACCAATCACGCGCTCAGCCGCTTCAATCATCTCTTTAACGGAGGTTCCCTCACCTGTTCCGAGATTAAGCACGGCCGAAGGCATGCCGGCAAGCAATTTTTCAATTGCCAATACATGAGCCGTAGCCAAATCGCTGACATGAATATAATCCCTGATGCAAGTACCGTCGCGCGTATCATAATCACTGCCGAATACTGACATTTCCGCTCTCACACCTGTTGCCACTTCCATAATAATCGGCAACAAATTTTGCGGATTCTTTTCTTTACCTCGAATATCCCCGTCTGCATCATAACCAACGGCATTAAAATAGCGCAAAGCCACATATTTAATCCCTTTTAAGGTATCATACCAAGCCATAAATTTTTCAATTTCCAACTTGGTAAAGCCGTAATAGTTAATCGGATTTAAGGGATGCTTTTCATCCACAGGCAAATATTCGGGCATTCCGTAAACTGCCGCCGAAGAAGAAAAGACGATATTTTTGATGTTGTTATCAGCCATAGTCATCAAAATATTAAGTGAGCCTTGAATATTATTGAGCGAATATTTATTTGGATTTTCCATAGATTCACCGACGGCTTTTTTGGCTGCCAAATGCACCACGGCTTCAAATCCTTGGCTCATCACCTCGCTCAATCTGGGATAATCCAAAATATCGCCTTCCTCAAAATCGGCCATATCAAAAAGGTTAATCTTTTGTCCGGTTGAGAGATTATCAAACACGCAAACTCTATGCCCATTTTGCAACAGAGCCTTAACGACGTGGCTTCCGATATATCCGGCGCCGCCGATAACCAATACTCTAGCCATAATTTACCCCCTTTTCCCGATACAAGAATAAGTAAAGCCCAAATCTTGCGCCGTCTTAGCATCAAGCATATTTCTCAAATCCAAGATTTTAGGCATTTTCATCACCGATTTAAGTTGTGATAAATCAATTTTTCCAAACTCCGGCCACTCGGTTAAAATAACCACCAGCTCGGCATCTTTGCAAGCATCTAGGGCAGAATTGGCATAGCTGACTTTATCCCCCAAAATTGCCCGAGCATTACCCATGGCTTTAGGGTCAAACACAGAAATATTTGAATTATGCTTTAACATCTCTTGCAAAATTTGCATAGCCGGAGATTCTCTGCAATCATCAGTTCCGCCCTTAAAAGCCAAACCCAAGACGGCAATTTTTGCTTTAGGATTATTGTCAACCATTTCCAAAGCACGTAACCCCATTTTGGATTTACGCAAATCGTTTTGCTCAATTGTGGTCTCAATTAACGACAAACGAGCACCATACTTTTTACCCATTTGCGCCATGGCATTTGTGTCTTTGGGAAAGCAAGAACCGCCATACCCCGGCCCCGGATTTAAGAACTTTGCACCGATTCGGCTGTCTAATCCCATACCTTGAGCCACTTCTCTAACATCTGCACCGGCTTTTTCACAAAAATCAGCCATTTCGTTGATATAATGAATTTTCATCGCCAAGAAAGCATTTGAAGCATACTTAATTGTTTCTGATGATTTGCGGTTAACAAGCAAAAACTTGGTTTTGCCTTCAAAAGGTTTATAGAGTTTGAGCAAGACATCACGTGCTTTTTGCGAATTTGCACCGATAACGATTCTATCGGGATTAAAGAAGTCATGGATGGCAAAGCCTTCGCGCAAAAACTCCGGCAAAGACACCACGTCAAAATCGGCTTTGGGATTAATTTTTTTAATAATCTCCTCAACATCGTCACCTGTTCCGACCGGAACGGTTGATTTTGTAGCAACTACGGTATAGCCGTCCAAATACTGCGCCAATTCGGTTGCCGCCGCGTGAATATACTTCATATCTGCTTCTTTGGTCACCGGATGCGGAGGAGTGCCCACGGCAATCATCACGACATCAGCCCCACTAACCCCTTCTTGCATAGAGGTCGTAAATTTTAATTTTCCCGATGCCCGATTTTTTTGGAACAAATCCTCCATCCCGTCTTCGTAGATGGTAACTTTTCCTGCCTTTAACGAATTGATTTTTTCTTCAATTTTATCAATGCAAACGACATCATTTCCGAGTTCAGCCAAACCAATACCCGTAGGTAATCCGACATAACCCGTTCCGATAATAGCAACTTTCATTATTAGTCCTTAGTGTTATTAGTAATTATAGAGATAATAACAAAAGCGCTCAAAAACTCAACCGTGAAATCAGACTGTCCACCACTAAGACAACATTGCCTCAGCCACTCTCAAACCATCCACGGCCGAAGAGACAATTCCTCCAGCATACCCTGCTCCTTCTCCGCAAGGATAAACTCCTTTAATATTGGATTGTAAATCTTCTCCTCTGACAATGCGAATGGGTGATGATGAGCGGGTTTCAATAGCCGTCAAGACAGCATCGGGATGAGCAAAGCCCCGCAATTTTTTATTCATTTCCGCAATTGCCAAGCGCAAAGTTTCAGTAACATAATCAGGGAAAAGCTCACTCAAATCACACCACTTTACCCCAGGCGTATAAGATGGCTTAACGCTTTTTGCACCCACGGAGGGACGATGAGCCAAGAAATCTCCCACCAATTGCGCCGGCGCAAAATAGTTATTTCCGCCCATTACAAATGCTTTTTCTTCTAATTGTCTTTGCCAATACATTCCTTGCAAAGGATGGTCTCCGCCAAAATCTTGCGGATTAACCCCCACTAACAAAGCCGCATTTGCATTAGTGTTATTGCGGGCAAATTCGCTCATTCCGTTTGTAACCACGCGTGATGTTTCGGACGCCGCCGCTACTACTTCGCCTCCCGGACACATACAAAAAGTATAGGCTGAGCGCCCATTAGGCAAATGCACCGCCAATTTATAGTCGGCAGCACCAAGCTCAGGCCGTCCGGCATAGCGCCCATATTGACTTTCATCAATCATACTTTGCAAATGTTCAATTCTGGCTCCGATAGAAAACGGCTTTTGCTCAATTTTAAGACCTGATTGATAGAGCATTTCAAAAGTATCACGCGCACTGTGCCCAAGAGCCAAAATCAATTTATCGGTTTCAAGCTGATAAATACTGCCATCTGCTTTTTGAATTTGCACGGCACAAAGCTGATTGTTTTTTACTTCCAATCCGACCAACTTTTCCTCAAAGCGATATTCACCGCCCAAGGAGGTAATTTTCTTGCGAATATTCTGTACGACATTAACCAGATTATCTGTACCTATATGAGGCTTTGCCAGAAACAAGATTTCTTGCGGTGCTCCGGCATCAACAAATTCTTGTAATACTTTGGCGCTAAAAACATCTTTTTTAATACCGGTCATAAGTTTTCCATCCGAAAAAGTACCGGCACCACCTTCTCCGAATTGCACATTTGAACTTGGGTTTAAGATACCTTTTTGCCAAAAGGTTTGCACATCTTTTTGCCGCTCAGACACACATTTCCCTTGCTCAATAATCAGAGGATTTTGCCCAGCCTCAGCCAAGGCAATTCCTGCAAACATACCGGCCGGCCCGCTACCCACAATCACCGGACGCAGACTAGGAGTTGGCTTTGGCTCAATCACCAACATTTGTTTAGATTTAATCAACTCCACATCTTTCCAGGCCAAAATCCCGGAGATATAGTCTTCATCGCCCCAAACTTCCATATCAATCGAATATACAAAATGTACATTGCTTTTGTTACGGGCATCGACTGATTTTTTAGCAATATGAATTGCTTTAATATTTTCAGGATCCAAACCTGTTTTCATTGAAACGATTTCTTTCAAGCCCTCTAAATCAACACTCAAATCGGCTTGTATATTATTTACTCTAATCATTGTATAAGTTATATTTTCCTTGCCAAATCAAATAAATGTTTGTAGCATTCTACACGTTATGAGAAAGTTTGTCAGCATATTTATTATCTTTGCGTTAATGACATCAGCTTTTGATATTATAGACGTGAACGATATAACACTCAATGGTAAAGAAATTTTTACCACAGATAACACTTGCGCCGTTCATGACGAAGATGACTTAAACAGCAATGAAATTCACATTTCTATTGTTAATCAAATAATTTTTGCTTTACCCACGCCGATAACCTGCATATACAAAATCAAGCAAGGCGAAAAGCATTTTCCCAACCAAGACACATTGTCTTTGCCAAAATTTACATTTAGTTTATACCGCCCTCCGATTGCCTAAAACAATACATATATAAAAAAATTGTTTTAATACGGCATAAAGAGGAAAATATGACCACTGATTTTAATCTATTTATACTCTGGAGCAACGGCAGACATAAAGAACAAGAAATTCTGTCCGACATCAGAGAACATTTTGAAATACTACAAACCTATAAAATAACTTGGGATAACAAGGATTTTGCCAAAAATCTCAGCCGTTTTTACGGCAAAAAACTTCCCAACGCATACCGCAAAAAAAGGCTATGCGGCAAAGGGGAATTTTTGGTAATTTGCGTAAATGACCACAACCCTCAAATAAAAGAAAATAAAAACATCAATATGACTTCTGCCAAATATCGTTATAGACAACTTTTAGGCGGGAACTATCTCCACGCCAGCGATGACCAAATTGAAGCCGAAGAAAATCTTTTGCTTCTGACGGGGCAATCCTATCAAGAATTTATGCTCGCCCCCAAACCAACACCGCTTGAGCCGATTATTCTTCACCAAAACCTATCCGGCACACCGAGTTGGGACAGCCAAGAGCAATTAGAGGCGTTTATTCAAAAAATACCGCAAATCAAATTAATTGCCCCGAATATAATTGAAACACCTTGTCTCAAAAGAACAATCAGAATGTTAAACGCCCACAAAAAACTTTTGAGTTTTAATCGCGAGCGTTACATCATTCCGATAAAAAATAAAAGTTCCGACTTTCTGCTCAAGAAAAAGGCTTAAGCCTCATCATCATCGTCGGCCTCACTGTCTTTATCTGAGGCCGACAATATTTTCCATACGCCTTTGCGATACATCCACAAATTGATAACCCCGAGCACCACGGATAACGAACCGAACAAATAGAGCAAATAATACCTGTTCAGCTCATTAGCCGACATCATTACATCTTGCCCGCTGACACGAATAAAAGCGATTGCCACCGCCGTAATTAAAAAAGCTGCAATAAAAGCCAAAGTCCAAATTTTGTTGACAATCACCTTTCGCACCGTAAAAGCCGTCAACAAATAAACCAAAATTAACGCCAAAAACAAATAAACTTCCATTTTCTCACTCCTTAAAAACACAATCTACAGCAAAATATAATCTCAGTTCGGCAAAAATCACCCTTGGCAATAAAAAAAAAGAGCTGCCCCATAAAGAGGCAACTCTTTCGTATTATACCTATCAGAAAAGATATTTCACTTCTTGATAAGTATAATACAAACCAATAAGGGCTCCCAGAATAATCCCCCACCATGCGGCAGAGAGATCATTCCAAGAATAATCAAAAAACATGCAGGAGATTGCCCAGAAGGCAAAACCGCAAACAACGGCTCCTCCTACACTATTTTCAATTAACGCCCATAAAATACCGATGCCGGCACATACCAGCATCCAACCAATAATCATTGCTATCGCAACGAAAATGGCTAAAAATACAAATTCTAACATATTTAATTTTTTTTTGTTTTTTTAATAATAAATGTGAAAATTTTGCTTTATCAATTCATAGACTTTTCGGTAACTCAAAACAGAACTTAATCCGTCTCAAAAAAACCTTACGCCCAATCAAAGCCAATTCTCACTCAACAGCACAATATCATCTAAAAAAATATAAATCATACCTATACTATACCACAAATCAGGGCTGATAACAACCCTTTTAAGCAGTCAGAACGCTTTTTTGTCCATTTTTTGATGATTTTAGTTTATGAGAAACAATCATATAATAAGAATTAAAGACAAATCTACGAGAGCTTGGTAAACCGATAAAAGGACAGTTTTGACCTGCAAATTCTGTATGAGATAACCATTATATGAGGTTTTATAAAAACTCGGAGAATGAGTCATATAATAAGAATTAAAGGAGAAAAAAGCGGAGCAACCGCTAAGTAAAAATGCCTTTAATATGGCATTTTTATCTGTAAGGTCTTTGGAACATCTTGTTGAGCTAGGTGATAAAATCACCACAGCGAAACTAGATGCCTAAGAAATTAGTACGTGAATTTTTATCATCTGTGTAAAATTGCTCTAGGTTTCCATAGAACAGCTTTTTACAGAGTGGGCCATTGCCCCGACGCCACCTCATCCATACTCTTGTGAACGTGACCAAAGCGCAAGTTATATGCCCAGAAATTAGCCATTACCCGCTCCACATAAAGCCTCGTCTCCCGCGCCGGCAAAACCTCAATAAACAATAAGGGATCATTGTTATATTTCGCAGACTTCTGCCATTTGAATAAATTTCCGGGTCCGGCATTATAGGCCACTGCCAAATAAAAAAGATTATCTTGTACAAAGGGCTTGCCCATCAAATAGCTCAAATATTGCTGACCGATTTCCATATTATAATCCGCATCAAACAAAACCGAACTATCGCGCTTAAGATTTCTGTCCTTGGTGACATGATAAGCGGTATTAGGCATCAACTGCATCAGACCCTTTGCCCCTGCCCCGCTTTTGGCTTGAGCATTAAACCCTGATTCTTGGCGAATAAGCGCCAACACCAAGGCACGGCTAACTTTCCACCCGCCATCAGGTAGCCAAGACGGCACCGGATAAGCAATATTGTCATAAAAACGGCTGTTTTCGTTGTCTTTTACTTCATTAGAAAGGCGGATTGCCAAGGACGGCATATTATATTGCGCCGCTAAGTAGAGTGAGGCCTCTTTTTGGCGCTCGTTCATATTTTTATAGGCATAGCGCAATTCGCTTTCTGCCAATTTCGGATTTTTAGCCATAATCAAAACGATAGCACGTTGAATTGCGGCAGAAGCTAAAAGTTCATCTACATAACCATAGTCATTAAAATTGTTAAAATAGGTTGTACCTGCCCAGTTAAATTCCCATGGTTGACGCAGTTGATAGTTTGCCAACATCCCATAAAACGTGCGCTTATACTTTGAGGCCACTTTCAGCCACCGAGTCGCGACTTGTTTTTTGTTCAAACGCGAATAAGCTCGATACGCCCAATAAGCACCGGCCCCGACCAACCATTCATCATTGTCTTTCTTCGCACCGAGTTTAGAAAAATAAGTCGCCGCCTTATTATAATCATGCAACCGCCAAGCCGCCAAACCGCCAATCCACAATGCCATGGCATCGCTACTGCGGCGTATGGGCTTGGCGGTATATTCCAAGGCTAATTTATTTTGATTATCCAACAAATAAACCGTAGCCAAAGTTGCACTCATGGCATCATGCTCACGGTCCGGAATCCACATTCTCAAGTTTTTATCTTGCAGAATTTTTTTGGCCGCCAAGGTTTTTCCTTTATTAATGGCCTTACGAAAAGCCGTAACTTTTTGACGCACATATTTGCGTTTATTATCCGGCAAATGCTCATACCGATTATTATACCAGCTATAAGGGGAAATTGCCGCCTTGGGAATCAAATCTTCAATATCCGCTAATTCTTCTTTAGCCTTTTTGGACTTAGATTTGGCCAAACGCAAAATTCTTGGAGCTTGCGGATGATCATAATAAAGCCGGAGCCAATTTTTTAATTCTTCATAGCTTGATTTATAGGTTTTTGAGAGATACTTTTGCGCCAGCACATGCCCCATCAAAATCTGATTATGGACATCTTCAATATAGTCATCGGCATCATCCAAATCTTCTTTTTCAATAGCTCGGAAAATTTTTTTATAAGTAGTAACATCTTTTTTACTAACCACCAAATTGCTCATAATTTGGTGCAAGGCACTTTGGTCAATAACATTGGTTGCTCCATAGGCGTTTCCCCCTGTAAGAGACCAAAACATTATCCCGCAACAGAGCAATACCCGCCTAAACACTTTTTTACTCCACCAGTAATTATAAAATTATTTTCTAAGCCAACGAATTTTAGCCGCACAATCTTTCTGAGACAAACCTTTTGCGCGACAGCGATTGACAACAATATTCGGAATTTTATCCATAGAATAGCAACCGTCACCGATTAAAGTATAATCGTAGTGTACCATTTGATTTGGGGGGACATCAATAAAGTTAACGGTTGTTTCCATATCCGGCCATCTGAGACGCACACTTAAATTTGTGAGTTTAGAGTTAAGTGTCGTCAAAATTTGGAAACGAACATTACAGGTTACATTTCCGCTCATCAGCTTTTCCACGCTAAAATCGCTGTAAAACAAAAATATTAAAGGCTCATCTTCAGCTCTTGGCATTCCCTGATAAGAGACCGGATAAATAGCTGTTGTTCCTCTTTTGACCCCATCCAAAGTTGGCCTTTTTTCTCTGGGAACATATTTATAAATATAATTTTCCGGATCCGTAACATCAATTTTTGCCGGCGGACCTTTTGGTTGTTGTGTTTTATCTTGCTTTTGTGTCGCGGTAGTTTCTGCGGAATTTACCTTTTTTTCAGGAGTCGCATTTGTTATAGGCGAACGTTCCCACCACCCGGTATTTTTTTGAACACGAGATGCACTCTCTGTGGTTTGAGCCGTACCTATTGCAATATTTTCGCTTTCACCGCCAAACATCTGTGCTTGCGCAAAAGAGCACACGCACCCCAAGCACCCAAAAACCAAAACACCTGTCTTCAAATCAAATTTCATTTAAGCATTCCTAAAAGAAATTAACGAATTTGTCCCATAATATCGGTTGCGCGCGCCAAATTAGAAACGGTTTGATTATAAGCTTTTGTTAAATTTTCTTGTTCTTGTTTGCGTGCATTTTCTTTAGCTTTTTTCTCTTCATTAAATGAAACTTTTTTAAATTCGCGATAATACTCTGGATCTTTTGCATTTACAAACTTAAACAAAGATGAACAAGCCGCCATTTTAGCATTTCCCATTGACCGAGAAGTTAAGTTTTTTTCTTCTTTTCCGGAAACATCACAACTCGTAAATTTGAATTTAACATCATTAACCATCAAGAAACAACGATCGGATCTTATGCGAGATTTCAAAGAGACCTGACGATAAGGTTGCAAATTTGGCACTTTCAGTGTTGTGGTTAAAACTTTTCTTGTATATTTTTCGGTCTCAGAGTCGGGTTCTGACAAGGTTCCCATAGCCTCACTGTTATAATAGTCATTTTCCATTTTTTTCTTGGCAACCTTCTTCTCCATATCAATAACATCTTCAATGGCCTTATCTTCCCATGTCAAATCCATATTGATATTTTTGACATCATCCTCAGACCTATTGTAGAAAGTAGCGCCGAATTCACAGTTTGTGATTTTTCCTTCACGGTTGCGAATAGGTTTAATATCATGAATTTTAAACAATACGGCAGGTTTTGTTTCATCTACCACGCTGACCCAACCGTCATCTTCCTCTTCTTCGGTTTCATCAGCCCAAACAGGCATTGAGCTCATAAGCGACAAAGCACAAACCGTACTCAATAAAAATTTGTTATTAATCGTCATAGCGCCTTCCTTATAAAAAATGACTTTAATTAATAATAGTTTACGAGGAAATAATGAATAAATATATAATTTCCTCTAAGAATTACACAATTTTTGTTTCATGCGGAGCATATCGACCCAAGCTTTAGCCTTTTGCCCGCTGTTTCGGAGCAAATAAGCCGGGTGAAAGCTGGCCAAAACCGGAATTTTTTTACCTTCTTGGGTTTTATACTCCAACCATTTGCCGCGCAATTTTGAAATTGGCTCACCGTTATCCAGCAAAGCATTTGCCGCACTTCCGCCCAAAATCATAATAATTTCGGGATTAACCAATTCTATCTGACGTTTAAGAAAAGGCAAGCAAACGGCAATTTCGCCTTCAGTCGGAGTCCTGTTCCCCGGTGGCCGCCACGGCAACACATTGGTAATAAAGCATTCTTCTCTTTTCACTCCGACGGCATTAAGCATTTTTTCCAATAATTGCCCGCTCCTGCCCACAAAGGGAATACCGCTTCTGTCCTCATCGGCACCTGGGGCTTCACCGATAAGCAAGAGTTTTGCATGTTCATTTCCGTATCCAAAGACGGTTTTATTGGCCGTAAGCTTCAAAGAGCAACCGTCAAAACCTTCGACCAATTCTTTCAAAGCAGCTATTGTTTCGGCTTTTTTGCAAAGTTCTCGAGCATTTTGGCAAGCACTAACGGTAGCCTGAGCCAACTCGGTTGTAGCCAAGCGTGGAGTTTCTTCAATTTTTTTCAGAGGTTCAATTTGTTTAGGTATCTGTGTTGAGATTACTTTGGCATCTGTTTTTTCTTGCCTGAGAGCAAAAGGCTCGTCACCGCAGGTTTCATCAACACCCGCGGTCAGATACCATTCTAAAATTTCTTTAACGTTCAAATTCTCATTCATAAGGCTAAATTAAAACAAATCTTATTTTTTGTCATTTAATAATTAAATATTTACACATAATAGTATATAATATTGAAATTGCAGTTGTATGATAGCAAAACTGTTGTAAACTAAGTTTGAATTATAATTATATGTAGGATAGAATTTATCATGGCAAAGATGGGTTATTTGTTTGTTACAATTTTGAGCTTTATGTTATTTAATTCTTGCTCCAACCAACAAGAAACAAAAACAACCACCGTATCTTCAAAACCGGTTATTCTTTCTGCCAACTCGAACGGACAAAAGCCTTACGGAGCATACTTGGCCGGACGTGTTGCTCACTTGCGCAAAAATTTCAACACCGCAGCCGATTATTACATTCAAGCCCTAAAAGAAGATCCCCAAAATCAAGATTTGTTAAGCCGCATATACATCATCTTAGCCTCCAAGGGGCGCATTGACGAAGCAGCGCAATATGCCAAAATTTCTCTCAAAAAGGGCGATAACAACAATATAACCTACATTATTATTGCGGTTGATGACATAAAAAAGGCGCAATACGCTTCAGCTGTCAAAACCATCAATAATCTCAAAGGTCCCGTTTATCAAGAATTCATCAACCCATTAATAAACGCTTGGGCATACGTTGGCGAAAACAAACCTGACAAAGCCTTAAAAGAGCTCTCCGTTATAGGCAAGGAACCGAGTTTTCGCGCATTATATAACTTTCACGCCGGTATGATAAACGATTATTTTGACCGCACGGAAGAAGCCCGCAAACATTATGAAGTAATTGTAAATGAAGAAAGTTTGGAGATGTCATTCCGCGCCTTGCAAGTCATCACCAATTTCTACCTGCGCAATAACGAAAAAGATAAAGCGATAGCCTTAGCCAACAAGTATAATGATGACAAACTCATGCTTGATATGCTCAACAAGCTCTCGGCTCAAGTACAAGCCGCCAACCCATCCGAAACCAAAAAAATCATCACCAGCCCGCAAATTGGTGTATCTGAAGCACTTTTCAGCATAGCCGCCACATTAAGACAAGGCCCCTCCGGCGTAGATTTAGCCCATATTTTTATATGTTTGTCTATCTATTCTAACCCCAAATATGACTTAGCTAAATTGCTCTTGGCTGATATTTTGGAAAACCGCGAAATGTATGCCGAAGCCAATGAAGTCTACAACACAATAGAAGGATCCTCCGTAGCCTATTTTTCGGCACAAGTCAAAAAAGCCAGCAATTATGCCTCAATGGAAGACTATGAAAATGCCGAAATTTTGCTTAAATCTCTGGCATTGGAAGCCCCCGAAAATTATCAAGTTTTATTAGACTTAGGCGACGTTTTAAGGATGCAGGATAAATCAGAAGAAGCCATCCGTTACTATGAAGAAGCCATAGAAAAAATGCCGGAAGATGCTTCGCAACGCTGGGTTTTATATTATGCCTTAGGTGTAGCTTATGAAAGCAACAAACAATGGTCTCAAGCCGAACAGAACTTAACCAAAGCCCTTGAACTCAGTCAAAACAACTATCTGGTACTAAATTATTTGGGCTACAGTTGGCTGAAACAAGGCAAAAATATTGAACAAGCTTTTGGGATGATAGTAGATGCCTATAATCAGCTTCCAACTGATGGTCATATCACCGACAGCTTAGGCTGGGCATTTTACCAATTAGGAATGTATGACAAATCAATAGAATACCTCGAAAAAGCAGCCGAATTAGAGCCTGCCAATGCCCTCATCAACGATCACTTAGGCAACGCCTACTGGCAAGGCGGACGCAAAAACGAGGCACGCTTCCAGTGGCAACACGCTCTTACCTTAGAAGACGACACCGGTGAGGTAAACCGTAAAGAAGTAGAGAAAAAAATCGCCAACGGCATAAAACAACACCAACCTCTGTCCTTTGACAAGGAAGACATAAACAGCAAGATAGAAACCATCTCTCAGGATTAGACAAAACTAATTCTGGACAGTTTTCTCCAAATATGCTATTTATAAAAACAGAAATAGCACTTAGGAGAAGTATCTTGCAAAATAACCCGTTTGCCAAACTGTTTGCCGACAAATTTCAATCTGAAGTTCTCAATCAAAGCACTTTTTACGGGGATAAAGAAAACATAAAGAAGTCAGCACTAGAAAACAAATTTATGACCCGTTTCAATCTTTTTTTGGAACGCTGCGGCGAAAAACCGATTGATACCTCTCACCACTTTATATCAGATAAAAAATTGGCCAATTTTTGTTCCAGTCTGCGCTTTTATATGGTGCGCAATATTCAAGACATGCCGCAAGTCACATCTGAATTCAGCCGCGATAAAGACCTGATTAGTTTGTTTGACAGCGCCGCACAATATCTCATCAATCGCTCACGCCAATATCGCTTAAAAGGCAAAAGGGTTCCTGAGTTATCTGATATTTATGATTATATTACTTGGAAAGCAAACTTAACGGACAACGCCCATCAAGTCAAAATAATTCCCTCAAAAATTCCGGCCAAACCGGGCAAGAAGAACTTATTTATCTTTGATCCCAACCGCATTCCCCAAAAAGAAAATCTGGTTGAAAAACTCTTTCACCATGATATGCAGGATTTGCTCACCCCTGCCCCTAAAGACACCAAAATTTACTTTACACATATGCCGACCTCTTATCCCGAAGAAATTGCCGTCGCCAATGTTTTGACTACCTTGCGCTATCCTCAAGAATACAACGAAGCCGATATGGAATTTGCCAAACAACATTGGAGCAATTTTTTAGGCAAAAAACTAGAATATAATGAAGACAACGAAATCACCTCCGGCTATCGCTATGAGGACCAAGAGTTCATCAACAATCTCAAAGACATCAAAATTTTCGGTTATTGCGCCGGTATGGCCGATGCGCATCGTTGCCTCAAGGCATTCAAAGAACTAGCCCTGCAAATTTATGATGAAAAAGTTGTGCAACAAGCCTTCAAAAACATTCAGGTTATGGGCTACGCCATGGGCCCTTTAGAGAAAACGAGCGACTATTCCGCCGTTTATTTTATGTCAAATGATGTTAACGACATCGAAAAACCCGAACACGTTTTCAAAACCAATTTTCCGGAACTCTACCCTCAAGTCCATATTACCAAAAAAGACTTAGAAACCGTTGATTCCAAAATCACCGAAACTCAAGACGGCAATTTTATTGTTGCCAGCCCCATGCCGGAAAATTCATTTCAAATCACCGCTGAGGGTGAAATTATTGATAAACTCAAACATAAAAACGCCGCCCCTACGCGCCTAACGCTGGATAAAGATATGAATAAGGCCAAACAAATCAAGGAAGAAACTCTCCACAAAAAAGAATGGCGCGACGGCCACCGCTTGCAAAACACCACGGCTGCCAATTTAGGTCACCCCAACCACATTATGGCCAGAACGGTATTTACCAACATGTTGCAAGACAAAACCGGAGCAGAGCTGTTCAGCCATACCGACAGCCCCAATACACAATACGCACTTATGCCGGCCATTTCATACGCCAACCGCCAAAAACTAAAGGATTAATTTCAAACCACAAAAAACCCCTCTTGCATCACAAGAGGGGTTTTCTTTTAGGCTTATTTTAGCTTCTCAGTTGTCCGCCTGTTTTGTTGCAAACAGCCATTTCAACCTTTTTCATCAAAACATCCAGCTCTTGATCGCTAAATGTTTTTTCTTGTGGTTGGAAAGTAACCGAAATAGCAATAGACTTTTTACTCTCAGGCAAATTTTCACCCTCGTAAAGGTCAAAAATGCGAACATCGGTAATTGTGTTGCGATCAGCCGTTTTAGCCGCCGTAATCACATCTATTGCTTTAACTTTTTTATCAACCACAAATGCCAAATCTTTATCAACCGGTTGGAATTGTGAGAGCTCTAATTTTTTCTTAGCTTTGCTTTGAGCATCACGTGGGAGCGGAATATTATCCAAATAAACCTCAAAAGCATAAACTCTCTGCTTCAAACCAATCTTTTTGGTAACACTCGGGTGTAATTCACCAAAATAAGCCAAAACATTTTTGCCCAAGCGCAAAACACCGCTTCTGCCCGGGTGATAATATGTCGGTGCATCCAAAGTGATTTGAGCATTTTCAAACGGTCCGTTTGCGGCGGCAATTGCTGCCAAAGCATCAGCCTTCACATCAAACACATCATAGGCTCTGGCCTCTCCGGTCCAATGTTTTTTAGAGGTTTGACCAACTCGGATACCTGCAGCTACCAAAGTTTGTTGCCCCGGCTTGCGACCAAAAAATTCCGGTCCAACTTCAAACAAAGCAACATTACCATACCCTCTGGCAATATTGTTTTTAGCGCCCAAGAGCAAGTTTGGCAAAACCGAAGGACGCATCTCATTCAAGTCAGCGGCAATCGGGTTCATCAACAACACAACATCATCATTTTTGCGACGGAAATATTGTGCGATATTGCTGTCGGTAAAGCTCCAGGTAACCGTTTCCAACAGTCCTCTATTAGCCAATTCGTGCTTAACCGTAAGCATACGTTGTTGTGCCGGCGTCAAAACTTGGTGGGGCAATTTATCATGCGGCAAAGATTCCGGCACAATATTATCCAAACCAATCATTCTGACAACTTCTTCCACAAGGTCGTGCTCACCTTCAATATCACCGCGCCAGGTTGGAGAAACGGCTTTAATACGTCCATCAGCCTCAACCGCCACTTTGAAACCGAGATTGCTCAAAATTTCAATAATTTTCTCAGACGAAACTTCAATACCGGCAAAATTCTTCATTCTTTCCGGACGCAAATAAGCCACTCTTTCGGCACAATCTTCTGAGCCTGCAATTTCCATTTCACTGACTTCACCGCCGCAAATATCAACAATCATTTGCGTAGCATAATCAGAGCCGAGCACATTTGATTTTGGGTCAACCCAACGTTCATAACGGTATCTGGAATCAGAATCAATTTGGAAATGGCGTCCCGTACGAGCAATGCATTCCGGCTTAAATAAAGCGCATTCCAAGAACACATTTTTGGTCTCAGCTGAGCAACCTTTTTCTTGACCGCCCATAATACCGCCTAAGCATTGAACGCCCTCATCATCGCAAATCCCCAAAGATTTGCTGTCTAAAGCATATTCTTTTTCCTCCAAAGAGATGAATTTTTCCCCCTCTTTAGCCATACGAACGGTGATATTTCCTTTGAGTTTGTCCGCATCAAAAACGTGCAACGGACGAGCCATATCATAGTTGATATAGTTGGTAATATCAACCAACGGAGAAATCGAGCGTAACCCGATAGCGGTTAATCTGTCTTTCATCCATTTTGGTGTCTGCGCTTTGTTGTTCACACCGCGAATATAGCGTCCGACATAAGTCGGGCAAGCATCAAAATCTTCAATTTTTACTTTAACAGGGCTTGTAAAAGTGCCTGAAATTTTGCGAATTTCTAAAGGTTTGAGCTTTCCAAGTCCTGCAGCGGCCAAATCACGCGCCACCCCTCTTACACCTAAACATTCAGCTCTGTTTGGCGTAATTGAAATATCAAAAACCGGATCAATCGGCAATACGTCTGCTGCCGGAACCCCGACTGGGGTGTCTTGCGGTAACTCAATAATCCCCGTATGGTCTTCCCCGATACCGAGTTCTTTTTCGGAACACATCATACCGAAACTCTCAACACCGCGGATTTTACCGACTTTCAAAACCTCGTTATAGCAAGGAATAACCACGCCGACCGGAGCAAAAACACCAATCAAACCTTTTTTGACATTTGGCGCCCCGCAAACCACTTGCAAAATTTGTTTACCGTCATTAACAGCCAATAAATGCAAGTGATCAGAATCCGGATGCATCTCACAATTTTCAACCTTTGCTGTAACAAAGCCTTTTAACTTGCTGGCAGGGTTAAAAACTTCTTCAACCTCAAGACCGATTTTGGTGAGGGTTTCGGCAATTTCATCAACACTTGCCTGAGTGTCCAAATGCTCTTTTAACCAAGATAACGTAAATTTCATTGTTCTTTTCTCCTATCTCTGCGCACCGCCGTTATTACTCAAACCACCTGTCATGGACGAAACATCCAAAGGCACAAAGCCGTAATGTTTCAACCATCTGACATCTGATTCAAAGAACGTGCGTAAATCAGGAATACCATATTTTAGCATAGCAAGTCTGTCCAAGCCCATACCAAATGCAAAGCCTTGATATTCATTGGGGTCAATACCGCCTGCTCTCAAAACATTGGGGTGCACCATACCGCAACCCAAAATCTCGAGCCAATCATTACCGGCACCGATTTTGAGTTCGGTCTTAGTTTTCAAACAACCGATATCCATTTCTGCTGACGGTTCGGTAAATGGGAAATAAGAAGGACGGTAGCGAACCGGTAATTCATCGAGCTCAAAAAAGGCCTTAACAAAGTCATACAAGCAGCCTTTAAGGTGCGCCATGGTAATATTTTTATCAATCACCAAACCCTCAACCTGGTGGAACATTGGGGTATGTGTAGCATCATAATCTGAGCGATAAGTCCGTCCTGGCGCAATAATTCTAATTGGCGGACGTTGTTTTTCCATGGTTCTGATTTGCACTGATGAGGTTTGCGTTCTAACCACATAGCTGTCATCAAAATCATCGCTTTCCAAATTTTTGATATAGAAAGTATCTTGCATTTGGCGAGCCGGATGGTTTGCCGGTGTATTAAGCGCATTAAAGTTGTGGAATTGGTCTTCAATATCCGGACCTTCAGCCACCTCAAAACCCATCTGTCCGAAAATAGCAACAACTTCTTCATAAATTTTGCTGACCGGATGAATTCTGCCCTGTACTTCGGGACGAATAGGCAAAGTCACATCGATGACTTCATGAGCCAATTTTTCATTGAGCTCTTTTTCTTCCAAAATTGCTTTTTGTTTTTCCAAAGCGGCTTCAATTTCGGTTTTCAAGATATTGAGTTGTTTGCCCATTTCTTTTTTCTCTTCCACCGAGAGGGAAGAAAGAGACTTCATCAGTTCGGTAATTTTACCTTTTTTACCCAAGGCAGCCACCCGAACATCTTCGAGAGCTTTTATATCTTGAGCCGCACTCACGTTTTCGAGAAGCTCATTTTTTAATTGCGTAGTATCCACCATAAATCCACCATAAAATATTAAACTAAAACATTAAGTATTGTCAGTAACAACGTAATTTAAAATGCAAAAGAGTCAACCGAAACCATCAGTTAACTCTTTCGTAAAAAATGTTTGCTAATTGCTTAACTTATTTGCTTAAAGCATTTTTAGCAGCTTCGACCAATTTGGCGAAGTTAGCAGGCTCTTTCAAAGCGATATCAGCAAGGACTTTTCGGTCGAGTTCAATGCCGGCTTTGTTAAGCCCGCTGATAAATCGAGAGTAAGTCAAATCATGCAAACGAGTCGCGGCGTTAATTCTTTGAATCCACAAAGCGCGGAAACTTCTCTTTTTAGCCTTGCGATCGCGATAAGCGTATTGTAAACCTTTTTCAACTTTTTCAACAGCGACGCGGAAAACGTTTTTAGAACGACCACGATAACCTTTGGCCATAGCCAAAACTTTTTTATGACGAGCGCGAGCTGTTACACCTCTTTTAACACGAGACATTTACACATCCTCCTACAAATACGGTAAAAACTTTTTAACAATGATGGTATCAGACTCTGAAAGCAGAGTAGTACCTCTGGCTTGTCTTTTCATTTTTTGTGTTTTGCAGAAAAGGCAGTGTCTCTTTTTGGCAAAATTTCTTTTTAATTTGCCGGTTCCGGTAACGCTAAAACGTTTTTTAGCGGAACTTTTAGTTTTCAATTTAGGCATTTTGCTTCCTTTCAATAAGTTATTATATTGGATGCATTAGGAGTATTCAGGCATGCCTTACCAGCACTGACATACTCAAAACAAAGGAGTTATACACTTAACTTTTTAATATTGCAAGCATTTTTTTAATATAAGCCCCAAGCACTATATTCACCATTTCTATTACAATAACCATCTTCTGACGGCGCTTCATCATTTACACTTTTAATAGATTCTAAACACTCCTCTTCCGTATCTACAGATGATGGCAACCCCTGTTCAAGAGTTTTGTATACTTTTCCTGTAATCGAACACGTATATTCATACCATTCATAAGGTCTATAAACTCCTGAGGGTTCAAACTCACATCTTCTATATCTTTTAGCTGACATTTTAGAATCCCAACATCTATAACAAGTATTTCCGCAATCATCTTGAGTGGTTTCATACACAGATGTACAAACATTTGTCGATAAATATCTATCAGGACAGGTACAAGTCTCACCCTCATCTTCAGAAGAAGAACTCCCTGAAGCACAAAAAACGGCATTATCATTATTAACATCTAGCGGACAACGTAAATAAGGAGAATTTTGGCAGTCTGATATTTTCATTGTATATCCCAAAGCAACACAAGAAGGCGGCATTATACAAGTTTGCGCCTGAACGACATCAGGCAAAAAAGCAGTTACCCATAATCCCCCAATAGCTCCGGCAATTATCTTTTTATTATTCATAATTTTTCTCCTTTTAATTAAACCAACAGCGCATAGCTCCGTTGCACCAATAATTATCCAAATCCTTGTAGCCGGTTGCACAACCGATTACACAGTATTTTTGTGAGCAATCTTCATATTCGCATACATTCCCTGCCGGACAGCTCGAAAGTGAACATTTATTCTCACAAGTTTTGCAGTTGTTGTAATATTTAATACCATTTAACAAGCAGTAATCACTTGCCGTGACTGGTCCAATATCCGAACAAGTCATATTGTAACCGCTCTTACATTGACAAGACGTATAGTAGGTTATCCCATTTTGAGTGCACCCTGTCCCGACACCTTGTTGATTTAAGCCGTCGCAAGTCTGGCTATAGTTACTGGGGCAAGCACATTTGCTGTAATAAGTGATTCCATCTTCTGTACAATCTGCTCCCTCTGGGACTTGCGGAGCCATACAGCTCGTGACGGGATACAAATTCCGGTCGCAATAGCACATATATTTACCACCGCAGCTATCACCACTTATTGTATAGGGATATAAACATTCTTCTTTGCTATATTTGTAGTGAGAATCACAGCATTCATCAAAATATGCGGAATTATAGGGACAGATGCTTCCTGATATTTGACCACTAGGACAATTTACCTGCGAATAGCCTTCTTGTTGACATTGCTTTACTGTCAAATCTTCAAATTCAATATTTTCTCTATCATTATCTAAAATAAATTGCACTGAAACTGTCTGATAAGAAAAACGATTGGGCAAGTCTGCAAACAGACTTGCCCCGACAAAAGGTTCAAAGGTTTGGCTTTGACTGGTTTCTACGAGGTGCGTGTATTTCTGATGAGCCTCTTGTGAATGAACCGAAACAAAATTTTCATTTACGCCGCCCAATCCGGTAAGCGCAAACAACGATAATCCTATCGCAAGCTGCTTTCTCATAATACACTCCATTATAACTGAACCTTATCACTTATAACTTAGCATATTACTCAGAAAGTGTCAACAAATAATATTATCGCATTTTTATTTTGGCTAAATCTTATAAAACTAAAGCA
>CALXZH010000023.1 GCA_944393175.1 uncultured Alphaproteobacteria bacterium | reverse complement strand
AAGCACGCATACCTAAGGCCTTCGGATGATTGGCGACTTGTTGAAACAAAACTTTATCGGTAGAATCGGTCATACCGCCTTTGCAAACCAAAATACCGGCAGCAACAGAGATAATTAAGGCCGGAACTTGGGAGACCAAACCATCACCAACCGTTAAGCGGGTATAAGTTTCACCGGCGGCCGAAAAGCTCATGTCATTTTGCACCATACCGATAATAATACCGGCGACAATATTAATAAAGGTGATGATTAAACCGGCAATGGCATCTCCTCTTACAAACTTTGAGGCACCATCCATGGCTCCGTAGAAAGCACTTTCTTTTGACAAATCTTCACGGCGGGCTCTGGCCTCATCTTCGGTGATAAGTCCTGAGGATAAGTCTGCATCTATGGCCATTTGTTTACCGGGCATGGCATCCAATGCAAAACGGGCGGCAACTTCGGCAATACGCCCCGAACCTTTGGTAATAACTACAAAGTTGACGATGACCAAAATGGCAAACACAATTACACCAATGACAAAGTTGTTGCCCATGATAAATCCGCCAAAGGCCGCGATAACTTCACCGGCAGCGTCGGGGCCTTGGTAGCCCTTGGATAAAATCAATCTGGTGGAGGCCAAGTTTAACGATAATCGATACATGGTGGTGATTAACAAAACCAGCGGAAACGCACTAAATTCGTTCGGCTTTTCAATGAAAATCGCCGTCATTAATACCAAGCATGATATAGTGATGGACAATGACAAGGCAATATCCAACAACCACGCCGGCAACGGCATAATCAGGATAACCAACATCAAAATTATTGATAAGGCAAAAAAGATGTCTCCTCTTTTGGTGGAGGCTATCAATAACTCCTTAAAGCTCTTACCGCCAAACGCGGCGGCATTATTTGCTATTTTTTTTGCCATTGTTGCTTGTCATATCCTAGTTTTCGGGGATGTCAAACCCTTCTTCTTGATATTGTTTAAGTTTGTTCCTTAATGTGCGAATCGAAATGCCCAAAATATTGGCGGCCGTGGTGCGATTGCCAAGTGTGTGTTTGAGCGTATCAATAATCAAATTGCGCTCCATGCTGGCGACGGTTTTGCCGACAAATTCACCACCCGTCATCACTTCGCCTTCTTTGGGAGCCGAAATAATTGAATCAATATCATCTAAGAGAATAGAATCGGCGTCGATTTTTTCTCCGGTGCTCAATAACACCGCACGATGAACCGTATTCTCCAACTCACGGACATTACCCGGCCAGAGATAATTCAGCAATTTTTCTTCTGCCTGAGGGGTCATCTCTTTTATCGGCAAATCGTTTAATTCGGAATATTTTTTCACAAAGTGCTTAGCCAAAACAACAATATCGTCTTTGCGGTCTTTGAGCGGCGGAATATTAATGTTGACCACGTTTAAGCGATAATATAAGTCTTGGCGGAAAGTTCCGTTTTTGACACATTCATCCAAGTTGCGGTTTGAGGTGGCAATAATTCTTACATCAACCTTTATCGGGGCTTTGCCGCCGATACGGTCAATTTCTTTTTCTTGAATGGCTCGAAGCAATTTCGCCTGAATTTTAATATCGGTTTCGGAGATTTCATCGAGCAACAAAGTTCCGCCCGAGGCTTCCTCAAACTTGCCGATACGACGCGCCACCGCCCCCGTGAAAGCCCCTTTTTCATAACCGAAAAGCTCAGATTCCAACAAGGTTTCCGGAATAGCCGCACAGTTAATGGCTACAAATTTTTTATTGGCTCGTTTGGAATTATCGTGAATAAAACGAGAAAATATCTCTTTACCGGTACCTGATTGTCCGGTCAGCAAAACATTAGCCTCAGATGGCGCAATTTGCTTGGCTAGCTTCAAAACGGCTTCGGTCTTTTTGTCGCCATAGATAAGGGCATGATTTTCACGCGTGGCGGCCGCTAATACCGCCCCAATTAATTCAGGATCAGGAGGCAAAGGTATATATTCTTTGGCACCGGCTTTTATCGCCTTAACCGCTAATGAGGAATCATTGGCTACACCGCAAGCCACAACCAAGACATTGATTCTTTCTTGCTCTAACGAAGAAATGAATTTATAGACATCTAACTTCACATCTATCATGACCAGTTCAATGGCTTTGCCGGAGCGCAAAACCTCTAAACCGGCTTCTTCGGTATCAGCTATTGTAACATGTCCTCCTTGCTGAACCGCTATTTTGCTGGCTGCGCCTATCTGACCATCTAATGTGCCGACTATCAATAATTCCATTGCCTACCTTCTTTATTTGGTCGGAGTTTTTACAATTTCCGTCATGGTGATACCAAGCTTGTCGTCCACAACAACAACCTCTCCTCTGGCGACCAGATTATTATTGACATAGACGTCGATGGCTTCACCGACTTTGCTGTCTAACTCTATAATAGCTCCTTTGTTGAGCTTTAAAAGCTGGCTGACCTTCATTTTGGTCTTGCCCAAAATGGCAGAAACTTTAACCGGTATATCATATACCGCTTCTAAATCACTGGCTGAACTCGGAATATCAAAATCATCCATTCCGTTGTCTTTTTTCAATACCGGCTCATCATCCAACATTGAGCTTTCACTTAATTCATCTAATTCTATTTTATCTGTCATTTTGTTTTCTCCGGTGTTGTATTTTCTTCAGCTTTCAATAAACTGTCTATTTGCGAAAGTTGTTCTGCCCCTTTCAGCTCCACTCCGCCGTTTTCCCATTCTATCCGACAATCGCTTTTGCTTAAATTGGCATCTTTGTGTAATGCTATTTTACCTTCAAAGTCATAACTTTTAGCCAGCGCCGCAATCTTTTCTTGGGCATATGATATAATATCCGGATGAATATAGAAAGATAATTTTGCTTCATCTTTAAAATTGTTGAAATTATCAGCCATAAATTTGGCAACCAAATTGGCAGCTTCAGCATCTTGCAGTGTCGGAATCAGCGTTTTAACAGCCTTTCGGACAATTTCAATCGATTGATTTTCAAGCTCTTTTCTTAGGCTTTCTCTTTCATCCAATAATGTTTGCAATTTTTGGGCTATGTCCATCAGTAAGGTGGAAATTTCGGCGTCTATCCCATTTTGCGAATTTTTAAATCCTTGTTCATAACCTTCATGATGCGCGGTTTCTACTTTTTCATCCAACTCTTCTTGACTGTAGCTCGGCTCAACAGGTTCCGGTTCCGGTTCCGGTTCCGGCTCCGGTTCCGGTTCGGGCTCCGGCTCAGGCTCTGGTTCCGGTTCCGGCTCAGATTCTGGGTCCGACTCCATTTCTGCTTTTGGGGCTTCGCTTAGGTCTGATCCTAAATCTGAATTCTCTTTTGCCAGAGCATCAGATTGTTCTGAAGTCGTGACGGAACTTTCTGTTGAAAGCTCGGCAGCTTGGGTATCTTCCGAAGTTTGAATATTTGTATTGTCCTCAGGCAAATCCGCTTCGGGTTTTGTCTCGATTACAAAATTATCAAACATAAACTTCTTAAAACGTGGCATATTCTTCCTTCTAGTAAATCAATTCGTCGCTATCCTTACCTTCGCTGATAACGATTTCACCATTATTAGAAAGCTCTTTGGCCGCCGTAACAATATATTGTTGAGCCTCTTCAACATCACGCAAACGAACTGGTCCCATGGCCTCCATATCTTCTTTTAAGATCTTACCGGCACGAGAAGACATATTGTTGAAGAACAGATCTTTAATGGTTTCAGATGCGCCTTTCAAAGCTACGGCTAATTTATCTTTATCTATGTTACGCAGTAAGATTTGAATGCCTTGCGCATCAATACGAATAAGGTCTTCAAAGGTAAACATAAGAGATTTAACTCTCTCGGCAGATTCACGATTGCGCTCTTCCAAGGCCTCCATAAAGCGGCTTTCGGTGTTTCTATCCAAGGAGTTGAAAATATCGGCGATTAACTCATGCGAATCACGACGGGTCGACTTAGACAGGTTGCTCATAAACTCTTTACGCAAAGTTTTTTCCAATCCATCCAAAACTTCTTTTTGTACCGAATCCATGCGAATCATACGCATAACGATTTCCATCGCAAAGTTCTCCGGCAACAAGGCTATAACTTTTGCTGCATGCTCGGCTTTAATCTTTGACAAGATAACCGCAATGGTTTGCGGATATTCGTTCTTCAAATAGTTGGCTAAAACATGTTCGTTAACATTACCCAGTTTATCCCACATCGTACGACCGGCCGGACCTCTGATTTCTTCCATAATCGAAGAAACTCTGTCTTTATCCAACGCCTTGGATAACAGGCGCTCCGTCGTTTCATACGTACCAACAAGCGAACCCGTGCTGGAGACTTTTTCTACAAATTCCGAAAATAATTGTTCAACCACGCTGGAATTTACTTTGCCTAAGCTTGCCATAATAACGGAAAGTTCTTTGATTTCTTCATCGTCCATTAATGAAAACATTGCTGCTGAGCGTTCTTCATCTAAAGACAGCATTAATATTGCCGCTTTTTGTTGGCCTGAAAGAATATTATAATCATCTATTACGTTCTGTTTCATTGAACTCTCTCTTTAGTTATTATCATTGGAGTAAAGCCAGCTGCGAATTACATTGACGGCAGCGTCCGGATTTTTCTCAACTATGTCATTGACTTTTTTCAATGATGAAACTTTCACCCTACCGTCTATTTTATTCAGATTTATCAACTCTTCAACACTGTCTTCGTCTTCGTTCAAGAAATTAGACAGCAGCAAATTATCATCCTCAGGATTACTTCCGAGTAAACGACCGTCACTGTTATTGTTTGATACATCAAAGGCATTATTGATTAAAGGTCTGATAACCAGCAAAATAACCAATATTGCAACTATTGCCACACCAAAGCCTTCCGCTATACGGATTAATTCATCCTTGGTGAAGCCCATGATTAATACTTCTTGCACTTCTTCTGTCTCCGGCATCATATTTACAAACCGCATATTTTCTACTTCTACTATGTCTCCGCGATTGGCATCATAACCTACGGAAGACTTTACCAAATTGGTAATTTGCTCCATTTCTTCGGGGGTGCGTTGTCTATATACCATTTTGCCTTCGGCATTTTTTTCATAGACTCCGTCGACCATAACGGCTACGGTTAAGCGCTTGATTGTTCCCGTATTTTTTACTTTATTGCGAACTACTTTGGAAATTTCGTAATTAATTGTTTCTTCCGTCCGTGACGTTTGAGAGGCACTTCCGTTCCCCGAAGCTACGACATCCCCATTGGGAATATTTTGTGCGACGGTAACCGGATTTTCATTATCTTTATTATAACTTTCTTCGGTTACGGTTGCTTGCGAACGAACAACCTGCGTATCCGGATCATAGATTTCTTCTTTGGTGACAACCTGATCAAAATCCATTTCCAGATTAACTTGAGCGCGGACTTTGCCCTCTCCTACCGTCCTTTGTAACAGGTCTTGCACCTGAGCACTCATTTTGCGCTCTTGTTCCAATCGTAAGATTTCATTATTGGCGGCAGTCATCGCCTCTTCATCGTCATAATTTTTGGTCAGAAGATTACCCAAATTATCAACGATTGCAACGTCTTTAACATCCAACTTAGGAACAGAAGCCGCTATTAGTTTTTGTATGGCTTGAATACTTTTGGCACTCAGCGGGCCGTCAACGGTCTTTATTACGACCGAGGCTGATGGCTTTTGTTCCTCTCTGGAAAACATTTCTCTTTTGGGCAATACCAAATGGACCCTTGCGTTTTTAATATTATCGACAGAACGAATCGTACGAGCGAGCTCTCCCTCTAAAGCCCGAACCAAATTTACATTTTGGACGAAGTTGGTTGATCCCAAGGCATCCGTATGATCAAAAATCTCATAACCGACATTGGACCCGCTTGAGCCCATCGCTATTTCTGCCGTTTCGACTCTTAATTTGTTAACATCTTCGGCAGGAACCTGAATTTCCGTACCATTCTTGGTTAACTTATATTTGACATTATCGGCTTCTAGCTTCGTGATAATCTCTTTGGCGCCGTCCATTTCCAAGTCTGTATATAAGACAACATATTCCGTATTATTCATACGAGCTATCATATAGCCCAGGAAACTAACCAAAAATATTATGACTGCGGCGATGGAGGCTAACCGTCCAGGCGACAAATTCTTTATTGTTTGCCAAAAATTATTCACTTTAAGACCCATTTTTTTAGTTAAACGTCTAATTACCTTATGATTAGCTTAATTTTGTATTTAAGGAAATGATATTTTTAAATATTCACAACGTTATATTTTTTTAATCCTCTAAAAGCCCCGCTGTAAAACGGCGGGGCTTGCTTTAGGAGGTTAATTTTATTTGTGCAAATCTTTGCTAATTATTCTACGTCATACGAGTTAATTCATCAAGCATCTCGTCTGCCGTCGTAATAATCTTGGTCGCGGCTGAATATGCACGTTGGGTCACAATCATGTTTGAAAACTCCGTGGCCAAATCGGTATTAGAGGTTTCAAGAGCTCCCGAGGTGATTTCTCCGGCACCGTTGGTTCCGGCCATCTTCAACAACGCTTGACCTGATGAATCGGTTTCAATCCAAGCATTACCCGTTAAAGCCTCCATTCCTTCCGGATTTGCAAAAGTTGCTAACGGAAGAATTGCTATCGGTCTGGTTTCACCGTTATCAAACAAAGCCGTGACCACACCGTTTTCACTGATTTGAACACCGGAGTAACTTCCGAATTTGGCACCGTCTTGTTTGATGTAGTTGGTGGTGAAGTTTCCTGACAAGTTGGTCAAACCGTCGTTGGTTCCGACATTACCCATATTTAAGGTAATCGGCGTACCTTGTCCGCTTTCACCCGTCATATTTTCGGCACCGTTTGCCCATTCAATTTCCATTGAATTTACCCAAAATTCTTTCGGAGTACCATCTGAATTAAAACGAACCGCCGGAACAATTGAGCCTTGTTGAACTTCTGTCGTATTGGTATTAAACGTGCTGCCGATAGTTACATTTTTGTTTTGGATAGATCCCCATGCACCGCCATTGTTACGTACGACACCATCAATGGCTGTTCCTAAGGCTTGCGTATCTACAGTGATATTTCCACCCGAAGATGTCGGCAAAATCTCTAACGAACGACCACTGGCGACAAAGCGGTTTGGCTCATCAGCCGTAGCGTTAAGCGCTGTTGCCAAAGCGGCAACGACCCCTGAGGGACTAACATCTGCTCCCGAAATTGCTCCCGAAATATCTACCTTCGTCGGATCATCCGGATCTAGCGTATTGGTGAAAGTATAAGTCTGTCCGTTAATGGTAATTGTTTTATTCAAGTAGTCGGCAGCCGTGGTGCTGACAAAGTCAATACGAGCGCCGTTTTTGATGTCGTTGTCAATTTGCGGAATATCAAAAATACCGGTCGGAATACCCGTATCCGCACGAGGGTTAACCGCACTTTGAACGCAAGATAAGGTCTTGCTGGCATCAATGGTTAAGGCTGAACCCATGGTGGATTGAACAATATTGACCGTGTTGCTGTTGGCAGAAAAACGTCCGGCCGACGGTACATTGGCTTGAATTGCGTCAACAAAGTTATTTACAAAATCATCAACCGATACAACTTGATTGCTGATTTCTACCGGAATATTGGCGCCAACATAACCAGCTGCGTTGTTTACAAATTCAAAGACATAAGTTTCACCCGTTCCGGCATCGGTAATGCTGATGGTAGAGCCGTTTTGCGGAATTGAGGTGAATTCTAATTGGCCGGCAGCAAAATATACATCGGACGTAATGTCATTGCCGTTTTCGGTATTACCGGTCATAACAACCGTGGCGGCACCACTTGGAATTGAACTACCCATTGACCATCCGTTGGAGCTGGTTTTGGTATATTCAAGACTCAAGTTGCTGGCATTGCCCAAGCTATCATAAATCAAAGCGGAAATTTTTTCCTTTCCTCCGGCAGCGGCATTGGTCGGATCATATATCGGCGCACCGGAAGGTAAGTTTGCGCCCAAGCTGATTTGTTGTGTGGCTGTGGCCGTTCCTCCGATGGTGGAAAGATTTACCGGCTGCAGATTACGGCTATCAATAATGTTATCATTAATATATACCGTCTTGCCGCTGGCGTCGTAATAAGCTTTCATGTAGTTAATGCCGTTGACATTTACAACGCTGGCATTCGGATTGCCATCCCAAGGCAACAAAGACCAGCCTTGTGCATAGAAGCCACCGGTATTAACCAAATAGCCGTTATCATCCAAACCAAAGCTACCGGCACGGGTGTATGCCCACATATCGCCTTCCCCCGGATTGGCGGCTTGGTTAACTACAAAGTAGCCACTTCCGGTAATTGCAATATCGGTTGATACCGAGGTTGAAGACAATAAGCCTTGTGCGCTTATTTCTTGGCTCGGACGAGCTTGAACACCACCGGGTGAATACATGGTTGATGATGTTTGTTTGGTTACCAAAGTGGAAAACTGGGTATTTGTCACTTTGTAACCAATCGTGTTTACGTTTGCGATATTATCGGAAATGGCACCCATTGCACTCGATTGGGCGGCTAATCCCGATATACCGGACTGTAATGCACCAAAAATACTCATTGTTTTATCTCCTAAAGTCTAAATTATAATAATCCGAAGGTGGCGGCTTGGGCTGCGGCTCCTGCCACGTTACTTAATACTCTCGCTGCCTTTTCTATGCTACCTTCCTCTTCTGAAGAATCTGCGTCACCTTCTTCCGGAGGAGTGCTTTCCTCTCCTGCTCCGGGTTTGTTTGTATCAAAAAAGTCATCATTGCGAACGGTTAAAATATCGCTCAAGTTAGCCGTTACGGCATCGCCTAAGCCGACATAAACGCCATTAGAATCGCTGGCAACACCCGTTACACGGCCAAAGACTGTCGTTGTTACAGTGGCGGAGGTTTCACCGCTTGCTACTTTGGTGGTGACTTCAATTTGGTAAGCTCCGTCTTCTAATTGGTTGCCGTTCAAGTCTTTTCCGTCCCACTCAAAGTCGTGTGTGCCGGCGGTAATATTGCCTTGTTTTGAGTAAACAATATTGCCTTCCAAATCTTTGACGGTGATGACAGCGCTTTCTACATTCTTATCTAATGTATAAGTGGCTTTGGCCATTCCGTTTTCAAGCGGCATAACATCACCTAAGCACTGTGCTACTTTGCCAATATAAGAAACAGCCTGTGCGCCTAAGTTGGACATATTTAATGAGAGCAACGAATCTAACTTTGAGTTGGTTTGAATGGCTTGCTCTACGCTTGAATATTGTACCAATTGGTTGGTAAAATCTGCCGTATCCATAGGGTCCAGCGGATCTTGATATTTTAATTGAGTTGTTAAAAGGGTTAAAAACGTGTTCATATCCGCAGACAATTGGTTGCTTGCCTGGGTGGTGGTTGAACTACTTGTCTGGGTATAACCGTTTATTGCATTTATATCAGCCATAATACACCTCCTTGGTTACACTCTGATGTTTAATCCGTTTGTGCCGTTTAAATTACCGCTATAGAGCATATCATTAACGGCGGTATCCATAGCGGTTTCTTGTTCTAAGGCCTGCCCGATAAAGTTACGCAGGTTGTTTCTTTCTTGTTCACCGTTGGATTGTCCTTCGTTGCGGAAGCTAAAGCTTAAGCTTCCTTCATCGGTTTGAAAACCTGCATCGTTAAAGGCTTTTTGCAGGCCGGAAATATCTTTTTGCAACATTTCGGCGGTCTCCGGACGGCTGGCAATAATATGCGCTTGCAATTTACCGTCTTTGCCGATTTGCATCTTAACTTCAATATGCCCTAAATCCTCAGGTTTGAGCTGAATTTCTACTTTATCAACACCCTTTACCGCCGATTTTGTGATATTGACTTTGACTTGATCAATCACTTCTTTGCTCATGCCTTTGTATACATCCTTGAAAGAGGTATTTTGAGCATCATTAGCCGCAATTTTTGAATTTGAAAGATTTTCGTGCCCTAAACTTCCGACTTGCGCCAAAGTTGTGCTATTGTTATCTAAAGAAAGAGAAGCCGTATCATCAGCCGCAGTAATAGCTGCGGTATTTTGCGCAACGGCAGCACCTGCCAATTTAGCCTGGGCGGCTTGATTTTGTATTGTTTGTGCGGTTTGAGGCATATTGGTGACGGCAGGTTTTGTCTCCGTTAAAGGATTTGATTGTTCGTCTCCGGACATAATGGAAGACAAAACGCTATCTGACAATTTTGTTTCTTTTATCAGACCTGCGTCAACCTTATCGGCAATTTTTTCCTGTTTGACAGAAACCTCAATTTTTAGCTTTTTTCCATCAAGCATTTCACTTAATTGAGAGGCTTGCTCATCTAATGCACTTCCTTGAATGAAATCTGCATCCGGTTGGGTGTCCGTAACATTTTTCTGTTCTGCTTGCTTTGCCGGTTGGTTAACGGCATCTAGACTCTCGGTTGTTTGCGACATTCTTGACAAGATATCCTGAAAAGAAGTATCCTCACCTTCATTAACAGCCATGTTGAGAATTAAATTCTGACCATCTTCTCCTTGAGACAAAGTTACGCTATCTACGCCAAGAGATGTTAGCTTATCAGCTAAATCTTTGCCCGACATTTGAATTTCACTTCCGCTTTGAGGATCAATGATTGTGATATTTCCAAGCAAAGCCAGGACGTCTAAAGAAATTTCTTCAAATTGTTGCTTTGCATCTTGGCTTTCTTGATTTGAATCTGCATCAATTGTAACATTATCTTCTTGCGACAATGTTTTATTTACTTGTTCATTATCCTCGCGTATATTCTTTCCTTCAGAAGATGCCGATTTATCAGCTATTTCACTTTTCTCATCAGAATTTTGCTCGGTCTTTTGTTCCGGCTTTTGTTCTTTGTCGTTTACTTTTTTATCATTGTTAGAATTTTTACTTTTATTTGTTTTTTCAGAAGTTTCCGGTTTTGTTGTTTTATCTTCAGAAACAGCCGTTTTATCTTTAAATGATTTTTCAGATACTTTGGAAAAATCAGATGTTGCCGTTTTTTTTGCTTCAAAAAAGTCATTTTCAGATTGAGGATTTACTGTGTTGATTTTATCAAATTCAGCCAAAAATTGGCCAAAATCAATGTTTGCACTTGCATCACTTTGTGTGTTGCTTTTGTTAACCTGCAACATTCCCAACATATTATTTATTTCTTTTATTTCCATTTTTAAAATCCTCATGAAATGAATTTGAATGTTTAGATGCAATATCCGTGCCAAAAAAAACAGCCCACAAAAAAAAGAGGAGAATTTTGTTCTCCTCTTTTTAGATTTTGCATGCGGTATTATTTACGGATTGGGCTGAGCGTCCGGTGTTTCGCCGTGTCCGGCCAAACCTTTGGCGATATTCATGTTAATATCTATCAGAATCTTTAAGCTTTCCGGCTTAGGGTCGGAAAGAACATCCATCGTCCGACGAAAAACAAATAAAGCCAAATTCAAGATGTTATTGCGCACCTCGACGGGCTGAGGACAATCATCTTCTTTCATGGCACTGGCTATAATGGTCCACAAGCGACGATTTTTATCCAACGCCTCCGTTAGATGACTACGCTCCGTATCCCAGTGCTCTTTGACCTGATTAAGTGAAGATGCCGCTCTTATAAAAGCTCTGCTTTCTAATTCAATTTGCCCCATCGAAGAGATTTCGGCATTTGAATATTTTTGAGATTCATTCATTCCTTTTACCTATTTACCATTTAACTTTAAGTTCTTTTTAACATAATTTGGTTAATTTATTCTTAGTTCGTACACAAAAAGTGTTATTTTTTATAAGGATTTTATCATGTCGCATTTTACTAAAAAATTAGGTGTTATCATTTGCCTCGTTTTGCTGGCTTCTTCCGCTTTGGCAATGGTTGAGGTAAAGTCTGACAAAAACACTCAGCGCCGCGAACTTAAAATTACTTCTTTTTTGGATTATCCGCCGTTTGGCGAAGTTGTGGCAAATGATTATGATTTGCCGCAAATGTATACCGTCTATGACCAATTTATTGAAGATTTTGCACAAAAAAATCATTACGTTACCTCTTATATTTTTAACAAGAAATATAAAGATTTGGTAATGGATATTCTCCGAGGCGAAATCGATCTTATCCTCGGCATTTATTATGACACGGAGCAGTACAAAGGTATAGAATATGTATATCCGTCTATTTTAAATAATCCCATGGCGGCAGTGATGATGCCGAATCGAATCAATGAAGTTCATACAATGGATGATTTGAAAAACCTAAAAGGCGGTATGGATTCCAGAGAGCATTTGGCCGACTACGTTACAAAAGCCATGAAAAACTATAATGTCGTTTATGTGGACAATTCGGAAGAATTATACAGAAAGCTGTTTACCGGCGAAATCGACTATGTCTTTACCAGTTATTATTACGGTATTGTTCAAACCTCAAGATTAGGAATCAGAAATCAAATCAGCTTTACCAAACAATCTTTATGGGATATGCCTTTGTTTCTCGGTATTTCCAAAACTTCTATGCTTAGAAAGTCCCTTTATTCAACATTTACCAGAATGCTGAAAAATGATCAGTATAAAAAAGATTTGGAAAAACACCTCATGGAGACATTACAAAAAATAGAACAGCAAAATGCAGGCGTCGTTCCGCCCTCTTTTGCAAAAAAATAACCAACGCATAATTTGTGCTCAGAACTTGACCTTTAAATTCTAATGGTTAAACTATATCTTATTCTTAAGTTGTAAACAGTAAGTTGTTAGAAGGTCAAACATATGGTTCTGTTGGTACATCATCCCGTTTCTCCTTTTTCGCGTAAAATTCGAATCGCTATGACTGAGAAGAAAATGCTATTCGTTTTAAAAGAAGAAGAGCCTTGGAACTTATCGCAAAATGTGTTTAAACTCAATCCGGCAGGAAAATTGCCGATTTATGTATATGACGGAAACGTTATTGCCGGAAATTATGCCATTTGCGAATTTTTGGAAGAAATCTCTAAAGATTATAAATTATTGCCCAATACCCCGAAAGAACGTGCCGAGGTCAGACGCTTGGTGGAATGGTTTGATGAGAAATTTTACAGAGAAGTATATAAAAATGTTGTATGCGAAAAAGTTCACAGACGTTTTGCTACGGGAGCCGCTCCTGATTCACGTTTATTAAAAGCCGGCCTAAACAACCTTAACTTTCATATGGAATATATTGATTGGTTAGCTGAAAGAAGAAATTATTTGGCCGGTGAAAACTTTTCTTGGGCGGATATTGCGGCTGCTGCGCATCTTTCTATTATCGATTATTTGGGCGATGTTCCTTGGGATGGTTATAAAAATGCTAAACTGTGGTATTCTAAGATTAAGTCTCGGCCAAGTTTTAAGGATATTCTTAAAGATAATATAAAGGGGATTTTGCCGGCAAAGCATTATGCTAATTTGGATTTTTAATATGAAAAAAAGTTTATATACATTGATAATGTCTTGTTTTTCGTTGTCCGCCTGTACGCTTTTTGCCAGCGGGCAAGGTCAGGTTATTTATCACTGGGAAAGAGAAAACACCGGTATTGAAAAATTTGCTAGAGACCATTCCGAATGTATGCGGCAAGCCGAAGACATAAGATTACCCGATTTTAGGACGTGGTTCTACTCGGAAGAAGTCAAACTCGATATCCGCGCCGATTGGTTTGCCGAAAAAGGTATTTGGGCCAGCTATGTGCCTTATCCCGGCGCTATGCCGATTATGGTTAATTCTTTGCGCGATGATTATGATTCTAACCCTAAAAAATATCGTCTTTGCATGGAAGATAAAGGCTATTGGCACAGAACTTACAACCTTCCCTCTGTGACGAATATTTATGTATACAAACCGCAACGCGTTTTGCAAGATGTGCCTTTTAACAATAACGACTATTAGTCTTTAAGAGCAGACGGCCAGCTTGTTTCCAAACCACCGCCGGCGGCTTTATAAAAAGCAATGAGCTGCTGGTAGAGATTATTGTGATTGCCTAAGAGCTCGGTTTGAGCTTGGAGTAGATTTTGTTCGGCCGTCAGCACCTCACTAAAATTGATTAAGCCGTTTTCATATTTGGCAAGAGTTGATTGCAAGACATCATCCATGCTTTGAACCTCTTGTCGGTAGGAGGCATTTTGTTTTTGCTCTTCCTCAAGACCTATCAACGCATCGCGCAATTCCTTTATGGCATTTAGAATTGAAATTTGGTAAGCATAGAGATATTCTTGCTTGGTTTCCTTTTGGGCTTTGACGGCATTGGTTAGCTGGTTCCAGTGAAAAAACGGCAGTTTTATCAGCGGAGAATAGCTATAAGTGCTGGTTTGAGAATTTATCAGATGAGAGAGCTCGCCTGCCTGCCAACCGATAAAGCCATTGAGGCTGACATTAGGATATAAATTGGCCACGGCTTGACCGATGGCGGCATTTTGTGCAATCAAATTTTCTTCGGAAATTTTGACGTCCGGCCTTGAGCGGATAACTTCTATCGGCACCATTTTTAACTCAGACAGGTCATATTGCGGAGCAACCGCGGCCAAATTGGTTGTCGGAGTGTTTATTTCGGCAGGGAAATCATCCGGCAAAATTCCGGTCAGAACGCTGAGTGCCGTTTTATAATTCTCTATGGCCATTTGATATTGTGGAATTAAGACTTTGGCGGTATCAACCGAATATTGGGCTTGTTGCAGTGAGATAAAATCCGTTAATCCGTTATCGTATTGGCGTTTAACCAAGTCAAAAACCTCTTGTCGATAGGCCAGTGTTTTTTGGGCCAATTTTAATTGCTCTTGATTGGTGCGCAAATTAAGATAATCTGATATAATTTCTGCAATCAATACCAGTTTGACATTGTCTAAGTTGGCGCCGGCGGCCTTAAATGTGGCTCTTAAGACTTCCGTATTGCGACGATTGGCACCCCATATATCTATTTCCCAAGAGGCATCCATGCCAAGTTGATAATAATCCTGGTCAATGCCATAACCGGCCTCTTTACTGCTTTTATCATAATTGTAGCCGCCGTTAATATCAAACATCGGAAAAGACTGAAATTCTCCTTGGTTTAGACTATAGCGCGCCGCGCGCAACTTGTGAACGGCTTGGTTAACACTCGGGGCATTTGAAAGTGCCGTTTTGACTAAATCATTTAAGGTTTGGTCCTGAAAACGATGATACCACTCTGCCGATATGGATTTTGGAGTTTGGGTATTGAGTTTGAGGGCGGAACTTAGTTTTTGCGTGTCATAAAATTCGGGACGCTTATAGTCGGGGCCGACAGTGCAGCCGGCTAAGAGACTTCCCAACAGCACTATTTCTATATTTTTATTGCGCATTTTTCTCTCCTTGCGGTGCCGAAGGTGATTTTTTGTGCCAGCCTCGCTCCTTTATGCTCTCAAACACGGCAAACAACGCCGGAATAAAAATTATACCGACAAAAGTGGCCGCTATCATGCCATAAAAGACCGACGTGCCGATGGCAATTTGTGATGAGGCACCGGCGCCGGTGGCCACAATCATCGGAAAAACACCCAAGATAAAGGTTAGAGCCGTCATCAAAACCGCGCGGAATCTTTCTCCTGCTCCTTTGGCTGCCGCTTCTTGAATAGTGTCTCCGGCTTCGCGATAAGATTTGGTAAACTCAACAATCAAAATGGCATTTTTGGCCGCCAAGCCGATGAGCATTATCAGCCCTAACTGCGCGTAAATGCTTAAGGATTGTCCCATAAGGTGTAATCCGACCAAGGCACCCAAAATGGCAAAAACGGTTGAAAACATTACCGAAAAAGCTAACATCCAACTCTCATACAAAGCCACCAAAAACAAATAACAGAAAACCAGTGCCAAAATAATTAAGATTGTGCCAAGTCCTGCGGCCTCAACCTCTTGCAAGCTCAAGCCCGTCCAATCTATTTGATAGCCTTTGGGCAAGACTTTGTCGGCAACAGACGAAATCTGAGCTATGGCCGTACCGGTGCTGGTGTCGGGTGCGGTTTGTGCCGTTATGGCCGCCGAAGTATATTGATTATAGCGATAGATGATTTTTGGTGAAATGCTGGTTTTGACGGAGGCAAAACTGTTGAGGCGGATTAAATCGCCTTGTTGATTGCGAATATAAAGGTTTTCAACATCTTGAATACTTTGGCGATAAGGAAAGTCCGCCTGAATTATCACTTTGTTTACCTGCCCGCTTAAGGTAATGTTGTTAATGTATTTTGAACCTAAATTACTCGACAGCGCACTAAAAAGCTCAGAAACGCTGATGTTGTAACTCTCCAACTTGGTGCGGTCAATATCCAAATATATATGCGGGGTTTTGGCGGTAAAGGTGCTGAAGGCATAACTTAATGCGCCTGATTTATCCAAGGCTTGGAGATATTGTTCCATTTGCGCAAAAAGGTCTTCGGGAGTGAGAGAACCGTTAATGGCCAAAAGTTCCAAAGAAAGGCCGTCGCTGCTGCCTATTCCGGGGATGGCCGGCGGGGCAAAAAAATTCACCTCGGCTCCGGGGGTGCGGCCAAATTGCTCACGCAAATTGGTCAAAATGGCATTAAGCGAGGTTTCAGGGGTGGTGCGCTCCGACCAGGGCTCCAAACCGATAACGCCTAAGGCAACGTTTTCACCGCCACCGCCTAAAATAGAATAGCCGGCAACAGATATAAAATATTTGATACCGGGGATTTTGAGACTGCCTTCACTGATTTGGGACAAAAGAGCATTGGTTTGATTGATGGTGGCCGTATCCGATAATTGGATATTGGCAAAGACAATGCCTTGGTCTTCTTCGGGAATAAATGACGTTGCCGTAAACTTAAATATCAACCCGATGAGCGCAATCACGCCTAAGGTGACGGCTATGGTTTGGCCTAAATATTTTGAAAAATGTTCCACCACGCGCAAATAGTGTTGTTTGCAAAAATCTATCACCTTGTCAAAGGCCTTAAAAAAGCCATGCGGAGAGGAATTTTGAGTGTCGCCTTGCAAAAAAATCGCACATAACGAGGGGCTGAGCGTTAGGGCATTAAACGCCGAAAACACAACAGCCGTTGAAATCGTGACGGCAAATTGTTGGTAGATTTTTCCCGTGATGCCGGCCATTAAGCCCACCGGAATAAAAATTGAAAGCAACACAAAAGTCGTGGCAATGATTGCTCCGGCAATGTCTTTCATAGCCTTAATGGCGGCCTGGTGCGCGTCAAGCTGATTATAGGCCATTAGGTATTGCACCCGCTCCACAACAATAATGGCATCATCAACCACCAGACCAATGGCCAAAATCATGGCAAACAGCGTTAAAATGTTAATATCAAACCCCAAAACATATATCACTGCAAAAGTCGCAATCAAAGATACGGGAATCGTAATCAACGGAATAAGCGTGGTTTTGAATTTTTGCAAAAAGACATAAGTTACCAGCACCACAAGCGAAAAAGTAATGAACAAGGTTTCGATGATTCCGGCAATAGAGGCACGAACATATTCGGTAGAATCGTAAGCCACCTTAAATTCCATGTCGGCGGGAAAAGTTTTGCTTAATTCGGTAATTGTTGTCCGCACATCATCCATGATTTGCAAAGAGTTGGTATTGGGCGTTTGGCTTAAACCGATAACAACTGCCGGTGCGTTATCAAAATGGGCATTCATACCATAGTTGTCCGCGCCCAATTCAATACGGGCAACATCTTTCAGCCGAACAACACCCCCGTCGGCCGACGTGGCCACAATGATATTTTTGAAATCATCAACCGTGTTGAGCAAGCCTTTGGCAGTGAGTGACAAAACCATCGGCGTTTCATCACTGCTCGGAGCCGCGCCGACCTGACCAATTGAGGCCTGAACATTTTGCGAAGATATGGCTTGCGCTATTGCGGCGCTGTCCAGCCCAAGCGAGGCAATTTTGTCGCTGTTAAGCCAAATGCGCATGGAATATTGCGGGCCGTAAATATCAACCGAACCCATGCCTTTAATGCGTGACAGCGGATTTTTGATGTTGGTGTAAGCAAAGTTGCTCAAAAAGAGGTCGTTATAAGTGTTATGCGGCGAGCGCAAGACCAGCATACCCAAAATATTTGACATGCTGGTTTTGACATCTATGCCTTCTTGATTGACGATGGAAGGTAATTGCGACATCACCTGTTGCAGCCGGTTTTGCACCTTTACTTGGGCAATGTCGGGGTCTGTTCCGATATTGAAGGTGATGGTTAGGGTATAACTGCCGTTGTCATCTGAAGTGGAAGACATATAAAGCATATCTTCAACGCCGTTGATTTGGTTTTCTATGGGGATGGCAACCGTATCAACCAAAACTTGAGCGCTGGCGCCGGGATAAGTGGTGGATACGACAATTTGCGGCGGCGTTATCGGCGGATATTGTGATATGGGCAATACCACAATCGCAAGCAACCCCAATAATATCATTACAATCGATATGACGCCGGCAAATCTCGGTTTATCAATAAAATATTCGGAAAACATTATTGTTTCTCCCGATTGGGCTCAATTTCCATTTTTATTTTGGCGGAGAGAGCTTTGGCTGAGACTTTTTCTACTACCAGATAATCTCCGGGAGCAAAGGTGTTTGCAACTACGTTGTCGGTGCCTTTTTCGCCCAAGATATTGATTTTGCGTTTGAGAAGTTTGTCTTGATTGACCACATACACAAAATTGCCGTTGACGGTCATTTCTATATCTTGCTTATTTATCAGTAAGATGTCGGCATAAGTTTTTTCAACCAAAACATCGACATAGGCATTGGAGAGCAAAATTTTATCGGGATTTGCAAAGTCGGCATAAACCGAAACAGAGCCGGTTGACTTGGTGACTTGATTATCCGAATATTTATATTGTCCCAAAAAAGGATATAAACTGCCATCGGCCAAACGCAACTGAATTTTGTTATCTTTGAAAAAAGTGCCTTTTTTGACCTCTTCCAAATAATCTTTGTCACTAATGGCAAAGACCACACGTATCGGATTGTAACTGATGATGCTGAACAGCTCTTGTGATGAGGGAGAAACATAGTCGCCAACCGTTAGGCTGACTTCGCCGATAATGCCTGAAATCGGAGCCTTGATTTCCGTATAGCCTAAATTGACTTTGGCCAACTCATAATTGGCCTTGGCTTGAGATAAAGCGGCCTGAGTACTCAAATAGGAGGCTTTGGCATTATCAAGCTCGGTTTTGGATACGGCTTTGGGTCCGGCTTTTTTCATGCGGCGGTAATAAATTTCGGCATTGGTATAGTCGGCTCGGGCTTGTTTGACGGCAGCATCGGCCGCGGCGGTTTGGGCAATATATTCGCCCTGGTCAATTACCAAAAGCAAATCTCCGGCCTTGACTTCTTGTCCGCCGGCGGCATTAACCGTTGCCAAAAAGCCGCTGATTTTGGGCATTACCAAAACATCGTTTATCGGGGTGATATAGCCAACATATTTTCTTTCAATCGTCACGGATTGCGGATTTAGAGCCTGAACCTTTACGGTGACCACGGCTGGCTCTTTGGCATCGCTCTGACGCGTATGAGGGCGAAGGTAACGGTACGCCCCATACAAGCCTAAAATTATTCCCGCGATTAAAATCCATTTCAACCAAGCATAATCGGACGCCTTCGGTTGAAGGGTTGGTGTTTGTTTGCCCCGCATTGATATGTCCTCAAATTATTTCATTTGAGATTTAAATAATTATCATCGGGCAGATTACAAGGGCGCGATTTTATTTCAAAAGACGGGCAAGCAAACTCTCCAAAGTATTGAGAATTTCAGCAATATCAACATCGGTTCCCAAGCGATGATTGCCGTCTTTTAACAGCTTAATGACAACTTCGTCACTCGTTAGGCACTGCGCAATCTTGAGGGCCTTATCGGGCAAGATGTTGGCATCTTTTTGCCCTTGAATTAAGTGCACCGGACAAGTTATCGGCAAAGGTTTATCCAGAAGCCGATTTTCTTTGGCCGTTTCAAACATTTTTTTGGTGAAGACGTAAGTAAAATCTTTCATCGGGAACTCAAGACGACCGACCTCATATAAGGTTTTGGTTTGCTCGGGCGTGAAGATATATTTTTCCAAATCAAGCGTGAAATCAGGTGCGGCGGCAAGGCCTATCACCCCTTTTACCTGCTTGGGACGATTGATGGCGCCAATCAAACTTAGCCATCCGCCTAAAGAAGAGCCCATCAAGACAACATCGGTTTTCACAATCTTATCCAAAACCTCTAAGAGTTGCTCTTTCCAAATGTTAAAATCAACCTCTTCATAGCGCGGCGAATCGGAGCCATGACCGGCTAGTTCATAGCGAAAAAAATTAAAACCTTGTTCTTGACACCAATTTGCTATGCTTTCAGGCTTTCTTCCCCAGCAATCTGAATATAGCCCGTGCAAATAAACGATGGTTAACTTGTTAGTCCTTGGCGTTTTTGCTTGGCGAAAGTCGATTTTTGTTGTAAAGTTTGACTTAAATGTGTATTCAGTCATCTGAGGATGCTCCTTAAAACTTAAAAACTTTTAGGATTTTAACAATAAAATGACAAATAGCAATGATTTTTCTCCGGTGGTATTACAAGTTCTGCCGGAACTCGAAATGGGCGGTGTTGAACGCGGCACAATCGAAATTGCAACCTACTTGCAAAAGAAAGGTATTAAAAACTTTGTTGCCTCTCAAGGCGGCAGACTCGTCCATGAGCTGGAACGCAACAAAATTCCGCATTTGACCTTGCCGTTGAAAACAAAAAACATTTTTAAAATGCGTGAAAATGCCAAAAAACTTGAGCAATTTATAAAAGATAACGGTATCAACATTGTTCATGCCCGCTCAAGGGCTCCGGCTTGGAGTGCTTATTGGGCGGCAAAAAAAGCCGGCGTGCATTTTATGACAACTTTTCACGGAACCTACGGCTTGGGTCCTTGGGGTTTGAAAAAAATATATAACCGCGTTATGGTGTTGGGTGAACGGGTGATTGCTATTTCGGAACATATCAAAAAACACATTCTTGCCAACTACAAAATCCCTGAAGATAAAATTCGTTTGGTGCACAGATGCGTCGATATTGAAAAATTTAATCCCGAATCCGTTTCTCAAGAAAGAATTATTAAAACTATTAAAGAATATAATATTCCCGATGACAAAAAAGTTTTGCTGCTTATCGGTCGTTTGACGCATTGGAAAGGTCAACATTTGTTGCTGGAAGCTTTGTCTTTGGTGAAAAATAAAGATTATTTTTGTTTGGTGGTCGGACCGGATCAAGGACGCGTGAAATATAGCGAACATCTGAAAGATTTGGTTAAAAAATATCATTTGGAAGGAAGTGTGGCCTTCCACGGACAGTCTACAGACGTTCCTGCCCTGATGATGGTTTCTAATGTGGTCTTGTCTACCGCAATCGAACCGGAAGCTTTCGGACGTATTTCTATTGAAGGCCAAGCCATGGGAAAAATTGTCGTGGCTTCTAATATCGGCGGCTCACTTGATACAATTACCGACGGCGTTACCGGAAAGTTTTTTTACAGCAATAACCCTATTTCTTTGGCCGAGGCCATTGATTGGGCGTTAATCCTCTCGCCTGACGAAACCAAAAAAATATCTCAGGCGGGGATTAAAAACGTACAAAATCACTTTACAAAAGAGATTATGTGCGAAAAAACTGTTGCAGTTTATAAAGAACTGCTTAATATAAACCATTGAGTTTGTAAGAATTTAAGATATGTCCTTGCTTGCAACTCAAAAGTAATAACAAATAATTTAATTGAAGGAATTTAACATGGTTGCGATTAAACTTCCTGACGGAAGTGTTTTAGAGATGGAAAGCGGCGTCAATGGTTTTGACATCGCTAACAAAATTAGTGCAGGTTTGGCCAAAGCGGCTTTTGCGATTAACGTAAACGGTAAAACACAAGATTTAAGCACTCCCATCACTACCGACGCAACCGTGACTATCATCACCGGTAAGGATAAAGAAGGCTTGCATATCTTGCGCCACACTTGCTCGCATGTGATGGCTCAAGCCGTTAAAGAGTTGTGGCCTGATGTTCAAGTAACAATCGGACCGGCTATTGATAACGGTTTTTATTATGACTTTGCTCGCAAAGAACCTTTTACTACCGAAGATTTTGAAAAAATTGAAGCAAAAATGCATGAAATCGTTAAGCGTGATGAAAAGCTTGAACGTATTGTTATGCCAAGAAACGATGCTATCAAATTCTTCAAAGACAAAGGGGAACATTATAAAGCCGAAATTATTGAAGATTTACCTGAAAGCGAAACGATTTCTTTATATCGTCAAGGTGATTTTACCGATTTGTGCAGAGGTCCGCACTTGCCCTCAACAGGGAAAATCGGCGATGCTTTCAAACTGATGAAAGTGGCCGGCGCTTATTGGAGAGGGGATTCCTCTAAGGAAATGTTGCAACGTATTTATGCAACCGCTTGGCTGGATAAAAAAGACCTTAAAGCCTATCTTGATATGATGGAAGAAGCCGCCAAACGCGACCACCGCAAATTAGGTAAAGAAATGGATTTGTTCCATTTTGAGCCGGAATATGCTCCGGGTGCCGTTTTCTGGCATGACAAAGGCTATAAAGTCTATAGAAAATTGATTGAATATATGCGGAATCGCCAAGAGCACAACGGATATATTGAAATTTCAACACCGCGTATTATGGACAGAGTGTTATGGGAAATCTCCGGTCACTGGGATAAATACGGTGCGCATAACTATTCCGGCAAGACCGAAGACGGCAAGCAATTTTGTGTTAAACCGATGAACTGCCCGGGCGGTTTGCTCGTCTACAAACAAGGTATCAAATCTTATCGTGATTTGCCGTTGAGAGTGGCTGAATTCGGTAAAGTTAACAGATATGAGGCATCGGGTTCTTTAATGGGCTTAATGCGAGTTCGCGAATTTACGCAAGATGATGCTCACATCTTTTGCACTCCTGAGCAAATGGAAGAAGAATGCGTCAGAACAATTAAGTTGATTTTGGATATTTACAAAGACTTTGGCTTTGAAGATGTTAAAATCTATCTTTCTACTCGTCCGGACAGCATTTATCGTATCGGTTCAGATGAAATTTGGGATATTTCGGAAAAAGCTCTGGCTAATGCTTTGGAACACAATGGCTATGAATATGAAATCAACGAAGGCGAAGGCGCTTTCTATGGTCCGAAGCTCGAATTCATTTTGAAAGATGCAATCGGTCGTGAATGGCAATGCGGTACCGTGCAAATGGATATGAACTTGCCGCAACGCTTCGATATTTCTTATATCGGTGAAGACGGTGAGAAACACCAACCGGTTATGTTGCACAGAGCACTGTTCGGTTCGATTGAGCGCTTCCTCGGTATTTTGATTGAAAACCACGCCGGAAAATTACCGCTCTGGCTCTCTCCGGAACAAGTTGTGGTTTGCCCGATTGTCAGCGAATTTGATGACTATGCTCAAGAAGTTGCCAAGAAATTGCAAACCGCAGGGTTATATGCCAAAACCGATTTGCGCAATGAGAAAATTAACTACAAAATTCGTGAACATTCTTTGGCTAAGATTCCGGTTATTGCCGTTGTCGGTGCTAAAGAAAAAGAAAACGGAACTGTTGCCGTTCGTCGTCTTGGTTCTGATAAACAAGAAATTATCAAGTTAGATGACTTTATCAAAAACTTGGTAGAAGAAGCAACAATGCCGCACTTACACGAATAGTTTAAATCTTCTATATAAAAAAGCGGGCTAAATTTTTAGCTCGCTTTTTTGTTTATCTAAATTTGTAATCTGCTTCCAATAACACCAAAATCGCTTGACGGGTTTGCGGACTTTTTTGGCGGTAGGCTTTAACCAATAAATGTTCTTCTTTACTGATTAGTGGTTGTTCGGATATAGCTATATCAGCAAAAAAGTCTATAATTGAAATGTGCATTACTTCTAACATCTTCAGCAAACGAGAGCAGGACATTCTATTGATGCCACTTTCATATTTTTGAATTTGTTGAAATACAACCCCTATTTCTTTGGCTAATTTTTCTTGACTTAAGCCTTGTGCTTCTCTGATTTGTCGAAGTCTATGACCCAATATTTTATCTGTTTGCGTGGTTATCATACTTGTCTGAGCCTTAAAAATGAGGTGATCGGAGAGCTGAGAAATCATATCTATAGAATGACACTTTAGCCTTTAAGCAAAAGCTCTGAACATACGCTAAAGTCTCCCCGACCAATGACAAGTAATCTTATCTTGCTTAGTCTGCCTTGCAACACTATAGATTTGAGCTTCTCAGGGCTCTCCTTTATTTGCAGGTATTATCTTTTTTATTTATAAAAGTTTTATTTTGCTTGTAAAGCCTTAAATCTATTTATTGACTTTATAGGACATATTTTCATCTATATAGTGACTGATGTTTTTGCCAAATGTTTGTTCAATATATGATGTCAGTTCTGATGGCTTTTCTCTAAAGCTTTCTGCTTCCGCTTGCGCTTGCAATACCTCTTCAATCTTTAACTTGCTTTCCAGATAATCACGCTTTTCGGCTGCAGAAGTTACTCCATGAACCGAAGCTACGTTAAACCAAATATGGGCGTGATACAAATCTTTGGTATACATAGTTCCGGCCGCTAAAATGTTACCTAGTTCCATCATGGCGTCGACGTTGCCTTGATGAGCTGCCAGCGTAAAATATTTAACTGCATTGCCATAGTTTTTGGTAATGCCTTGCCCGTTCAAATACATGTAACCCAGCATATATTCCGCATCGGCATAGTGTGCATTGGCGGCGGCTCTTATCAGCGCAATGGCTTTTTTATAGTTTTTATCAACGACTAAACCTTTGAAATACGCATAGCCCAGCAAATATTTGGCTGTCGGATTACCGGCTTCTGAGGCTGATTTAAGCAATTGTATAGCCTCTCGAGGATTGTTTAATGATGAGCCTTTTGTCAGATAGATAAACGCTAAATTAACGGCTGCTTCCGTATTGCCCATCTGTGCGGCCTTTTCAAACATTTGTGCTGCTTTGGATAAGCTTTTTTCCGTTCCTATGCCGCTAAAGTACAAACTTCCCATATTGTTAATTGCAATGCTGTCATTTTGCATGGCTGCCATATTATAATATTTAAATGCCTGAGCATAATCTTTTTCTACACCGCTTTCACCGTACAAATACATATAGCCTAACGTTAACTGGGCATCAATGTTTCCTTCCTCGGCTTGTCTGGTTACCCTTTGCACAAAGCTTTCTTTTTTTTCATTCGGGTTGGCTTGAATTTTTGGCCCCTTATTTTTCAGAAAAGAAAAATCCATAAAAGAAAATATGCCTTTATCTTCTTCTGCCGGCTCCGGTTCCGGCTTTTTTTCCTTCTCGGCAGAAGTGGCTTGCGGCGTGTTTTGTACAATTCCTTCCGTCAAAGATAAGACGGGTTTGTTCTCACTCACGCTTGGTGTATTTAAATCAAACTGGGCATATGATATGGAGGTCGTATATAGTAAGCCTAAAGTTACATAGAACAGTGTTTTCATTGTTTGATTAATTCCTATACTGGCTTTGGCGATGTTGAAATAATTTTCTTTTACTGAATTGCTCATATTGACAACATTCTTGCTCAAATTGTTTTTGTTCTGCCTGTTTGCGCGCAAAATATGCCTGCTGATATTTATCATTATAGTTTTCAGGCAACCTCCCTGATATACTACCACGATATCTTTCACTTACAAGAAAATAGTTGAGCATTGCAAAACTTTGCACCGCCGGACTATAGTCTTCAAATTCTCTTTGTTTATCTATCGCTTTATAAGGTCTTACCATAAAATTATTTTCTATGAATTTTTCGGCTTCTTTACTAACCGGTGCGGCGTTTAGAGCTTGTGATTCTTGATAAATTTCTTTTTGTAAAGAGGCCCTTATCCGCTCATCTTTTATATCGGCATACTGCTGTCGGAGTTGGCGAATTTTTTCTTTTTTGATGCGTATATCTTTTTTTTGTGCCGTGGCTAATATAAAAGCATTATAATCATCTATTCCTTTGCGGTTGATGCTTTGAATGTCCCATTCCAGCCACGTTATTTCGCGCCGCAATTTTTGGCGTCTCTCAATATTTTCTTGCGGTTCATTGCTATACTCATCTAGTTTCTTTCTTAAGCGTTCGTAATACGGATGACTTAATTTATCAGCTTTTTCAAGATGCTGAACCTTAAATTGAATTTCAAAATAGTAACCGTTTTTATTAAAACAAATTTTCTTATCCCGATAATTCTTTTTATTATCATAAAAATTTTTATCTTGCGCCGAGCGGTTTGCATGAAATTTATCGCGCGTTTCGACAATTTCAAAATTGCCTTTTTGCATAATTTTTGAAATGACTTTATCTATCATCTCATAAGTGGGGACGCTGATTGTTGCTCTTAAAATGTCCTTTAACCTTACATGCGCCGGCATAATCTTCTTTTGGGCCTGTTGATATTCTTCTCCACCATCGGGATATTGATTATCTAATTTTTTCATATCCTCATGGTAGGCTTGGTCATATTTTCCGCCTTTACGGATTTTTTCAACCGCGCGCACAACACTTTTCATACCGGGAAGAGTTAAGGCAACATTACTTTCTTCCAAATCAGGATCTGCTATCAGATTGGAGTATGTTAAAACCATTGAGTTACTAGGTGTTATATAGGTTTCGGAATAATTCTTATCATCAATTTCGCCTTCTTCCAAATCATTACGGCGGCAACTTTGAGGATGCCCCAAAGCGCTAATCAAAATATCATAAAATTTGCCATATAAGGTCATGGTATCTTGATAATATGATGTCAGGTAATTGGCTTCAGCTGTTCCTATCAGACCTTGTTCTTGAGCTAATTTGATATAGGTCAGTGATTTTTTATCTATCTCTTTTTGCAATACACGAATGTCCGCATCTTCTAAAGAATAAAATGCAGATTTGCTTTCCTTGCTATCTCCGGCCAGCGCTTGAGTAACCCCTCCTCCATAAGGATCCGTCTCACGAGGTCCTTCATTGAGGCGCGCTAATTCATCCGTGCTGATTTCTGTTTCCGTACCTAACATATTCCTAACTTATATGATTAACTTTGTTATCATAATATATTTCTTTTGATTTTACAACCATATAAAAAAAGCGGCATTTCTGCCGCTTTTTTTTACTTTTATCGGATTTATTAGAAGAGTTTTAAGACTGACTGTGCGGCTTGCGATGCCAGGCTTAAGGAGTTAATGGCCAATTGTTGGCGGGTTTGCAAGGCCAACATATTTGCCGACTCTTCATTCATATCGGCCAAAACTAATTTATCTGAACCTTCTTCCAATACATTTATCAGATTATCGGTAAAGTCTTCTCGTGTTTGCACAACTGAGTAGTTATTACCAAACTCTGATGCCATATCACGTAATGTATTAATTGCATCTTCAACTTGGGTAATAGAGACATCAATATTTGCATTTGAGCCCCAATCCGTTACACGGCTCAGATTTAAGCCTTTGCTGCTGGCATCAACACCTTGAATAACCAAATTTGAAGAACGATCTTCATTAAAGATTACTGTCAAGCTTTGGTCAGTTCCACCCAACAGATTTACACCTTTATAACCAGAATCTTTAGCCAATTGGTCGATTTGGTCCAAAATAGCATTAAATCTACCGACTGATTCTACTCTGGTTGAATTTCCGGCGGTTGCATTCATCTTGGCGCCGCCGACCTCAAAAGATACTTGTATTTCTTCACCATTGGCCGAAGCTACCTTAAAAGCTCCGTCATCATAAGTTACCGTATAGTTTGCGCCCAATGCTGTACTATCCGGACCAAATTCAAGGGCTCGCAAAGCGGTTTGGATTGCACCGGCCATAGCATCACCGTCAGCTTGATCAGCCGGCGACTTTACCTCTACGGATTTTGTTTCGCCGTCATAAGTAACGCTTAAACTAAATTTTGTGGTATCACTTACAGAAGTGTTATCATAGTTGCCCGTGGTTTTAGCTACGGAGTTAGCTTCATCTCTGGCTTGATTAGCTATAGATTTTGCTTGTTCCACAAAATCGGTAATAGATTCAATACCCTCATTAGCAGCTTGTATGGTCGATATTCCCTGTCCCATCGAATCCAACAGTGCGCTCAAATCGTTTGCACGGTTTGTTAACGATTGTGATGTATAATAAGAACTTGGATTATCCAAAGCTGAATTAACTTTCTTTCCCGTGGATAATCTTTCTTGTGTGGTATCCATTAAACTCTGAGTATTTTGTAAGCTCAGTAAATTTGAACGCATACTGGCTGTTAAGGATATATCTGACATGTTTGTCTCCGATCTTTTATTGTGTTTCTATGACAGCTTTTATTCTATCTGCTTAGTTTAATTTTTATTTATTCTTGTTTCTTTAACAACATAAATTATCGGTTAATAACAACTTTTAAAAAAAAAGCGGCATTTCTGCCGCTTTTTTCTACATATTATCTTATTTCTTAGAACAATCTCAACACTGACTGAGCTGCTTGAGATGCTAAGCTCAACGAGTTGATTGCCAATTGTTGACGAGTTTGCAATGCCAACATGTTTGCTGACTCTTCGTTCATATCAGCCAAGACTAACTTGTCTGAGCCTTCTTCCAATACGTTAATCAGGTTTTCAGTAAATTCTTCTCTCGTTTGAACTACTGAGTAGTTATTACCAAATTCTGATGCCATATTGCGCAATTCATTTATTGCATCTTCTACTTGCGTTATTGAGGCATCAATATTTGCATTGGGACCCCAATCGGTAACACGGCTGATATTTAACCCTTTGGTGCTGGCATCCACACCTTGAATAACCAAATTTGATGAACGATCTTCGTTAAAAATTACCGTTAAGCTTTGATCGGTACCACCTAGCAAGTTTACTCCTTTATAGCCTGAGTCTTTTGCTAATTGGTCTATTTGATCTAATATTGCATTAAAACGATCTACAGACTCGACGCGTGTTGCATTTCCGGCTGTTGCGTTCATTTTAGCACCGCCGACTTCAAATGACACTTTAATTTCTTCACCGTTAGCCGAGCTTACCTTAAATGCACCGTCATCATATGTTACAGTAAAGTTTGCTCCTAACGCTGTATCATCAGGACCAAATTCTAATGCTTGGAGAGCAGTTTGAATTGCCGTTGCCATTTCTGTACCACTTGCCTGAGTTTTAGGAGATGTTACATCTACAGTCTCTGTTTCTCCGTTATAAGTAACGCTTAAAGAAAACTCTGTTGCATTTGTGACTGAGGTGTTGTCATAACTACCAGTTGTACTTGCTATTGAGTTTGCTTCATCTCTGGCTTGATTAGCCACAGCTTTGGCTTGTTGCACAAACTCTGTTATAGACTCAATTCCTTCATTTGCTGCTTTTATGGTTGATATTCCTTGTCCCATGGAATCTAACAAAGCACTCAAATCACTTGCTCGGTTTGTTAATGATTGTGATGTATAATATGAATTCGGATTATCCAATGCTGAGTTCACTTTCTTTCCCGTGGATAATCTTTCTTGAGTTAAGTCCATTAAACTTTGTGTATTTTGCAAGCTCAATAAATTTGAACGCATACTGGCTGTTAAGGATATATCTGACATGTTTGTCTCCGATCTTTCATTGTGTTTTTCTGACAGCTTTAATTTTATCTGCTTAGTTTAATTTTTATTTATTCTTTTTTCTTTAACAACATAAATTATTGGTTAATAACAACTTTTTTATATTTTAGCCAAAAAGACGCAAAACAGATTGCGATGCTTGAGACGATAAGCTCAATGAGTTGATTGCTAATTGCTGTCTGGTTTGCAATGATAACATATTGGCTGACTCTTCATTCATATCGGCCAAGGTCAATTTATCTGAACCTTCTTCCAATACGTTAATCAGGTTTTCGGTAAATTCTTCTCTGGTTTGAACTACTGAGTAGTTATTACCGAATTCTGATGCCATTGAACGAAGTT
>CALXZH010000022.1 GCA_944393175.1 uncultured Alphaproteobacteria bacterium | reverse complement strand
CGACTAGGAGGAGAGGCAGACGGAAGTATGCCGGTGAGGCTTTGCCGAACGACGACGAAGCGGCGACGAAGGAGCCCATCTTCCCGGGTACGCCATAAAACAAAAGAGGTCGCTTGTCGGCCTCTTTCTGTTTTTGAGAATTGCAGAGTTTCAGTTTTATGATTCTTTAAAGTTTTGTGTTTATATTTGCCTTAAGGAGAAGGCGATGATTGTTTGCGAAAATATCAAAAAAGACGAATATGGACGTGTTGTTGAATTGGCTGTGGAAGTGTTTATGGAGGATAAATTTTTTATCAAGCATATGCGAGATGCTAATGAAAGACGAAAAAAATTAGCTGAAATTTATCGCGATGGGTTGGAAATTTGTGATAAAAATTTTGGCGGAACTTTAGTTGCTAAAGTAAACGATGAGGTTGTCGGCTTTTTGATGTATTTCGATTATGTAAAATTCAGAAAGACCAATTTACATGATTTTAAGGATGTATTCGGCGTGGAAATAAAGCATAATCACGTGTTGCCGGTTTCATTTGCCAAAATACATAAAACCGTGGTGCGTTCTCAATGCAATCCAATCTATGTTTTGGCTATAGGCGTTGGAAAAAATTATCAGCATCAAGGAATCGGTAAAGCTTTGTTTGCAGATTTTTTGCAAAAGTTTGAAGGACGCGTGATTATGAGTGATATTTCAGGGCCTTTCTTTTTGAGGCTGTGTCAGAAATATGGTTTTAATTTAGAGCCTATTTCAGATGTGTGTTATTTGGCTGTAAGTAAATAAACGGAGGAAAATATGCCTTTTATTATCGTGAATACTAATGCAGAAATTCAAGTTTCTGAAAATATGTTGAATGATTTTTCTAACTTGGCCGCTGATGTTTTGGGAAAGCAAAAAAATTATATCAGCGTTTTGATTAATACAAAACAAAAAATGCTGTTTGGCGATAGTTTGCAAAATGTCGGTGCTTTGATTGAATTTAAGTCTATCGGCTTTGGTGATAAGCGTCCTGTTTTAGCGGAAAAACTTAAAAAATTGGCTATGGATTATTTTGGAGCACAAGGGTTATTTGTGGGAATTGAATTTGTTGATATGAAACCCTGCGATGTCAGTCATGACGGAAAATTAATGGGGTAACCTGACAAAATTGACAAAAATCATTGCTTTGTGTGTGTTTTTCTTTTATAATGAAAGAAAAGTTGCTTAATTAATGTGAGAAGACCATTATGAAATCGCAGTATGAGGACAAGTTAGTACAAGAATATGCTTATTACGGCATAAAGAAAGAAACAATACGGCTTAACAATGAAGAAGTGATTATTCCTGCAGAGTATGTTATGGCAGGAGGAGATTTTCAAAAGGCCTTTTTACGCGATTATTTTGATTTGCAGAAAAAAGATTTGGAGTGCTATAAGGCTGAAAAGCTTAAGCCTCAAATGGTTGAAATGAACGGCGTGTCTTATATTGTGCCGTTTAAGTGGCGCGATAAAAAATATAAGGATACAAAAGTTGTTGAGTATGTTTTGAAAAAAGCCAAAGCAAAATATAATCGCGCAATATCTTTAACCTGTAAAATGGATAAGGCCTTTCCAAGCAGAAAATATACGGTGGAAATTGATAGTCAACATGTGGCGGATATGCAAAAGGCATATAATCGTTATTTGTTAAATAAATGTGCAGATAAGTCTAAATATGCAGTATTGAAGGCTGCCGAAATGATACTTTCCTCCGCGCGACTGATGAAAGGGAACAAGTCTGAATTCGGTTTGGATAAGTTGAAACATCATGTAAAATATGCAGCTTTCGGAAGTTTAATCATCGGAGGTGCGGCGGCAACCGGTTATGGTTTCTTGTCTGCTAATCAAAATTCTAAACAAGATGATAAGCAAAGTCTTAAAGATAAGGTAGAAGTTAAAACGTCTCAAGTAAGTGCCGAGCATGGAACTTCTGAGGCTACAGTTAAATTTGAAGAAGCGCAGCAAAGAATTAGTCAAAAGCAAAAAGCCGGTGCTGAAAAAAATAAAGAAACTTCCGTAAAAGTTAAAGATTTAGGAAGTGAACGTTCGGATGCCGCAAAAACACGGTTGTTTAATAAGTTTATGGCGGAGATTTTTGCAAGCGAAGGCGGATATGGTGACGAAAAGACGATTGACCAGCCGACCAATATGGGCATTATTCAACAGACGCTTAATGCATTTATAAAAAGATACCCTAATTTGGCTCAGGAAAACCATATTTCAACCGATTTGAAAAAATTGAAACGCAATCAAGCAAAGCTGATTTATCGGAAACTGTATTTTGATCAATATAGAATCGGTGACTATAAAAATGAGAGTATCGGTTTGTTGATTTTTGATATTTATGTAAATCACGAACCTATGACGGCCAAAAAATTTATTGACCAAGCCTTAAAAGCAGCTCGTAAAACCGGAATGGATATAAAACTGCCAACCTCTACGGCTGAGCGAGTTGATGTGGTGAATTCTTTGGCCGGTAATCCTGAAGCGGAAACCGCTTTTTATGAGCAAATGATGAAAGAGCGAAAATTTCATATGTATAAGAAAACCAATAAAGGGTCTTCAAAATTTGGGCCGGGACTTAGAAATAGAGCAAATAAATTTAATGACCGTTACGTGGCTTCCGTAACTCAAGATAAACTGCTGGCTATGAATGTGTCTGCAACTCAACAAAGATAGATTATTCTTTCATTCCTTTGATTGACATTAAATTGTTGTTATGCTAAAAAATTTTTCGGTTTAAAATTTTTTTAAGGACAACAACAATGACATTGAAATTATACAATACTTATTCTCGCAAAGTCGAGGAACTGGTTCCCTCTAATCCGGACGGGGTTATCAGAATGTATTGTTGCGGTCCTACGGTTTATAATTTTGCTCATATCGGAAATTTGCGTACTTATGTTTTTGAAGATGTGTTGCGCAAAACAATTAAACGTGCCGGTTTTGCTCTGAAACATGCCATGAATATTACCGATGTCGGACACTTGACCAGTGATGCCGATGAAGGTGATGATAAAATGGTTTTGGCCGCTGAAAAAGAGCACAAAAGCGTGATGGATATTGCGCGCTTTTATGAGGATACTTTCTTTAAGCACACAAAAGCCTTGAATATTGACAGGCCGGATGTCGTTTGCCGTGCAACCGAGCATGTGCAAGATATGATTAAGTTTGTTGAAAAGTTGGAAGAAAAAGGGTTTGCTTATTTTTCAAACGGTAATGTGTATTTTGATACGGCAAAGTTTCCGGCATACGGTGCATTGTCCGGACAAAGACGCGATGATTTGCGCCACGGTGCCCGCGTTGAAGAAGATGAAAATAAGCGCAACAGCTCGGATTTTGTGTTGTGGTTTACGGTTTCTAAGTTTAAGAACCAAATTTTGCAATGGGATACAAAATGGGGTCGCGGTTATCCGGGATGGCATATCGAATGCTCAACCATGGCGATTAAGCACTTGGGCGAACATTTGGATATTCACTGCGGCGGGGTTGACCATATTGCCGTTCACCATGAAAATGAAATTGCCCAAAGCGAGGCTTATCTCGGTCATAAGTGGTGCAAGTGCTGGATGCATGGCGAATTTTTGCAGATGAAAAACGATGAAAAAATGTCAAAGTCAAAAGGCAACTTCATCACGCTTGATACTTTGATTGAAAAAGGGTATCAACCGGAGGCCTATCGCTATTTGTGCCTGACATCGCATTATCGTTCTCCTTTGGTTTTCTCTTATGAAAATTTGGATGCGGCCGCCAGTGCTTTGAAAAATTTGTATGCTAAATATTTGGAATTGAAAGATGCCGAAAAAGTTAGCATAACAGACGAACAAAAAGCTTTGTTGGCTAAGTATGCAGAGCAGTTTGACGGATTCTTGTTTGATGATTTGAAAACACCGCAAGCTTTGGCTTTGGTATGGACGGTTTTGAAAGATAAAAATTTGCCGGCAGAGTTGAAATTAGAATTTTTGGACAGTGCCGATAGAGTTTTATCTTTGGGTTTGGAAAAAGCGCAAAAAGAAGAAAAAGCAGAGCTTGAACTCAGTGATGATATAAAAGCAAAATTGGAAGAGCGGAAGCTCGCTCGTCAGAATAAAGATTGGGCAAAGTCTGATGCCATTCGAGATGAATTGGCGGCGCAAGGCATTATTGTTAAAGATTTGCCGGGCAATGCCTATGAGGTTACCAAACAATAAAAAAAGCGGCTGAAAGGCCGCTTTTTTTATAAATTTGATGATGAAGGTTTATCGGTTGCGGGCTGCAATTTTTTCAGCATAGTCTCTTTGCTGTTTTTCTTGTAATTGGCGGCTCTTTTCTTTGTAATAAGCTGCCAATTTTGTGTTTGTTGACCATGTGCTGTAGAAAACCGGTGCATAGCTTTCGTTTCTTAGTGCTTTCCCAAGATATTGTTGCCAAGCATGATAATTGTTATTTAAGACAATCGGTGAGGTAGCTTGGAGCGACAAGTGGTCTTTTTCGAGCATCAGAAGTATACAAACAGCCAGTCCGTTTTGCTTATATAGCTGCGAAAGCATTGTTGAGAGCCGAATGAAGTGGTATTTGTAATTGTCTAGACTCGGGTCTTGGGCAATATAACAATATAAGGTTTTTGTGACTTGTCCTAAACCGGCTGCGGCTACGGAATTTAGAGGAACGCTATATTCATCGGTTTTGAAATTTGTTATCCCTTCCGTTTGCAAAATTTGCAAAGCTTTGAGGTATTCCATTTGGTGTGGATGCATAAGCGTTATCAGACAGCCAAGCTCAAAGGATAAACTTTGTTTTGCCGGTTGAAAACTTAAGCGGCAGGCAATTGAGGCCTCGTTTGGAACATTGCTTTTTTGCAGAAGTTCTGAGAGATATTGCTCCCTTTGAGACAGGGATTCTACAAACTTGTCTTTTTGCGTACTGTAAACCAATAAATTTACATCTTCAAAAAACGGAATAAAAATTCCGGGAGAATTTGTTTTCATAATAAATATAATTTAAGTGACTAAATAATTGTTTGATTGCTGAAAGGTAAGAAAATTTCTGCGGTTTGTCAAATAAATTTAGCTGTATTTGCGGTTTGAAACATATAATTTTGTGAATCTTTTCAAGGCTTAAGAGATTGTTTAGAATCTTTGCTTATAGTGTTTCTCATAGCAGAATATGACTCGCTTGTAGCTTAGACAGTCATAAACTACTTTTTGTAAACATTTTGTTTTAACATTATAAGGAAATTTAGGATGTTAGCGTTGAAAAAATTAAGTAATGCCGCTTTCTTTGCCTTCCTCTTTACAGTGGTGTTGGCAAACGGCGCATTCGCTTCCGAAATTGACCTGAAAGTTCCTACTTTGGATGTCGGGTACAATTTTTGGGGTTATGCCATTACCGGCAGCCAAATCCTGATGTATGGAATCGGTATTTGTGTGCTCGGTATGCTTTTTGGTTTTTATGAGTTTATGAAAATTAAAAAAATGCCGGCTCATGAATCTATGTTGAAAATCTCTAATTTGATTTATGAAACCTGCAAAACTTATATGAGACAACAGGCTAAATTGTTGCTCTTGTTAGAGATTTTTATTGCTGCTTGTATTTTTTATTATTTCTTTTACCTCAATGCTACGCCGCTGCCTAAAGTTTTGACTATCTTAGGCTGGTCTGTCTTGGGTATCTTGGGATCCTTTGCCGTAGCTTGGTTTGGTATGAGAATTAATACTTATGCTAACTCCAGAACAGCTTTCTTGTCCTTGAAAGCTAAACCTTATGAAGTTATGAGTCTGCCTTTGCGCTCAGGTATGTCTATCGGCGTTTTGCTGATTTGTGTTGAACTGATTATGATGATTGTCATCTTGTTGTTCGTTCCGAGAGACAGTGCAGGTGCTTGCTTTATCGGCTTTGCAATCGGTGAGTCTTTGGGTGCTTCCGCTTTGAGAATTTGCGGCGGTATCTTTACTAAAATTGCCGATATCGGTGCCGATTTGATGAAAATTATTTTCAAAATTGATGAAGATGATGCCAGAAATCCGGGTGTGATTGCCGATTGTACAGGTGATAATGCCGGCGACTCCGTTGGCCCGACTGCCGATGGTTTTGAAACATACGGTGTGACCGGCGTGGCTCTCATCAGCTTTATTGTTTTGGCTGCCGGTATGATGTATGCTCCGAACGGAGAGTTAACTCAAATGGCAGGTGGAATCGATATTCAAGCTCGTTTGATTGTTTGGATTTTTGCTATGCGCTTGTTGATGATTGTTACGTCTATCGTCGCTTATATGATTAACAACGGCGCTTGCAAAATGATTTTCGGTAAAGCCAAAGCATTTAACTTTGAAACACCTTTGACCTCTTTGGTTTGGTTAACTTCTATCATTTCCATCTTGGTTACTTTCGGTGTTTCTTATGTGATGATTGGTGATATGGGTGAAGATTTGTGGTGGAAATTGGCTGTGATTATCAGCTGTGGTACTTTTGCCGCCGCCATTATTCCGGAATTTACCAAAATCTTTACTTCTTCTAAATCTAAACATGTACAAGAAATTGTTAATGCCAGCCGTGAAGCCGGTGCTTCCTTGAATATTATTTCTGGTATCGTTGCCGGTAACTTCTCCGCTTTCTGGAAAGGTTTGGTTATGGTCGGCTTGATGGTTATTGCTTTCTTTGCCGCTCGTGAAGGTTTAGATGCTTATATGGTTTATCCGACAGTATTTGCCTTTGGTTTGGTTGCATTCGGTATGCTCGGTATGGGACCGGTTACAATTGCCGTTGATAGCTATGGTCCGGTTACCGATAATGCTCAATCCGTATTTGAACTTTCTCAAATTGAACAAATTAAGGGAATCGATAAGCAAATTAAGAAAGAATATGGTTTTGAACCTGAATTTGAAACCGGTAAGCAATTGCTGGAAGAAAATGATTCTGCCGGTAATACCTTTAAGGCTACCGCTAAGCCGGTGTTAATCGGTACGGCCGTTATCGGGGCAACAACCATGATTTTCTCTATCATTTTGTTGCTGAACCTGAAACTTAACTTGCTTGACCCAATGGTATTGTTTGGTTTGATGCTCGGCGGCGCGGTTATTTACTGGTTCTCGGGTGCTTCTATGCAGGCCGTTTCAACCGGTGCTTATCGTGCGGTTAACTACATCAAAGAACACATTAAACTCAATACTAAAAAAGCAGCTTCAATTGAAGACTCTAAGAGTGTGGTTAAAATTTGCACCATCTATGCACAGAAGGGAATGCTCAATATCTTTATTGTGATTTTCTCTTTCACAATTGCCTTTGCTTGCTTTGATGCTAATTTGTTTGCAAGTTATTTGATTTCAATTGCCGTATTTGGTTTATATCAAGCTCTGTATATGGCTAATGCCGGCGGTGCTTGGGATAATGCTAAAAAAGTGGTTGAAGTTGATTTACACGAAAAAGGTTCTGCTTTACACGATGCCGCTGTTGTCGGTGATACCGTGGGCGATCCGTATAAAGATACTTCATCGGTTGCATTAAACCCGATTATTAAGTTTACGACATTGTTTGGTTTGTTGGCCGTAGAAATGGCTGTGGCTGCGCCGCGTTGCGTTTCTTTAGGTCTTGGCGTCGTATTCTTCTTGATTGGTTTAATCTTCGTATGGAGATCTTTCTATAGAATGCGCATCGAACCTAAAAAAGTTGATTAATTTTTAAGGCTCGGCTTTTACAAAGGCTTTGAAGAAATTTTCTTCAAAGCCTTTGTTTTATTGCATTATAAGGAAATTGTAATATATTGTAATATCTGTTTTTTTATTTTTATATCTTTTTTTATTGACAAAATTGTAAAAAAAAGCTACATTGCGCTCGAATTTAAATTATGTTGTTTATTTTTAGTCATAATATATTATTTTAGCCACTCGTGAGAGCCGCTAAAATAATTTCATCTCAAATAGCCATGGAAACCGTTTAACTGCCATTTTTAGGTTTCCCTCTGTAAAGAAGCGTAACATCTTTGCAGAGTAGCTTTACTTGTTTATTTACTTTGGTTAATGAAGTCTTCTGCGATTTTTTTTGCCAAAGTTACTCCAATTCTTGGTTGAGATAATTAGGGGTTGGAGTTTTATATAGATTTACTTCTGGCTTATATATATAGGAATGCCGCTGGGTTGGGAAATTCGGCCGTGTTCTGCAAAAAGACAATTCAGGATAATGTGGAATTGTCTTTTTTTATATAAATTGTAACACAACTTCTTAAGGTTAATCCGTTTGTGAAAATAGGTTGACCGAGCCATAACAGCCCAAATTCTTTTGGAATTTGGGCTGTTTCTATTATTTTTTATGCTTCTTTTTATTGTTTAATATGATGTGATCAAGGCGTTTTTCTTTAATTCCGGCTGGGTCTTGGTGAATGATTATTTGAGAATTGGGGTAGGCTTCCAATATCTCGTCTTCTACCATATCAGTTAAATCGTGAGCATCATATAGGGACAAATTTCCATCTAATTCTAAATGAAATTCAAACATATAACTGCCGCCAAGGTCTCTTGTACGTAGGTCGTGTATGCCTTTAGCAAAAGGGCAGGTACGGACAATGCGGATTATATTGGTGCGTATTTCGTCGTTTAGTTCCGTATCCATCAGCAAGCCTATTGCATCGCGAGCTAATTTGTAAGCGTTAAACAAAAGATAGCTTGAGATAACAAATGCTGTTAGTGTATCAAACCATTCAATCTTAAAAAACTTTACAACGACTAAGCTCAAAATGATTGAGGCGTTGGTTAAAACATCCACCGTGTAGTGGGCACTATCGGCTGATATGGCTTGGGAGGTCGTTTTGCTGGTAACATATTTTTGAAAAGCTATCAGGCATAAGGTGGCTAATAAACTTATTACCATAATGATTATACCCGTATCGGTTTTTTCAAGAGCTACCGGTGATAGTAGACGACTGATACCATCATACATTACAAAAATGCCAGAACCGGCGATAAATGCTGATTGAATTAAGGTACTCAATGCTTCTGCTTTGCCGTAGCCGTAGCGGTGATTATCGCTGGCAGGCCGTGACGAATATTTGACGGCAATAAAGGTTATGGAAGAGGCAAAAATATCAGCTAAAGAATCGATAAGTGAAGATAAAACAGCCAATGAGCCGGTGTAGAGAGCACCGAAGGTCTTAAGCAGACTTAAGCCTGCCGCCAAAGATACGCTGGCAATGGTTGCAATCTTTTTTAGTTTATTGCTTTGCTCTTTGTTCAGAGACTGTAATGTCATGGGTTATTTGCTCCATATTTGAATTCGGTATTGCATAAAATTTGTCTTTAGCGTAAGCGGCAAAAAATTGCAAATGTTTTTCCTTAATTACGCTATCAAAAACATACCGAACATAAGTTTTATTTTGTTCTTGATAAAATTCAAGACGAACCTGATCTTGGTCTTCGGTTAAAATATCTAAAACCTGCGTCGGCTGTGGTGTATTTAGTGTTTGCACAGGACTTTGTAAAGGCGTTATTAATAAATCTTTGGCTAAGAGTGTTAGTTGCGTTGGGGTAAGCGGTCTTTGTGTTTTGAGCAAACGTCCAAAACGTAGGTTCCAGAGCGTGTTGTACGTCCATTGCCGCCAATCGGATGATATATCTATGAAATCGGCCTTGACTAACCAGATTTGAAATTGGTTGGGGAATTTTAGATAAGCTCCTTTTGAGCCTCGGCCAATGTCTATGTCTATTTTTCCAAGCTCAAATTCGGTCAGAGTTTTACCAGCGCTATCGGTTAGCGTAATTAACGTTGCAGTCGAGTTTTGTGATTGAACGGGCAGAAGTCCAAAGTTAGGAAGATATTGGGGGTCTGCAGTTCTTTTTTCATAAAATCTTGCTTCCAGTAAGACATTGATAAAACGCCGGATCCTTTCTTGGTAAACGGGAAATGTCGGGTGTTCTTGCAGTATCCATATGCCCTCTCGGTTTACAAAAGTCAGCTCATTATCATGCGTTTGTAATTTGATTTGTGATAATTGGTTGATTTGAGAACTTAGCTCGTTGAACACAAGTTTGTTCTCATATTCGGAAATGGTGTTGATGTCGGATAGTTTGACGGAGGCTAACCCTGCCAAAAACATTAAAATCGTAATCAGCGCCAGCTTATAGAATGCTACGTTAAACCGTATTTTTTCTTTTTTCTTGGGGTGTTTTATATACAGCCAACAACTATACAAAATAAATCCTAATAAAATCAAAGCAGGCAACAAATAAATACCGACCAGTTTTACCTTAAATTCAATGCCGTGAATATTGGCATTGAGTTCTTGGCGAATGGCGGCAAGTTCTTGACGTAAGTCATTCAGTTGTTGGCGGTAATTTGAAATAACGGCCATTTCATCAGCGGAAAAAATTTCACGCTGTTCAAAGGTTTTCTTTTCCCATACTTCATCTAATTTTTGTTTTGTTTGCTGCAGCTGTTGGATTATTTCGGCTTCTTTGAGCTTAAATTGAAGTTGATTGTTGCGGCGCATTTTTTCAATAGATTGAAACGGGTGTGAGGAAGAACTTTTGCCGCGGACATCTGCCAAGCTCGGGGAGCGGCTCAGACTTTCCAAAGCATTTAATATGAAATTACCATTGTCTAAAATCGGTATGTTGTATGAAGTACCTAACAACGAGGCAGGGCGTGTCCAAAATGAATCATACATAAAATCAGTATCGGCTACCGCAATGACCGTGAAAGGTTTTTCCTTGTCCTGACTGATGATTTTGGCGGCAATGGTCTTTTGCTTATTGTCGCTGTGAAACCAACGCAAAATATCGGCCGGATTTGTTCCTCGGCGTACAACGTTTGCTTCCATAAGAGCAGAATTAGTTGAGCTGGTAATCAATGGTACAAACGTGATTTTGTCGCTTTGCGGGTAAATGATTGATGCCGAAGAGAAAAGAAGTTCTTTTAAGCCCGAGGTTTCTTCGGCAGCATGATTCAGATCTGCTTCTTTGGCAATAAACTGGATTACGTCTTGGGTGAAATTGGGGTTTGCTTTGTAGTCGGTCGTGGCATCTACGGTTATGGAATTATCCAAGTCGGCGACAACGGCGTTTGGAAGGTAATTGAATCCCCAGAGGGTGCTTAATTCTCCTAATTGTGATGGGATTAAATCATTGTTGGTGGAGGAAAACAGGCGCGGTGCTTCGGCAGCAGAATCCAATAATACTAAGCTGTTGCCTCCTTTGAGGGTGTAGGTTGTAATGTGTTCTATAAGTTCAGGTGATAAATTTTGCGGATGAATTATCATAAGTACATCTAAATCATCATCAAAATCTTGTGCGGTTTTAATTGCTTTAATATTATAAAACTCGGAAATTTGTTTGATGATTTCCCATTGCTGGGTGACGCGATTGGGCATTGCTTCATCGGGTTGGTCAAATATGGGAAGTGACGAAATTATGCCTATTTTGGGTTTGGGGTAGATAAGTTGGTAGAGTTTTGAGGTGAGGTCTTGCTCTAAAAAGTCTTTTCTTTCAAGGGTCAACATCGGAATGGTTTTCCTTTGTCCCGTTTCGGCAGTCAAAGTGAGACCTAAAAAGCCGTTTTGATTTAAATCAACTAAAGGAATCGGTTGTAATCCGGCAGCTAATGCCATATCCTCCGTATCGTCCAGCATTTGCGGATAATAAATGTTAAACTCAAATTTTCCGTTTGAATAGTGCTGATATTTTTTTAGGAGCAAATAGAGCTTGTCAACCAATAATCTGATTTCCGGATTGCGCTGCCCCAGTATGGGAGAATAGTATAATTTGGCCGTTATTTGCGTGGGAAGAGTTTTTAGGAGGCGGCGTGTAGAATCGGAAAGAGTATATATTTTGTTGGGTGTAAAGTCGTATTGAAGGTTACGCAGGTAGGTGTTGGCTGCTAAATTTATGCCTATAAAGCCAAGCAAAAGCAGTGCAAAAGCACTGATGTATGTCCAGCGAGAAGATGATTGCAGCCAGCCGGATGTGCCTGAAGTTTTGAAATTTATTATCATTATGGTGGTGGCATTAAAAAGAATAATAATTGATGCGAAAAATACAATATCTCGGCATTCAAACAGTCCGTTGGCAATGGTGTTGAAGTGGGTTAAAAAACTAAAAGAGGCAATTAAATCTATGAGAGATTGTGAGGAAAATCCTCTGAAAACGGATAATACAACTTCCAGACCGCTTAAGAAAAAAATCAGATTGGCAAAAACGGATAAAACCAATGCGATGACTTGATTTTTAGTTAAGGAGGACATGGTTTGCGATATGGCGAGCATACAGCCCGAAAGCAAAAAACATCCCAAATATCCCCCTAAAATGACGCTGTTATCGGGAGTGCCCAAAATGTTTACCATTATCCAAAAAGGAAATGTAAGCACTAAACCTAATCCGCAAAACAGCCACGAAGCTAAAAATTTGCCCCAGACAAAATTGCTTGTCTTTACGGGGAGTGTCATCAAAGACACAATGGTGCCGAGGCGAAATTCCTCAGCCCATAAGCGCATGGCAATGCCTGGAATAAAGATTAAATATATCCAAGGGATAAATGAAAACATGGAGCTCAGATCTGCTTGTCCGCGGTTGAAAAAATGTCCCAAGTATATGGTCATTGACCCGTTAAGAAGCAGAAAAACAACCAGGTATATGTAAGCCAGCGGAGAGATGAAAAAACGTTTGAATTCAGTTTTGGTAATGGTGAATAAATTATGCATTTATTTCCTCCGCTTGAGTTAATTTTTTAAATGCTTGTTCAATGTCAGCGGTCGCCGTCTTTTGCAAGATTTCGGTAAGTGTTCCGTCGGCTTTTATTTGTCCATGATTAATCAAAATTATGCGGGTGGCTAAAGTTTGAGCCTCATCCAACAAATGTGTCGAAATTAAGATGGTCTTGGTTTGACTTTGGTGCTTAATTTCTTGGCGGATATGTTCCTTTTGATTGGGGTCAAGTCCGTCGGTGGGTTCATCAAGAAGTAATATTTCAGGGTCATTTAAAATGCTTTGCGCAAAACCTACGCGGCGGCGATACCCTTTGGATAGAGTTTCAATTTTTTTGTGGAGGACATTTTCAATTTTGGAAATTTTTATTACTTCTTGCAGGCGTGCCGGAATATCTTTGATGGATTTTAATTCGGCCATATATTGCAAAAAGGAATATACGCTCATATCGGGATAAAGAGGAGAACCCTCTGGCAAAAAGCCAATGTTTGATTTGGTAAACAGGCTGTCGCTACCGATGTCTTTTCCTAAAATTTTGATGGTTCCCGAAGTGGGTGAAAGATAACCGGCAATCATATTCATTAAAGTTGATTTACCGGCACCGTTTGGACCCAGAAGAGCTATGATTTCTCCCTTTTGAGTGTGAAAGGTAACATTATTTACCGCGCAAAATGTGCCGAAGTTTTTGGTGAGATGGGTAATTTCTAGCGTGTGTTGCAAAAATGTATCTCCTGTTTGTCTTTGCCTTAATAATACATATATTGTGAAAAAATGTAAAATGCAGGGCTAACGCTTGTGTATTTCATAAAGCGCAATGGCTGCTGCGGTGGCAACGTTTAGGCTTTCTACTTTTTCGGATATGGGCAGGCGAACCGTTATGTCACAGCTCTCCTCTATCAGTCGGCGCATGCCTTTACCTTCACTGCCCATAATGATTGCGGATTTGCCGCCTTTTTTGATTTGGTCAATGGTGGTGGTGGCGTAGCCGTCCATGCCGATGGTCCAGAAACCGGCTGATTTTAATTGCTCAATTGCGCGAGAGAGATTGGTTACGCGGCAGATTGGCAAATGTTCAATCATACCGGCTGAGGCTTTAGCCATGGCGCCGCTTTCGGTCGGTGAATTCTTATCTTGCAAAATTAAGGCTAACGTATTGAATGCAACACAAGAACGTATAATTGCGCCAATGTTTTGCGGGTCGGTGACTTGGTCTAAAATCAAAACATGGCAATCTTGAAGAGAATCGGCTAAACGAATAATGTCTTCCAAGGCATAGTTTTCTAAAGCTTTAACCAAGGATGCAAAGCCTTGGTGAACAGAATCGGAGGGCAAAAGTTTATCAATTTCTTTGCGCTCGGTAACCGAAATAATGCTTTCGTTGCGTTTGGCATTTTGGCAAAGTTTGCGGACTTCCGCCTCATTTTCGGGGGTACAGAGAATCTTGGTTATTTGACGCTTGGGGTTATTAATAGCGGCCGTGACGGGGTGGCGTCCATACAACAAAATACCGTTTGAGGTGCCGGGGCGGGGGGTGTTAAAATGTTTTTTTGGCATAATCTGTTCTTCTTGTGATTGAGTTATAAATCCTTGGTAGCGTATTTTTGCAAAATTGTAAACGATTAGATGATACGGCGCAAAATACCTCTTTCTTGAGCTAAGAGTTTGCGGGCAGCTTCGGCAGAACATTGTTTGACGGCCATAACGCAGGCGGTTTTTACTTCATTGTTTGCTTGAACAAGGTATTGCTCCGCTTGGGTGTGGGAGCAGCCGGTAATTTCGCAAACAAAACGTATGCCTCTTTCTTTTAGTTTTTCATTGACGATGCGGACGTCTATCATATAGTTTTTGTAGACTTTGCCGATGCGAATCATGGCACCCGTGGAGAGCATGTTTAAGACCATTTTTTGTGCGGTTCCGGCTTTGAGGCGGGAAGAGCCGGTGATGGCCTCAGGGCCAACTATCGGATTAATGAATATGTCGGAAAGCTCTTTTATCGGGGCTTCGGGATTGCAAGAAATGCTGATGGTGTGAGCTCCTTGTTTTTTGGCTTCTTGCAAAACGGACAGTAAATATTTCGGTGTGCCGCTGGAAGAGATGGCAACCACGACGTCTTTGGGGTTGGGCGCGAAGGCGGAAAGGTCTTTCTTGCCTAATTCAATGCTGTCTTCCGCATTTTCTACGGAATAGCGCAGAGCTTGGTCGCCACCGGCAATAAACCCTTGCACCATCTCGTGGCTAACACCAAATGTCGGCCAGCACTCCGAGGCATCTAAAACACCTAAACGACCACTCGTGCCTGCTCCAAAATAGCCAAGCCTTCCGCCTTGCAAAAATGACTGTGCGATAAGCTCTATGGCCTGAGCAATTTGCGGAAGTGTTTGCTCTACGGCTAAGGCTACTTTTTGGTCTTCTTTATTTATGGTTTGGGCAATAGAGAGCGAATCCATTAAATCAATATTTTCGGTTGAGGGATTTGAGGTCTCGGTTAAAGAGAGTTTGTTCATTGTTTTCTCCGTATATTTTTTTATGTGCAAAATAATAATGCGGATAAGTTAATAAATATGTAAAAAAAAGGTTGACAAGAAGGCAAAAATACGTTTATTTGCCTACTAGTGAATTAAAAAACGGATGGTGAATCCGACCCTGTTCACAAATATAATGGAGGGGTGGCAGAGCGGTCAAATGCAACGGACTGTAAATCCGTCGACTTCGGTCTACGAAAGTTCAAATCTTTCCCCCTCCACCATTTGGATTTTTAAAGCAGGGGTGCTTGAGAGAAGCGTTTTAAGCGGGTGTAGCTCAATGGTAGAGCAGAAGCCTTCCAAGCTTATGACGGGGGTTCGATTCCCCTCACCCGCTCCAAATTTTTCCCCTCCTTTGAAAATACTGTAACAACGTAAATTTAGGATTTTTTAAAATGGCAAAAGAGAAATTTGAGCGCACAAAGCCTCACTGCAACATTGGAACGATTGGTCACGTAGACCACGGTAAGACCACCTTGACAGCTGCAATCACGAAAGTATTGGCAGAAGAAGGTG
>CALXZH010000021.1 GCA_944393175.1 uncultured Alphaproteobacteria bacterium | reverse complement strand
AAAATAACCTGTTTTGTTTTTTTACCATCTGCTGTATCACCCTTATGTCACAGCAAGTTTCAAATGTAAAAATCGTGAAATTATACCATATAAATCAATAAGTTATTTTTGTTTTTGTACGGTTTTCGAACATCCGCCCGCCTTTTACTTAAGAAAGTGCGGGTTTTGTTTTAACTTTTATAGAAGGATGTTCAAATGAAAAAACTGTTTTTAATTTTAACTTTTGGAATATTTGTCGGATTTTTAAGCTCATGTGCTACCATTATGAGGGAAAACAATCAATCTATCCCGATTAGAGCCAATGTTGAAGATGTACAAATCAAGATAACGGATAAAAAAGGAAATGTTGTTTTTGAGGGCACAACCCCGACAACCATTAATCTCAAAACATCTGCAGGTGGATATTTTGACCCGCAAAAATACGAAATTACAGCCTCTAAAGATGGCTTTAAAACGCAAAGCTCTGTAATCGATTGGCATGTGAGCGGTTGGTATTATGCCGGAAATTTGGTGATTGGCGGGCTAATTGGTTATCTGATAATTGATCCTTTGACGGGAGATATGTATTACCTCGACGAAGAAGTAAATCTGAATATGCAACCGAGCAAATAATAAAAGGGGCGGAGATTTCTCCGCCCTTATTTCTAAAATTAGCGATTGCTGGCCAGAATACGTTGCTTATCGCGATTCCAATCTCTTTCTTTTTGGGTTTCGCGTTTGTCAAAGAGCTTCTTGCCTCGTCCTAAGCCGATTTCAAGTTTGGCGCGCCCTTTATTGTTAAAAAAGAGGTTAATCGCCACCAAGGTTGCGCCTTTGCGCGATAATTCGCTGATGATGTTATTGATTTCTTTTTTGGTGAGCAAAAGTTTGCGGTCTCTCTTTTCGGCATGGCTTTGGTAGCCTTTGTTGGCATATTCGGCAATAAACATATTCGAGATATAGAGTTCGCCGTCTTTTTCAATACCAAAAGCGTCATTAATATTGGCATGTCCGAGTCTGAGAGATTTCACTTCAGTCCCGGTTAATTCCAAACCGGCCGTGAATTTTTCTGTAATCTCATAATCAAAGAAAGCGCGTCTGTTTTGAGCCACGCTTCCCGTACTGATAAAGTCTGATTTGCTGAGTTTTTTAGCCATAATAAGCAATTACCTTTATTTTTTAGCGTCTTTTTTCATTGACCTATTATCGGTAATTAATAAATCAGGCTTGCTTTGTTCCGCAGGAATAGGAGCCCCTGTGCGAATACAATGACCGTCAATATAAGCTCCCGGTTCAATGGCAATAGAGTTATGAACGGCATCACCGATAAGTTTTGCTGTTTTGGCAATAAACAATTGATCAACTATTGCCTGACCTTGTAACACACCATATAAATGCAAGTGATTTGCAGTAACTTTCCCGACGACGGAACCTTTAATTCCGATAACCAGTTCTTCACAACTAATATCACCTTCAACGTGACCGTCGACATGAATAATTCCATCGCTGAGAATATCGCCGTTCACTTTTGTATTTTGACTAATAATTGAAGGAACCGGCAAAGCCTCGGCATTTTTATTGAATTTGCGAGCAAATTTCAGATATAACATTTTTCTTAATTTTTTCATTTTGTTAATCTCCTAAATTTTAGCCTTTATAAAAGGCAGCGGATCAACATCTCTTCCTTGAAACAAAATTTCATAATGCAGATGCGGTCCGGTTGAGCGTCCGGTAGTACCCACTTCACCTATTGTATCACCAATTTCCAAATATGCACCTTTTTTTACATAAATTTTATTTAAATGGGCATATTTTGTTTGAAATCCGTTGCCATGGTCAACCACAACCAAATTACCATATCCACCGGCATATTCGGCGCGGGTTACTTTTCCTTTTGCACGAATATTGATTTTATTACCGGTTCTGCTGGCTAAATCAACCCCCTTATGCGTAGCCTTTGTTTTCTTAAAAGGGTCAGTTCTTTTGCCATATTGAGACGTAACCCAATAACTCCAAACCGGTTTGCCGATAGGAACGGATTTTATTACTTCTTTATAATATAGGGTGTCATCAACATTTTGAAATATATCAGAAACTTTTTCATTAAGATTTTTATCTTTTACTTTATTTTTCTGAGGAATATAAGGGCCGCCTTTAGAATTTTTTTTCTTAGAATTGGCAAGAGGATTAAAATACAGCCCTTTACGTTTTAGGGGCTTATTAATATCGGAAAAGACCCCCTTAATTTTGTTTAACTCTTTTGAAGATAAAGATTTTACTTTATCTAAAACTTCCAGCTCAGCGGCTTTTAATTCATCAATTGTTTCTTCCAAAGAGGAAATTTGTTCGCGCAGCTCATCTCGTTCGGATGCAGCTAAATCGCGTTGGAGCAGAGCTTCTGTAAGAGATGTCTTTTCATCAACATCCCCCGCATCTAGCCAATCTTTTTTTGCGGTTATTTGTTTAATTTTATCTTCCACCAACATGGCCTGCTTGCGATATTTTTCAATATCTTTATTTTTTTTTGAATCAATGGAGTTAAGCATTGCCCCGATATTTTTGTGTAAGGCCATAAAATCAGTCATTAAATCCACATACGCATCACGTGTTTCAACGAGTTCCACGTCTTTATCTTTTAAGATACGACCGGACTTATGGTACATATGGTAAGAATAAAAACTCCAGCAGGCAATAAATAAGATGATTGCCAAAAAAATGACCTGAGCGCGAGATGAAATTTGTAAAACTTTTGCACGCCCCTGTGAACGAAAAATAATTTCCTTGGTAGAAAATAAGGGCTGCTTTTCGCTATAAAAATCTCTAGAATTAAAAGGGTCGTTACTCATATACCAACATTACATACAAAAAAGGATGTAACTCACTGTTAATACAAAACTACCACCAAACATAGCAAATTTTTTGTAAAAAATACAGAACTTTTTATAATTTTATCCAGAATCTAAGATAACTATCTGATTTTGAAGGCTTTTTTATTCTGAAATATCATCCAGAATAACAAATTCATCGTCAGCTGCATAATTGAGAACTACTCTTGTTCTTTCTTCAAGCATATCCAAATCCAAACTATTGGAAGACAGCAAACGCACTTTTTGCTCCAACATTTTTTTCTCATGGCTATATTTATCAGCCAGAGACTGCGCGTATTTTATTTCCTTACTAAGGTACATATAACGGAGTAATCCTCTTTCACCGTTAACAGTATAAAAACTGAAATAGATAAAGATGAGAAACACGACAATCAGCCAAAGTGAATTTTTAAATTTGGCCTGTAAGTCTAAAAGTACCCCCATTTTGACAGTCCCAAACAAAATATAATAGAAAAAATTATTATAAAGATTGCACCATATTTAGGTTAAGAATTGGTTACCTCAAGACAGAAATTTAAAATTATTCTGCAAAACAATTATTTCCTTTCCACTTCCAACCGGTCACAATATTGTTTTGAATATAAAATGAGGTCTGGCAAATATATTCTTGAGTAACGCCAAGGTTTTGTGCATAAGGTGTAAATGCGTAATCTCCGTCAAAAGGAGCATAAACGGACACATTACCCTGTAAAGAATATGGGTTATAGAGATAAAATTCGGAAGGAACTGTTATATCTTGCACTTGCGTAAATGTAATGACTTGCGAACCATCGGCATTAATTTTTCGAGCACTTGGCGCCCCCCAAGATTTCAGTAAAGCCGTTTCAGGTTTACCCACCCAAGAATTAAGCATTTGATCATATTTTTGCGTTGAAGCGCAGGCAGAAAGAGTCAAGCCAACTCCCAGCAAGCAAAAAAATTTTATAACAGTATGTATCATCGTAATTCTCCTCAAATAATATGATAACATAATTATTGTTTTAAAAATTTCGACCCCTGACATAGTTCAAGCTCTTGTCTCAGTTTATTAATACGTCCAATCCACTCCCAAGTATAAGGAAAAGAGGCATAATCAGCTTTTTTAAGCTCTTGTGCGACTTTTTCTCCCGCAATGGGATAAACCGGACAAGGGAAAGTATATTCAGAGGATATTGTTTTGCATGAGCTCAAGCAAAGCATCACGGCCGGCATTAGGGCGAGCATAAATTTTAGCTTTTTGCATAGAAACATTTTGCGTCTTTTCCTGTTGATGAGTTAAAATTTGGGTTTGGCATTGCTTTTGGCCAAGTTGATAAATGAGCCAGCCGCATAACATAAGCAAAATAATGAGTATTGCATATTTAATCATAATCAAGCCTCCTCAAAAGAAAGCCTTGATTTCTCAAGGCTTTCCAAAAAAAGTTAGATTATTGTTTGGGATATTTTGTTTTTACATTCAAACAATTTTGAACATAAGTGTCGAGTTGGTCTTGTCCTTCAGCTTTGAGACTGTCATCATTTGAATTGAGCTTAACCAAAGCGTCGCACAAATCAGACATATCGGGATATGCCTTTTTTCTGAGTTGAGCATAATTATATGGATGATAAACGGCAATTTCTTTAATGGCGTCATCGGTTTCTTCATAATGAAAGCTGTAAATGCCCTCACAATCCATATACTTTTCTTTATTTTCTAAATTAACCACGGGTTTATAACCATCTGCCAAAAGTTGAGCTTTGTTGGTTTCCAGATTATAGCCGAGAGTATTGTTTTTGGAAGCCGGAGCAAAAGCAAGAGCTCCGTTTACTAATTTAGCATAGTTAGACATAATTTATCTCCTTAAAATATTTATGGTTCTAGTCTGAGGTAAGTAAGTTTTAAATATCCCGGATTCATATGAGCCCCATATGTCAATCCCGGAAAAAGAGAACCGCCGTTACATACGCCGCCGGCACAAATTTCCGTGCTTAGGACTTGCATCCCGTCATAGAGAGTAGGGGCAGCGGAATCCCCTAAACAGTTTGTGTTAGCAGATAATCCGCCCGGACAAAAAATACAGTTTGCAATATGTGTAGGATAGCCGTTATAAGTCGCAATATCTGACGCACCCCCCACTTGAATTGTTAAAGTTTGGTCATAATCAAAATAGACCACGCCCTTAAAAAATGAGCCGGCAGAACCATAGTTGCAGCCCCAACCGCACCATCTTCCGCCGCCTCCGGAACAGCACATCAGTTCAAATACTCCGTGATAAATCGGTAATTGATCTTGAATAGTATTGCCGATTCCTGCGGCTTTTTCGTATAAAATTGCCCCCGGAGAATAATAGTCTACATCAGGTTTCCCCAAGGGCGAAAATTTGCATTTTATTGTCATTAGAAACCACCTTCCAAAGAAACCACCCATTGTTCAAAATTACCGGGAATTTTATTTCGAAAAACCAAAATCTTGGTCATTGTATTATTTTGCGTAAGATTTGGAGTCTTTGTATTGAGCCAGGACATGTTAAGCTCCGGAAAATTAACCGTTGCAAAAGCACTAAAGCACAAATACAACTCAAAAGTTACGATATCCGCGTGTTTTGATAATTCATCGAAATTGAAAGTAATATCCGTAGTGGTTGAAATAAGCGGAGTTTTATAAATAGTTACGCCGTCTTTGAGCGTAATTGTAAAACTATCACATTGTTCGGCTTGATTATACAAACTGTTGAGGGTGTTTGCTGCTGCTTCTTGCGCAAATTGTTGTGCTTGTTGAGCAAAGTCCTGAGCCGAAGATTTAATTTCTTCAGTATCTGTTTTTAGTTCTTCCACACTGGTTTTATTATTAATAACTTCCATAAGTAAGTTCGTAGCTTGTTGCACATACTCTCCGGTTTTGGTGCAGTATTGGGAACTCAAATCCACCACATTATCAAACTGATAATCTGAATTAACCAAACAATCTTCACTGTCACTCCAAATAATGGATTTTCCGGCATCAGGCATTGGAAGATTAATATTCAAATTTGTGGGAGCATATTGCGGAAATGTTACTGTTCTGCCGATAGAATCTTCCAACTGTTCCAAACAAGAGAGTTGATAATCAAATTCAGAGTTAACGTTAGAACTTCTGAACGGCCCTCCTTCCTTAAAATTAGTTGTCCTTTTGAGTTCCAAATTACGGTATATTGTAACGAGTTTGCCGCTTTCTGGAGCCGTATCAAAAGTCACGACGCCTCCTTGCACATCATCTGTGGTAGACAAACTATACCCAGAGGTTTGTTCAATATCGTCAATATAGACTTTAACATTTTCAGGTTCATAAATTTTGAAAAAAAACTGAAATTCTTTTTGTTGGCCGTCAGCGCTAAATTGAATTCGCGGCTTAATGTTTCCTACTTCAACGGAATTCGACATGGTAATCTCCTTATAAATTTAAAACAAAAAAACCTCCGAAACATCGGAGGTTAAATTAATTTGGGCACAAATATCCCAAGTGGCATTTCACTAAATACCACAAGAAAAATCAAAAGTCAAGGAAAAAAATCCTAACACCAAGAGACGATATAAACAAAAACAGTTAAAAACGATGACAAACATACGAAATCAATTGCAAAATATCAGAAATATTATCATATTATAAATAAAGTTTAGGTAGAATATACACAAAAATAAAATTTTAGGGAAAACATAATGAGTAAAATAGCAGTTGCCGGCGTCCAAAGCAGTATCGGACGCGAAATTTTAAGCTTTTTGGAAGAAAACGGATATAAAGCCAAAGATATTATAGCTTTGGAACCGGGCTCGGTTTTGGGTAATATGGTGTCTTACGGTGAAGAAGATGATTTAGATGTTCTAAACTTAAATGATTTTGATTTTTCCAAAGCAGACATTGTTTTGTTTGCCACCACTCAGCCGATAGCCAAACAATTTATTCCCAAAGCAGTAGCCAAGGGCTGCAAAGTCATAGATTGCTCACTATCTTGCGTAGGGGATTCGGAAGTTCCGCTGATAATATCCGGTTATAATACGGAGCAAATTCAACATGCCTCAAAAGGCATAATTGCCGTTCCGTCGGCAGCGGTGGTGCAACTGTTGCTTCCTCTGCAGAAGATACAAAAAGAATATGGCATCAAAAGAATTATCGTTTCGACTTATACGTCCACATCAGTCTACGGAAAAGAAGCAATGGACGAACTTTTTACCCAAACCCGAAAAATTTATATGAATGACAGTTTGGTTGATGATCAAAAAGTATTTAACAAACAAATTGCATTTAATGTCATTCCGCAGGTTGGGGAATTTATCGGAGAAGAAACACAAAACGAATGGTCAATGAATTCGGAAATAAAAAGGATATTGGGAGGCGACGTAAAAGTACACGCCAATTGTGCGATTATTCCGGCATTTATCGGCAACGGTCAATTTGTCAATGTCGAATGTGAACATGATGTTGATGTTGACGATGTTAGAAAGTTAATGAAACAAACTTCAGGAGTCGTCGTTTTTGATAAAAACCTGGATGGGGGCTATGTAACGCTTGCCGATGTCCAAGGAGAAGATAATATTTATGTAAGCCGTCTGCGCCAAGATGTTTCGGTTGAAAATGGCTTTAGTTTTTGGTGCGTTGCCGATGATCTTCGTGCCGGCGTGGCCAAAAATGCCTTTGCAATTCTGCAACAGGTTTTAAGTACGTCAACCCACTAAGAAAGGAAGCTCATGAGCAAAATAATACGGGTCGTATCATTGGCATTAATTCTCTGCGGTATGAGTCTCGCCAATGCTCATGCTGAAAATCAAAAGCTTGAGATAGATGCAGAAACCAAAGTAGTGGATAGTCTTGAAGCTCAAGAAATCAATTATGCGGAGATGAACCGCCAACTCGGCCGTATGGAGGGAATGCTCAAAAACGGGCAGCCGATGTCGGATACTTTATCGGAAGACGTAAAGATTTTAAGTTCGACGCGAACAAAATTATTGGAAGCCAAAAAGCGCAATGAAAAGGAATTGGAGTTTGTCCAACGCCGCATTGAGGCTCTTGGTCCTGAACCGACTGACGGTAGTCAAGAAATAGATATTATTGCGCAAAAAAGAAAAGAGTTTAATGAGGAAGCCGCCTATCAAAAAGGACAAATTGCGGAAGTTGATGTCTTGCTGGCCAAGATTGATGAATTAGACACCCTCATTATCAATGTTCGTAACACGGAATTGTTAGGAAATTTATTAACTTATCAAAAACCGTTAATCTATCCGAGTAATTTTTTCCATGCCACAACACTATTTGTAGAATATGCGGTAGATATTATAAAATCACCGCTAAATTGGTATCAGGGACTAAATGAAGACCAAAAGAATTTTGTGCATTCCAATATTATACCGGTTTTGTTGGTTGCTCTATTATCATTGTGGCTTGGTATCTACTTGCGCCTGTTTATCATGCGCCATTTTGGCTACCGCAAAGATATTGAACATCCGCGATATGGCAGAAAATTGTTTGCGGCCATATGTGTCGCCGTGGCATACGGCGTGATTCCCGCAACCATAATAGCCGGATTTATGCTATGGATGTATTCAACACAAGTCATGACAACCGGATTCTTTGGTATCGTCATAAACAGCTTTTTGTTTTATGCTTTGTTGGTTATTTTGGCTCGAGCCGTATCAAGAGTATTTTTTGCACCGTATAACGAAAAATGGCGCTTAATAAATGTGGATACGGATAAGGCCAAAAGAATGACGTCGGCCCTTTACTTTACGGTATTTATGTTTGGTCTGTCGGGTTTCTTATTGCATGTTGCGACAATAGCCAATTATTCGGTTGATTTAATCAATTACATAAGAGTTTTTGCCAATGCCATAAAAGGAATTTGTATCATACTTCTTGTCAAGCGCTATCTTTGGGACGGATTGGAAGATAAAGACATTGATGATGATGGAGATACGCTTCCGGCCGATGGTTCGGAAGATGATGCCCAAGTCAATAAAGCGTTCAAGATAACCTTTTCCACGGTCTTATTTGTTGTCCTGACCTTTGGTATGTCGCTATTTGGGTACGCTCGCTTATCGGCTTTTATTTTCAACAGATTTTTAATAACAATTATCTGCATTTGTTTTTTATTGGTAATTCGTAAAGTCTTAAGCGAATTTCTGCATAGAATTTTACTATTGCGCTTTTGGGTAAAGACATTTAAGCTTCGCCGCAAAATTGTTTCCAAAATTGACTTTTGGTCAAATTTGGTAATTGACCCTCTGTTTATATTAATAGGCTTGTTTATGGTCCTGAGCATCTGGGGTGTCTCAACGGATATATTATTGCAAAGTGCCAAAAAAATACTTCTAGGCTTTAAGGTTGGCGAAGTAGAAATTTCACCGATAGCCATTATTATGGGCTTGGTATCGTTCTTTATTGCACTGGCCGTAGTAAAGGCGATGCGTGTACGTTTAGTGAATAATGTTTTAGCCAAAATGGATATCGACGATGGCATTCGCCACTCTCTGGCATCAGGTTTTGGTTTTATCGGTTTTATCATTGCGGCGATTATAGCGATAGTAATGATGGGAGGTAACTTATCAAATCTGGCCTTAATTGCATCAGCCTTGTCGGTTGGTATCGGTTTTGGTTTACAAAATATTATTAACAACTTTGTATCAGGTATCATCATTTTGTTTGAACGCCCGATAAAAGTAGGCGATTGGGTTATTGTTTCGGGAGAAGAAGGGCAGGTTAAGCAAATCAATATTCGGTCAACCGAGATAGAAACCTTTAAGAAATCAAGCATTATTATTCCGAATGCGACTTTACTTTCAAGCTCGGTTACCAACTTAACGCACGCCAACAACTGGTCTCGCCAATCGGTAAACATTGGTGTAGCCTATGGATCGGATGTAAAACGCGTAACAGAGATTTTGCTTGAGATTGCGGCCAAAAACAAATATGTGCTTAAGAATCCAGCCCCTTATGTCTTGTTTAAGGACTTTGGCGCCAACAGTTTGGATTTTGAATTAAGATGTTACACCAACAACATTTGGCAAGGTTGGAAAATCCCGAGTGACATTCGCTATGAGATAAATGAAAGATTTATTGCCGAGGGCATAGAAATTCCGTTCCCGCAAGTTGTCGTTCACTCAGGAGAAAAGGTTGCACAAGAAAATCAATTCTATGCCAAAAAGCATGAAGATTGCGCCGCAAATGAAGGTCAAGCTTCCGCTGCGCCCAAAACAAAAAAGATTGCTGAAAATGAGAAATAATGCTTGCAATTAAAAAAGCAAGAATGTAATTTAACAGCAATGCCGGTTTAGCTCAGTTGGTAGAGCAACGCATTCGTAATGCGTGGGTCGGTAGTTCAAGTCTACTAACCGGCACCATTTTTAAAGCACCCTTCGGGGTGTTTTTTGGTATAAAGGAAAGAAATGCAAACAGCGTTAGCGCAAAGCCTTTTGAATTGGTATAAAGTCCATGGGCGAGATTTGCCTTGGAGAGTAAAAGGAGGAGCCCATCCCAATCCGTATGTTGTTTTAGTATCGGAAATCATGCTTCAGCAAACCACGGTTAAAACCGTTATTCCGCATTTTAAGAGGTTTATGGAGCGGTTTCCGACAATTCAGAGTTTGGCTAAGGCCGATATTAATGAAGTATATTTATATTGGCAAGGCTTGGGTTATTATTCCCGCGCACGTTCTCTATACGCTACGGCACAACAGGTTCTAAAAGAATATAACGGACAATTTCCCTTAGCCAAAGAACAAGTGTTAAAATTAAAAGGTATCGGCCCCTATACGGCAGCAAGTTTTTTGGCTTTAGCCTATAATCAACCCGAAACCGTAATAGATGGTAATGTTATTCGCGTAATCTGTAGGCTTTATCACTTAACGCAGCCGGTTGACGAGATACGACCGCTCATCAAAGAAAAAGCCATGGCATTAACCGATAAAAAATCTCCTGCAGATTATGCTTCAGCCATAATGGATTTAGGCGCATTAATCTGCACACCTAAAAATCCGCAATGTCTGCTTTGCCCGTGGCAAGAATATTGTTTGTCAAAAACCGCATCTAATTTAGAGGCGATACCTTATAAAACCAAAAATAAAAAGCCAAGCAAAAGAGCCAATGTCTATTTGATAAGAAATCGGCAAGGTCAAATTTTTATCCGTCAACGAACTGAAAAGGGGTTGCTGTCAGGCCTATACGAATTTCCATGGAGTGAAGAAAAGCTATTTTCAGAACTTCCTCAGCAAGATACACAAAAAGAAATAACCCATGTCTTCACCCATTTTAAGCTGGTGTTGCACATCTATAAAATCAAAACCGAACAAGTTAGCAAACCGGGACAATGGGTGGCAATAGAGAATTTACCAAACTATCCCTTTTCCACCCTCATGAAAAAGGTTGCAAAATATTTATAAAAAAAGCCTCTCTTCTGAGAGGCTTTTGTAAAGCAATAAAATTATCGCCCTTGAGCTTGACGTATTCTGTCCAAAGCTGCACGTCTTCCTTCCGAGTTAACTCTTGCCGTGTCTGCGGCATTTGGAGCTTGGTTGTTAGCTCTGGCTTGACGTGTGCGAGCTCTTGCCGCTGTCGTTTCACCTCTCTCATCATGTCTGGCAATACTTTCTTGTTGTTCTTCTGTTGGATTTTGTGACATGATGGCTTGTTGATATTGGTTATCTTTATCACGTGTGATTTGTGCCCATTGTTGTTTTCGAATTCCGTAGTTGTAATCAGCGACAATATCTTGCGCTTCTTTAGGCATAAAACCAAGAGTTTCGGTTTGGAACATTCCCTGAGAGTCTTTGTTGACTTCATCCATGTGGGTAACATTAACACCCGCAGCTTTATATGCGGCATAAATCAATGCTGCTGATTTAGGATCTTTTGCCGGACTCTTGCTTAAGTCAAAATCTTTTCCGGGATTCTTTTGAGCATATTCTGTAGCTCTGGTCTTAATAGCATTATACAATTTCCCGACAGAATCCGTGTTATGGTCTTTAAGCTGTTGTTTGGCGCTGTTGGGCATAGCTCTTACTTTGTCATTAGCTAAAGAATAGAAGCCATTTGCCCCTTGAGGTTCAATACCGGCTTCTTTATAAGCGGCAAACCACTCAGCTTGCGTATTTACATCATCTTTATATTGTGAAATATCAGCTTCTTTTGTGCCGTGAGCAGCATAATCTTTTGCAATTGCCGCTTTTTTAGCATAGCTGTTCATATAAACATTTTCACCTTTATTGTATTTTTCAATATTAGCTTTTTGTTCATCAGTTAATTGGTCGGCAAATTCACTGACATCAATTTTTTCAGGTTGGCCTTTCATCTTTAAGCCATACTTTACACAAGCAGCAGCAAGTTTATTGGCAAATTCAGGTGTCATACCTTCTTCAAAATTAATTCCGGGTTGTCCATCCAATGCAGCTTTACGAACCAATGCATCTAAAAATTCGTAATCCGGACCTTTATCATTACTGCATTCAACATCTACATGTTTTGCATCACTGTAGAGAGCTCTGGCAGCAGGCTTACCGGCTTCTTTATCGGCTTGCGTTTTATAATACTTCATCCCATAAGCCGGACTGTTTTCATTAGTGTTTTCATACACATAAGGAGGATTATGCTCTTTTTCACACCAATTCTTATAGTAGGAATCAAGGTCATTAGTCGGCTCTTTGCCCTCAGATGGTTTGCCTTGAGAGAAGGACATAAAGTTATTGGCTTGTTGATCTTGATAGGCATCAAACCTATGAATTAAATCATCAAGGCGTCCAAAGTCACCATTATCAATTTGTTCTTGTAAAGCTTTTTTATCAAATTTAATAGAATCCAACCAATCTAAGAATTCCGGATTTTTCATAAAATCAACATTTTCCATAGCTTTATTCCTACTTAAACAGTTTCATTAACATTACTATAACTTATTTTTGCCTAAAATTCAACACTTTTTGTCTAAAAGTTTAACTTTTTCTCTTTTTTTCTTAAAAAAATCTTTGAGAATAAGTGAGCAATCCATTTCCAAAATTCCGCCTTCTATATTTGGTCTGTGATGACAAGTAGGGGCGTCAAAGAATTTAACGCCGTTAACAACGGCACCGCCTTTTTCATCATAAGCACCGAAATAAAGATTTTTTATGCGAGAGAAAGAAATAGCCGCCGCACACATTGTGCAAGGCTCAAGTGTAACATATAAATCCATATCTCTCAGACGATTAACGCCTAATTTTTCGCAAGCCTTACGAATAGCAATTATTTCTGCATGCGCAAGGGCATCAAGACCGTGTTCGCTCAAATTATGGGCCTCACTGATAATTTCGCCGCTGTCAGGGTTTACAATCACGGCCCCCACCGGCACCTCGTCTTGCTCCGCGGCTCTTGCTGCCAAGGATAAGGCTCTTTGCATAAATTTAATATCCAAGTTACATCCTTTTGTTGATTAATATTTGAGAGTATGCTAACAAAAAAGAAAAAAGGAAAAGTTAACATGAGTGAAAGAATTGCAAAATTTATGGCTCGTTCGGGAGTTTGTTCAAGACGAGAGGCCGAAGACTATATTCGCCAACAGCGCGTCACCGTTAACGGAGAGGTCATTACATCTCCCGCGTTTAATGTAGAGGGAACGGAAAAAATCTTACTGGACGGTGAGAAATTACCGGCGGTTGAGGGAACGCGCTTGTGGCTCTATTATAAACCGGTCGGCTTGCTGACCACGCATAAAGATACGTCAAACCGCCCGACCGTGTTTGATAATTTACCGGCAGGTCTGCCTCGCGTTATTTCGGTTGGAAGGCTTGATTTGAATTCAGAAGGTCTATTGCTTTTGACCAATAACGGCGAATTATCCCGCAAGTTAGAACTGCCGCAAAACGGATGGAGCAGACGTTATAAAGTCAAAGTTCATGGCAAAGTTGATGTCAAAAAATTAGCTTCGCTTGAACAAGGCGTCACCATTGATGGGATAAATTACGGTCCCGTAAAAATTGTATTAGAAAGCGAGCAGGGAAGTAATGCTTGGCTCAGCGTTACTTTAAACGAAGGAAAAAATCGTGAAATTCGTAAGTTAATGAAATCAATTAACTTAGAAGTTGCACGTTTAATTCGCCTGTCTTACGGTCCGTTTCAGTTAGGAAACCTGAAAAAAGGCGAAGTCCGCGAGGTGTCAGGAAAAGTCTTAAAAGAACAACTCGGGAGCAAGTTCCAATTATGAGAATTATAGGAGGGGCTTACCGAGGAAAAAAACTCTTCTCACCGCAAAGCAATGCTGTCCGCCCGACATCAGACAGAGCAAGAGAATCTCTGTTTAATATCTTAAATTCTAAACTGTCACAACCCTGGAATAATTATTCTCTTCTGGATGTGTTTGCCGGCACGGGAGCTTTTGGACTGGAAGCTCTGTCTCGCGGAGCTGCGGATGTTGGATTGGTAGATGTGGATACCAAAAGTCTTGAAAAAAATGTTGCCCTCTTTCCAAAAGAAATAGGAAAAATAAAAATCTACCGTCAAAATGCGCTGTCTTTGCCAAAAGCCCCAAAACAATATAATTTGTTGTTTATGGATGCTCCGTATAATAAAAATTTGAGTTCACCTGCGCTGGAAAGTTTAGCAAAACAACAATGGCTTTTGTCGCAAACCCTTTGTTTGGTGGAAGTAGAAAAAACGGAAACACTCGACATCCCGCCGCAATACCAATTTCTGGAAGAACGTATTTACGGCTTAGCTAAAGTCGTTTTTTTAACTTACCGAGGCTAACTTTTTATTTTGTTTTGGCAGGAGCCTTAGTCGGCTTTTTTTGCCAAACAGGGATATTTTCCACTAAGATTTGTTGATTATTTACTTTAATCGGAGTAGTGACCGTAAAATATTGATCTGATTGGTTCTTTTTGAAAGATTTATTATTCAGCAAAATTTTAACTACAAAGACGCCTTTGTCATCAAGCCAAGAGTTTTGATTCATTTCTTCCAGAGTATCAGCCAACGCCATAGAGGAAGTATTAAGCGTAATATCAGGCTCAAGTTGTTCATTAAAGAACAAATCTCCTTTAGCCACCATAACCAGAGGTTTCCAATTAATAATGAGTTTTTGAATATCAATAAACCCATTATTTTCAATCCAACTATATAAAGATTCGCTGAAAATAGGTTGTTCCTCAATTTCACCGATAATATTTGCATTGAGGAAAATATGGTCAATATGTTTATTCATCGGCCACGCAGTATAATCATCAATATGAGCGTCTTTAATTTCCAGTAAAGTTTCCATAAAGGGCGAGTTTTCATTCACCAAATGTCCGTTAGCTCTTTGGAGAGCAAAGCGAAATTCTGAAATGTCCGCCAAATTATTGATTTTTATATCGGCGGCTTGCAAATGAAAATCCTGAATAAAATTTTGCTTGGCAATGGTCATTTCCGCTAAACATTGAGGAATTTCTACATCCCATTTGCGCGAGCCGACTTGCAAAGTTTGTTTTTTACTAAAATGGAAGCGGATATTTTTTGTATTAAAAATATCAGAACTAACGGCAACTTCATCAAATTGCCATTCTTTATAGTTGTTAGTATCCAAGGAATAGATTTTAAAATTTTGTATTCTTAGAATTTGCCAAGGAGAGAAAAGGCTAAAGCTCAAATGTTCGTAAGCAATATCATATCCCGCAGCCAATAAAGAACTTTCAACTTTCAGTATTTCTTGCTTAATAGTATTGATAGCTTGACTACGTTCCAGAATAAGCCAATAAGAAATCAAGACCAAAAAGAACGCAAAAATTGCGCTTCCGGCAATCCAAGCAAAATGACTGAAAAATTTTTCGGCTTTGTATGATATTTTTCGCAGCATATCTACCTCTTAACCAACAAATGAGCAATTTCGGGATAATTTTTGACTGTTTCTTCATTGAGCTCGCGGCACTTATTTTCAATACGCTCTTGTAATAGGCTCATAAACTCTTTTTTATCTGCAATTTCTGGCATGGGTTCCATAAATTCGATAATAACTTTTCCTTTGTGCCTCAGAAAAGAATTTTTTTGCCAGAACAGCCCCGTATTGAGAGCCACCGGCACAACGGGCACTTTAAGATTTTGTGCAATAAAGAGAAGTCCTGGTTTATATCCGCTGATTGTTCCGGGTTTAACACGTGTTCCTTCAGGGAAAATAATGATAGGTCTTCCTTTAGCAATTCGATCTTTAGCTTGTTTGAGTAAGTTTTTCATGGCAGCACCGCCGGCTGAGCGATCAACGGGAATCATTCCGTAAAAATATTGTGCCCAACCAAAAAGTGGAACGTAAGTTAATTCTTTTTTCAAAACAAAGACCAATTTTTTGATATAAGCCGATAAAAAATAAGTCTCTAAAGCCGATTCGTGTTTTGCGGCATAGAGGACGCCTTCTTGTTTAATAAATTGTTTGCCTCTTATTTCAATTTCAATACCGGCAATATATTTAAGCATAACGAGCAAAAATGGAATAAAGCCGTAATTCCACATTTCGATAATAATTTTTCGGTTAAAAATACCGATAATGGAGGTTAATAAGCATCCAAAAGCCAAGGTAAAATAGCAAATAATATTAAAAACCAACGAACGAATATAAAGCATATTTAAACCTCACTAGAAAGTATAAGTCCCGAAGATATTGCTGCGCAAACAAACAATTAAAAATTTATTATACTCAGCGGCGATTAAAAAGAAACTGCCAAAATTTTTCCACCATTGGCTGGAAACATTTTCCGAATATACGGGATGAGGGATAATTTTCAAATTTTTATCCAAGGCCCGAAATTCCATTTGACTGCGTAAAATGTGATAATTTGAAGTCACCAAGCGAATTGAAGTAATATGATTTTTTTTCACCCATTCAATAGCTTCGATAGCATTTTCAACGGTATTGGTTGAACGTTTATCCAAAGTAACATCCTGCTCATTATTCAGGGCAATATCGCCTCTGTTTTTCAAATCCTGCAGAGATGTTTTCTTAGAAACGCCGGAAATAAACAACTTTTCCCCCAAACCTTGATTTAAGAGTTTAGCAGCTTCGCTAATACGATTTTTCCCGCCGGTTAAAACGATAATGGCATCTGTTTTGGTTGATGTGTCTGCAGGAAAATGGTAAATTTTATGGCTAAACCATAAAAATCCGCCTAACCACGCCAAACACACAATCAATACAATCGCAATATATTTTTTCATAACCCGCACAGTCTACATAAATTTTTCTAAAGTTTTCTTAACAGTATAATAAGCGGTTCCCATGGCAATTACCATTGAGAACAGCGGCAAGCTGAGAATAACACTCCAATCAGCTAAAGACAATCTGGCTTCACTGATAATACCGCCTTCAATTTGTTTTGCCAAATTGGCGATAATAAAGATTGTAGGAATTGCCAATAATAAACCAAAAACACCGCCCAAAAAGCCGAGCCAAGCCGTCCGCTTTGCATATTGTTGCGCCACATAGGTATCTTTAGCTCCCATCAGGTGTAGAATTTCGATAATATATTTGTGGAGTCCCAAACTCGTCTGCGTACAGTAAAATATAGCACCTGATGTAATCAAAACAACCAATACCAAAATTGTCAGGGCTAAGATTTTTAATCCGTCGGCAAATTTAATCAGCTTGTTGAGCCAAAGTTTGTGGTTATCCAATGATGCCAGCGGGGCAGCTTGTGCTAATTCTTCGGCCCATTGCATAAAATCAACATCAGCCCCTTTTTTGAGTTTCACGTCAATAAGGCGAGGCATCGGCAAATCTTTAATATCCACACCGTCGCCGAGCCATGGTTGAATCAATTTTTGCAACTGTTCATCACTCAGCGGAGTAACCTTATCCACTTCAGGCTTATTTTTGAGTAATTCAACCGCTTTGTTTAATTGTTCGTTGGTTTGAGCTTGTGCATTTTTTTCATTAACGTCATTGGCAGGCATCACTTGCACGGTAAGGGAGCCCAAAATACTGTTATTCCAAGTTGCCAACATCGAATTAATGGATAAAACTCCGGCAAGCGTAACCCCGAATAGAAAAACGGCAATAGAAATCATAACCTGCAAAAAAAGGTTAGAACTGTCATCTTGAAGAGGAAGTTCTTTTTTTCTTGCGCTCATGGTTCTGTTTTTATCTGACATTCAAGCCTCCGGAATTAATCATATCAATCGGGCGATAGATTCGCAAAGTTTTATTTTGCAGGTGCAAACGAGGATATGCAAAATCGGTGATGAGCTTATCGCTGTGCGTGGCAATAACGACTGTTGTACCGAGTTTATTAAGCTCTACAAAAAGTTTCATAAGTTTTGAGGCGATGTCATTATCAACATTTCCCGTAGGTTCATCGGCCAGGAGCAATTCCGGACGATTAATAACGGCTCTGGCAATGGCAACACGTTGCTTTTCTCCTCCGGATAAGGTTGAAGTCGGCGCTTTAATATGTTTTTCAAGTTCTACCCATTGCAGGAGTTCCGTTACCCGTTTTTTTACTTCTCTTTCATCCATACCGCAAACGCGCAAAGGCAGAGCGACATTATCAAAAGCAGACAAATGGTCAAGTAATCTGAAATCTTGGAAAACCACGCCGATTTTGCGTCGAAGCATGGCAAGAGCGTCACGATTTGTAAAGTTAACATTTTTACCAAATACGCTGACAGTACCTCTGCTGGGCTTTTGCGCCAAATACATCATGCTGAGCAAAGACGTCTTTCCGGCGCCGCTTTTCCCGGTCAAAAAGTGAAATGAGCCACGTTTAAGAGATAATTTAATATCGCTCAAGACCTCGGCTCCCTGACCGTAACGAATACCGACATTTTGCATTTCGATAATACTGTCTGGATAATTAGAATTTGTCACCTTTATAGCTCCCGTAATAATTTCTCATAAGATACAGCAATATTCTATTTAATAAAATGTTTTTTTTACTTTGATTAAACGGTTTTTAAGTTATAGTAAATTTCAAGAGGTTGAAGAATGCTTTTATACTGTCCGCAATGTAATACCGGCTATGCCGTTGATCCGAATGTAATTCCCGAAAAGGGGATTAAAATGCGTTGCGCCAAATGTGGAAAAATATGGCGTTGCACCAAAGATGACTTAAAAGAGGAACCAGATAAAGAAGAAGCCGTTGTACAAGAAAGCGCGGCGTCCACTACAAAAGATACGCCGGATGAACAAATAAATCCGCAACCCGAAAATGATTCCTCCGATTCGCAAAACACGGAAGAAAAATCCGTTACCAACGCCGAGATGCAAGATATTTTTGCGCGCTTATCGACGCAAACGCAGGATTTGTTTCAAAAAGAGCAAACGCGTCCTGTTCACCAAAAATTATGGTCAAGTTTTAAGCACATATCGGGAGTCGAACATCCTGGCACAATCAAATATTATCTATTAGGTATTTTGGTGCTCGTTGGTTTGTTTTTAATTTCCATACGCTATGAAGTTGTCAGACAGTTTCCTGCCGCCGAAAAATTTTATACGGCACTTGGGATTGAATCTCGTGTAATCGGTGAGGGGTTGGAGTTTCAAAATGTAGTGCGTAATGAATATGAAGAAGATTATATTCGCAAGCTTGAAATAAAAGGCTACATTGTCAACACCAACAAGCAAAAAGTAACTCTGCCTCTTATCCATGTTGAAGTTATGGATAAAGATACCAACATTTTGCAGGCCATAAATGACAAAGCACCGATTGCGGAGCTGGAGCCAAATGAAAAACAAATGTTTCGCATAGTCATCACTCAGCCCTCGTCCCTGTCAAAATATATTTTATTGACTTTTAAGTCAGAGAAATGAGCAACAAAAAAGCCTCCGTTTGGAGGCTTTTTTTATAAATTTTATTCAGCAGCGGTTTCTGCCGGAGCATCAGTATTTTCCCAAGTACCCCAGTGAATTTTTTCAGGCTTATAGCGGTCATCCGGTTGCTTTGGTTCCTGCAACGGATAGCCCATAGGTACAATGGCAAAGGGTCTGATGTTATCAGGCAAGTGCAAATGCTCTTTTAAGGCATCAACAACTTTTTGCATTGGGGCGGCACCGCAATAACAAGTTCCGATTCCTTTTGCCCAAGCCGCCAAGAGCAAACTTTGAGTAGCAATGGCGCAATCAACATCAATAAAGGACCAAGTTTCATCTTCTTTATGGCGGTTAAAAGATTTATCGACATCGCCGCAAACAATCACTACGCAAGAAGCATCTTTAGCAAAAGAAGTCCAACGTTGAATGTGACGAAGATTTGCTAAAAACTCTTTGTCCTCAATAACCAAAAATTCCCACGGCTGCTTATTATGCGCGGTGGGAGAATATTGAGCGGCTTTTATGATTTCACGAATAGTATCTTTTGAGATTTTTTTGCTCGTATCATATTGACGAACCGAGCGACGGGTCAATAACCCTTCCATAAAGTCCATGATAACGTCCTTATTTTGTTAATGCACAACTCTTTTAAGAGTTTCAATTCTGGGCAAAACCGAATTTTCAATAATAAAAGCAATGGCCTTTTCCACCATCGTATCGGTATAGACCAGATGTTTAGAAATTTCGGCTATATTTTCGGATTTGTCAAGCTTTTTAGCTAACGTATTGTAAACGCTTGCCATTTCAGACAGAGAGTCAATAATCTCAGCCAAAAATGCTTGGAGTTTCAAATCTTCTTTTCCGCCCCAAAAACCCTCGACAAAGCCGGCCTCAACTTCTGAATAACGCATGGCACAAAGCGCTTTTATACCTTCTTTTGTGGTAAGTTTGCTTCCCACAGATGAGAGTTTTACCTTATTTTGCGTAATATTTTTGAACATTTCATCCCAAAGGCCCATAAAAAATTTGAAAAACAAATCGGCTTCATCTTTAGTCTCCAACCGAGGAGTCTTCCCCGGTTCCCAAAAAGACGAGATAACATCAGTCGGCCTTAACTCCAGATTCGGCGAGCAAATTGAACCAATAAAACGCATTTTTACAATTTCCAAAGGAGTAGGGCAGTTATAGTGCTCTAAAAATTTTTTGAATTTATCATCACCAAGATATTTATTTTGACTTTCCATTTTCATCTTCTTCATATATAAGTATAAACCAGTTAGCATAAATGTAATGGAGTTTTAAAAATTGTCTAGGGTAAAAATACTCAATTTATTAATATTAGCAGGGTTTTTGAGCAGTTGCACCCTTCTTGACCCGTTTGTGGACAGGCGCCGCAATGCCGGAGAAAAGGATATGACAAAACTCTATGTCGGACGTTCCACGCCTGAGAATCCAGCCATTTGTTATAATATCTTGACCACGGATTATGAAGAGGTTAAAAAGATGGCTGACGAGGAATGTATCAAACACAAGACCGGCACTCACGCCGTTCCGGTTAAGCAAACGCAGTTTACGTGTCGTTTATTGTTGCCGACCCACATTTATTTTAAGTGCGTAAAATAGTAATGAATGGAAAATTAAGATGAGCCTATCGTTAGAAAAGATAATCAATAACAAATTAGCCGAAGTTTTTAACTCTTTACAATTAAATCCGCAATATGCGGTTGTGAAGGTATCGGATCGTCCGGATTTGAGTGACTTCCAATGCAACGGAGCCTTGGCTTTGGCCAAGTCCGAAAAGAAAAACCCGCGCGAAATTGCCACTCAGATTGCCGCTAGATTGCAAGAAGACAAAGACTTTGCCAAAGTTTCGGTAGATGGCCCCGGATTTTTGAATTTAACCATAGCCAACGCTTTGATAGCAAAAGTTTTGGATGCAATGGGAGCAGACGAGCGTTTTGGCTGTGAAAAAGTTTCCAACCCGCATAAAATTGTTTTGGATTCAGGCGGTCCGAATGTTGCCAAGGCACTCCACGTCGGACACCTGCGTTCGGCAGCTATCGGCGAGGCGATTCGCCGAATTGAAATTTTTGCCGGTAACGAGGTTATATCAGATGTTCACTTTGGTGACTGGGGAACACCTATGGGCATGATTTTATCTGAAATCATCAAACAAGACGGTGACTTATCCAAAACCGAAAGCTATGATATTAACGACATCTCAGCTTTTTATAAAAGAGCCAACATTCGTTGCAAAGAAGACGAAGCAGCCAAAGAAACCGCTCGTTTGATTACGGCTGAATTGCAAAACGGTAATCCCGAATATCGCAAGGCATGGCAACACTTAAGGAAAGTTTCGGTTGATGCGGTTAAGAAAATTTATGATGAATTAGACGCACATTTTGACTTGTGGTTGGGAGAATCCGATGCCCACGAAACCTGTGCCGAAATTGTAAAACTAGCAGCACAAAATGGCGTGTCTGAGATTGATGACGGCGCCACCATTATTCGTTTGGAAGAAACCAACAAGCCCAAACCGCCGGTCATTTTAGTGAAAAGCGATGGCGGCTATGCTTATCAGGTGACAGATATTGCCACCATAAAGATGCGTGTCGATGATTTACACGCTCAAGAAATTATCTATGTGGTTGACAAACGCCAATCTTTGCACTTTGAGCAAGTTTTTGAAGTTGCCGAAAAATTGGGTATTGCGCCAAACGTTACCTTGCGTCATATCGGCTTTGGCACGGTCAACGGACCTGATGGCAAGCCTTTCAAAACCCGCGACGGCGGTGTGATGAATTTGGAAGATTTGCTCAAACTCTCCAAAGATAAAGTCCGTGAATCTATGCCCCAAGCCGGAGAGGTCGAAGGCTATGGCGAAAAAGAGATAGAAAAACTGGTTTCGCAAATTGCCATCGGTGCGATTAAGTATCAAGATTTGAAAAATAATATTGCCTCCGGCTATGTGTTTGAGGTTGATGACTTTGCCAAGTTTGACGGCAAAACCGGACCTTATATTCAGTACGCCATCGCCCGCATTAACTCTATCTTGCGTAAAGCAGGGGATATAAAACCCGGCAAAGTAATCATCTCTAATGCCGAGGAGCGTGATTTGGCACTCAAACTTATGCAACTGAGCAATATCATCATGCGTACGCAAGAAGCCAAAGAACCAAGCATAATTTCGGATTATGCTTATACCTTGGCACAAACATTCAGCTCATTTTATAATGCATCGCCGATTATGTCGGCCGAAAGTCAGGAGTTGGCATCTTCTCGCTTGCAGTTAGCCAAATTGGTCAGAGATGTCTTAACCTTGTTGCTGTATTTACTGGGTATCGAAGCCCCCGAGGTAATGCTCAAAAAAGCCGAATAACAAAAAAAGCGAGGTGCCATAAAGACACCTCGCTTTTTTTGTTAATAAGCAACGACTGGTAAGGTATAGACATTTTCATCAGCCGTATCTTCACTTTGTTTAGCTGAACCTGCGTCACCATATTCAAATATTTTGTCAAAGTGCCAATACCAAACGTGAGTCCAAAAATTTTTCTCTTGAGGCGCTTGATTTGATGACCAAAATCTAAGTTTTCCTGCAAAAGGATCATTACCGAACAACCACCACATAACAGAACCAATTTTAGCACGATTTTGCGCAATGGTTTGCAATTCACTAATGCTTGGGACAAACCATTTCCCTTGTTTGCAAAATTCAGCAGTGCATCCGTCAGGTGAAAAACTATTCGTCAGTGCAACCGTTTCATAGCTTGGACCTGTAGCAGAAATAAAAGATAACAAATTATCAGTATTTTTTCGGCCATCAGTCGGACAAGATGCTACATCAGAGCACATAGTATCAGTTATGATATCATTACGTCCTATCCAAAAAGAATATGAGCAATATGTAGTTGCGCAAATCTCTATTTCGTCTTTTCCTGGTAGAGAATTAAATCCAATAGGAGATATTGCAACAGCCAGTCTTTTATTGGTATCAAATACAATACCAACCGGTGATACATTTGCGGGCAAGTCGGCTTTATAACATAAGCCGTTACCGCCTAAAATTGAGCCGACTTCACAAGAAATTGAACCGATATTATCGTAGCTAAAAGCGTTAAACCGAGAATATTTTTCAGACAAGCCCTCTTTAGGCAATTTGACAGGACCTTTTGTCATATCAAAGCCTAACATATACTGAGTATCAAATTCAGTGGAGGTCCAAAAAGTAGCTGCTAAAACATCTGTTATATATTTGCTCGAAACAGGCTTTTCAAGTTCAGGAAGTTCTTGGAGCTTTTGGAATAAAGCTTGAATTTGAAGTAAATCTTTCATACTGGGCATAAATGTTCGGTGTTTACAAAAATCAGCCGTACAGGAAGAATCCCCAGAGGGAAGATCAGTATTTTCTGCAGGAATTATCCCCCAAGAACCATCAACTCTGGGGGAAGCACGATAAGCATAGGTCGATCCTGTAAAGCAACTACCAAAATTAAGGGTATTTTCAACTCCGTCAGCCCCACAAGTATTAAAATCACTATTTGCAAAACAATTATCAGAAATATAATCACACGCCTTATTTGCCCAACTTGAAGTCCCCAGGGATGTATATGAGGGTACCAGTATTGCTAATTTTCTTTCGGTATCATAAGATATTCCGATAAGTTTTTTATCCGGTATAATATCTTCAGAAATTGTTCCATCGCCATAAATCAGTAAGAAAGGAGGCTCTACTTTGGGTGTACAAAAGGCTTTAGATAAATCGGTCGGACACAATACCATATGCACCCCTTGGCACTCCGAAACATCTTTCGTGTAACCAAGTTCGGTACAATCCGGAGTATAGGTACAATTAAGATCAGCTAAGGAAGAATCACAAGTTGCAAAGAAGCAACATCCGCAAAACACACACCATTTAATTGTGTTATTTTTCAAAAATTTAATACACCTCATAATAACCTCATCTATACAAAATCAAAAGCCAAAATCAGAATATCATAAATATCTTTATGTGTCAATGAATCATTAAATAGATTAATTTTTTTGGCTAAAAACAAATGACCGCACGTTTATTATTGCGATTAATATTCACAATTTGAAAAATATCTTGAAAAAAATCCATTAAGTGGTACATTATGCCCGAATTAAATAACACAAATAAGGTGCGGATTTTTCTGCACTCAACTTAAAAAAAGGAAGGATAATAACATGACAATTCGCGTCGGTATTAACGGATTTGGTCGTATTGGCCGTTTGGTTTTCCGTGCTGCACAAGGAAGAAATGATATCGAAATCGTCGGTATCAATGACTTGATTGATGTTGAATATATGGCATATATGCTGCGTTATGACACCATGCATGGCCAATTCAACGGTTCTATTGAAGTAAAAGACGGCAAATTGGTTGTAAACGGCAAAGCTATCCGTGTTACAGCTGAAAAAGACCCGGCAAACCTCAAATGGAATGAAGTCGGCGCTGATTATGTTGTAGAATCCACAGGCTTGTTCTTAACAAAAGAAAAAGCTCAAGGCCACATTGCTGCCGGTGCTAAATATGTTGTAATGTCTGCTCCGTCAAAAGATGACACGCCGATGTTTGTTTGCGGTGTTAACACCGATTCTTATGTAAAAGGAACACAATTCGTTTCTAACGCATCTTGCACCACCAACTGCTTGGCTCCGATTGCCAAAGTTTTGAACGATGCTTTCGGTATTGAAGATGGTTTAATGACCACTGTTCACTCTACCACTGCTACTCAAAAAACCGTTGATGGACCGTCTATGAAAGACTGGAGAGGTGGTCGTGCTGCTTCTGGCAACATTATTCCGTCTTCAACCGGTGCAGCTAAAGCTGTTGGCAAAGTAATCCCTGCTTTGAACGGCAAATTGACCGGTATGTCTTTCCGCGTTCCGACTTTGGATGTTTCTGTTGTTGACTTAACGGCAAACTTGAAAAAAGCCGCTACCTATGAAGAAATTTGCGCAGCTATGAAGAAAGCATCTGAAGGTGAATTAAAAGGAATTTTGGGTTACACCGAAGATCAAGTTGTTTCTTCTGACTTCTTGGGCGATTCTCGTACCTCTATCTTTGATGCTAAAGCCGGTATTCAATTAACTCCGACTTTTGTAAAAGTTGTTAGCTGGTATGATAACGAATGGGGTTATTCAAATAAGGTTCTTGACCTCGTAGCCCACATGGCCAAAGTAAACGGCTAATTTTAAGCATAACAAACCCTCTTGCACCTCAAGGGGGTTTTGTTTTTTTAATTAAGGAAAAAACAATGGAATATAAAACAATTAAAGATTTAGGCGACTTGAACGGTAAAGTCGTTATGTTACGTGCGGACTTAAATGTTCCGATGGATGAAAACTTTCATGTTACCAATACCGCTCGTATTGATCGTACGGTTCCTACCATTAAAACCTTGATGGCTAAAGGTGCCAAAGTTGTGGTTATTTCTCACTTCGGTCGTCCGGAAGGCAAAGGCGATATGAAAAACTCTTTGAGCCATGTTGCACCAGAACTAGAAAAAGCTCTTGGCCACAAGGTCGTTTTTGTTGATGACTGCATTGGCGAAAAAGTTGAATCCGCTATCAAAAATATGAAATCTGATGAAGTTTTGTTGCTTGAAAACCTCCGTTTCTATAACGAAGAAAAGAAAGGTGACGAAGCCTTTGCCGCTGAATTGGTAAAACCGGCTGATGTTTATGTTTCTGATGCTTTTTCAACCGCACACCGCGCTCATGCCTCCATGGTTGCCGCTGCTAAATTGCGTCCGGCAGCAATGGGCTTGTTGATGGAAGAAGAAGTTAACGCCCTGACCAATGGCCTGAACAATCCTAAACGTCCGTTAATGGCAGTTGTTGGTGGTTCTAAAGTTTCCACCAAATTGGATTTGTTGAACAATTTGGTTAAAAAAGTTGATAAATTGGTTATTTCGGGCGGTATGGCTCATACCTTTATGAAAGCCAGCGGAATTGATACCGTAAATGAAGCCAACTCTTTGGTACAAATGGATATGATTGGCACTGCCAAAGAAATTATGGCAACAGCCAAAGCCAACAACTGCGAAATCATTTTGCCGGCAGATGTCGTTGTATCTAAAGAATTCAAAGCCAATGCCGAACACAAAACGGTTGATTTGGAGCATATTCCGGCAGAAGGTTGGAGTCTGATGGATGTCGGTGAAAAAACAATTGCCGCCATTAATAAAAAATTGGAAGAATGCAAAACTTTGGTATGGAACGGACCTCTCGGCGTATTTGAGTTAGTTCCGTTTGACCACGCAACCAATGCTGTTGCCCAACATGCCGCAGAATTAACCGCAGAAGGCCGTTTAATGACGGTTGCCGGTGGTGGTGATACCGTTTCTGCTCTAGAAAATGCAGGTGTTGCCAATAAGTTTTCATATATTTCAACCGCCGGCGGTGCTTTCCTTGAATGGATGGAAGGTAAAGAACTCCCGGGTGTTGTTGTATTGAAAAAATAAGCAACTAGTCCGCTAACAAATAAACCCCGTCATGCTTATCTTGAGTTCCAAAGATAAGCGCAAAGGCGGGGTTTTATTTGTCTAAAAAGGAAGAAAAATGTAAAATGAAAAGGAATTTTAATATTTTTTTAACAAAAATTTTGTCAAAATTTATTGCTATTTTATGAAATTATGCTACTATTAAAACAAAGAGAAATATTTTGAGGAATAAACCTATGGCAGACAGAAGCATACTCTTTAGCAACTTTAATTCACCAGACGCAGAAAATCCGGGCGATTTTGAAACCTCATACAGCAGTATTCAAATAGAGAGAGCCTTAGAACGCAAGGTTAAAGAGTTTCAGCGCAAGCTTGAGGAAGCCAGAGAAAAGTTTGAAGAAAATAAGAAAATTCAATCTGATAGATTTGAAACCAATAAAAACTTATCGGAACTGTTAGCCAGTAATCCTCAAAAATATTTTGCCTCCATTTCGGTTGACTTAAAAAAGCAAGATGAAGCTGAATTTGAGCGAATGAAAGATTTGCTTGATAATAATTTAGCGGAATTCATCAAGGAAAGTGAAGCCAAGCTCAAACAAGAGCAAGATGATATTAAACTTAAGTTAATAGAAAATCAAAAAGACCATAAAAAAACGCATGAAGCTCTTATGAAGAGTAAAGATGCTGCAAGTAAGCAACAAGAATATTATGAGAGCAATCCTGAGCTCTATGCCAAGTTATATACTATTCAACAGCAAGCAAAAGGTGAAGATAGCGGCAAAGCACAAGATGGAATCTCCAGTATGATTATCCAGTCCGATAAGGGAGAATTAGGACTGGCTATTCAAAAACAAATGGAAGGCTCGCCGATATTTTTTGCTATCCGTGATGGAAAAATCACCTTTCCCGAAAAACCGATTTCCGAAGATCAAATGAAGGATTTATTATATTTCCTTTATATGCGAGGCATTAAAGATTTTGAGTTGCCACCTAATATAGATCCAAACTTAAAAGAAACTTTTGAAAAAGCCCAAGCTGCTCGTGCCGAAGAGGAGGCTAATCGCCAAAATCCGGACCAACGTCCTCATGAAGAACAAAGAGAAGAGCCAAGGGCCGAAAATACCATTGATGGAGAAGAGGCAATGCCTGAAGTTGCCGCCGACGCCACCAAAGAACAATGGTTAAATAATTCAGATGAACTCAAACCGGAAAAAGCCAAAGACAAAGAGAAAAAGAAAGACGGCTATGGCAAAGCCATAGATGAAATGCACAAATGGCTGCAAAAGTCTAAAGGGAAAATCAAAGGTGAAAGCTATTTTGTTACCGAACGTGGTCGCGTAAGAGATTTTGTAACCCTTAGGGGTTGGACGGTATTTAGCGTTTATCCTAACCGCAATAAGGATAACTATAAACTCGATGGTAAGCGTGATAAGAACGGTAATATTAATGAGACCTATTCTTACCGTATTATGATTAAGCCTGATGGTAAAGGTGGTATCAAAGTTGGTTATGCAATGCCAAAAGGAGCCAAAGTTACAGATGATGTAGCAGATAAGGTCGTAGCCCTCCAAAAGAGCCAAGGAAATAAATATATTCGTTTTCCAGTAGGCTTAAGTGATGATGATACGGGCGTATTTCGTTTAGCTTGTGCCAGAGCCGGGGTCATTCCGAGAGGTATAAGCATCAATGAACACCATGCCAAAAAGATGATAGATGCGGCATCAGGAACTTTAAGTGATGAAGATTTTGCAGAATTTAAGTATCGTTTGGCTTTGCAATTAGAGCAAAATACCAACGGCGATCCCAAAGCGCGTCAAGCCAAAAAAATTGCTGAGCTGAAAGGAGAATATTTCTTCCAGCCGTTTAAGGATAATTTTGATGATGTTCTTAAACCTGCTCTTCAAGAGGCTATTTCGGGCAAAGAAGCAGACAAAGTTATTGGTGCTTCCCGCGCTGTTCAGGAGATATATGGTCTCTATGAACAAGCCAGCCAAGGCACAATGGGTGATATGTTAAGGATGATGTCTCAGGAGGACCAACAGGCGTTTCTTGCTAAAATGCAGCAAGGCGGCATAGAGTTTGATGCCGAAAAGAGCGTCCGTGAAATGCCGAAAGATTATATGAAAGCAATGTATGACGTTTTGTCAGATAAGCACAGTAAAGTGGCTGTCAAAGAGATGGAAGACGAGTTTGCTCGCCGCCGAAACGCAGATAAAGACGCCAAGAGTTATGATGTCACCAAGGATATGATAGATGATGAAACCGCAAAACTACGTCAAATGAGTGAGAACTTGGAGAAAGACCACTATGTTCCTGGATTGCGTGTCCCTTACCTTGGTAAACCAACACATAATTATAGTAATGAAAATCATCAGCAAAGGACCCCACAATCACCAACCCGTCCAAATAATAACGGAAATGGTAGATAAAAATAATCCCCGCTTGGCGGGGATTATTTTTTATTACATTAATTTCCTTTAAACGGAACAAAATAAGCTTTATCTTGGCTACGATTATATGAAGTAACATAAATAGTATCACCGGGTTTAACCGGAACAGCATAAAATTGCATTCCTCCTTCATGATGAGTTCCAGTAAAAGTAATTCCGTTTATTCTTAAAGATACCTCGCCATTTCCTTTATCAAGAGCCGTTACAATAACAAAACCATATTTAGTAGGATAATAAGTAGTATTAGGATTAATAGTTTCTTTAGAATACCAATTAAGACTCATATTACTAAAAACATCAGCTTTTTTAGTACAATAAAATTTGGAAGTATCAAAAGGACATTTAAGTGTTGCACCAACGCAATCAGATGTACTGCCGCTATATGTATATCCTAAATCACTACAAGAGGGTTGAGCACCACAAGTTAAAGAATAAGCATTATATGCAATTACAGATAAACAGGCGGATAAAGATAGAATTGACAATGTTTTCATAATTATTCTCCTAAGAAAAGATGATAGAAAGGCTAAGAATTTTCAGGTCGTTCAGGAGCGGTAGTACAAGGCATCCAATATCTGTACCACTCACAAGAGGCATCGGAAATATCCGTGTAACCGTTAGAGCATTGTCCGGTAGGAAAATATTTACCCGAACATTGTTCGAAAGAGCACTCAATACCTGTAGGACAAGAGCTCATATAACCGTAATCTCCGCAGGTTTTGCAGGAATTGTAATATTTGATACCGTTCAAACAGTAATCATTAGCATTTACAGGACCAAATTCTTCACATACTTGATTATATCCGGATTTACATTCACAAGAAGCATAAACAGATTGTCCGTTTTGGGTGCAGGCATTACCAGAACCTGTGAGTTTTAGAGAAGCGTCACAAGGTCTATAGTAAGAAGGACATTTACAAGTGCTATAATGAGCCCCGTTGTCATCCACGCATTTGTCGGACAACTCTTTAGGAGAAGCGCAATTAGACGTTGTGTAAGGATAAAGAGTCGTATCGCAATAACATTTAAATTTACCGCCGCAAGAATTAGCACTTATTGTGTTAGGGTAAGAACATTCATATTTTGAATATTTATAAGCGCTATCACAACATTCCTTAAAATAAGTTGTGTCATAAGGACAAAAGTAAGTCGGGTTACCGCTTTTGCATTCTGTCAATTTATAACCTGCATTTTCGCAAGAAGTTTTATAAGATTCAGGAAAAGATGGTGTCCCAAAATTAATATCACTATCACCGCTGATAAAGGTTACTTTAGCAGTTTTGTAAGCACTGCGATAGGGCAAGCTTAAAGATAAGCTTGCCCGTAAACCAGATTCAAAGGTTTGGCTTTGATTAGTATCTACAAGGTGTGTGTATTGAAAAGCTGACCCGTAAAGGTTAATATATATTTCATCAGTGCCACCCATAGCGGTAAGCGCCAACAACGATACTCCTATCGCGAGTTGCTTTCTCATAATACACCTCATTATAACTGAACCTAGTCTGTTATTAAATTAGCATATTATTAAGGTTAAGTCAATCAATAATATCTATATTATTTTATTTTGGCTAAATATTATAAAATAAAAGCCTCTCATTCGAGAGGCTTTTATTTTTTAGTAAGATTAATCACTAAACCGGTTTAACGTTCCAAATCTTATCGGCATATTCCAATACCGCTCTATCGCTTGAGAAATATCCGATTTTAGCAACATTGATAATGGCTTTTTTAGCCCATTTTTCTTTATCCAAATAATCTTTTTCAGCATCATGAATAGCTTGAGTAAAGGCTTCCAAATCAGCCAAGACAAAGAAATAATCTCGGTTTAACAATTCCTCATAAATCAATTTGAAGAGTAATACATAGTCTTTTTCACAGAACATATTTGAATTAATGGCATTCATAATACGTTTAATGTAATCTGAATTCTCGTAATATTGACGAGGATTATAGGAGTTGTTTTTTCTCATTTCTTGAATTTGCTCTTCACGCAAACCGAATAAATAGAAGTTTTCGGCACCTACTGCATTACGAATTTCAATATTAGCACCGTCATAGGTACCAACGGTCAAAGCGCCGTTGAGGGCAAATTTCATATTACCCGTACCGGATGCCTCAAAGCCGGCAGTAGAAGATTGTATGCTGAGATCTGCACCGGGCATAAGCACTTCAGCTAAAGATACTTTATAGTCCGGCATAAAGACAACTTTAAGCAAACTGTTTGCTCGCGGATCAGCATTAATAACGCTGGCAACATTGTTAATGAGTTTGATGATGAGTTTTGCAAAGTTATAAGACGGAGCAGCCTTTCCTGCAAAGATGTAGGTTCTGGGCACAACTGGTTTAACACCGTCTTTGATGATTGCCAAATATTCACCGATGACATGCAAAATAGTCATTAACTGGCGTTTGTACTCGTGGATACGTTTTGCATGAACAATAAACATGCTGCTCGGGTCAACAATAACGCCTGTCGTATCAAAGATTTTTTGCGCCAATCTGGCTTTGTTTGAGCGTTTAACTTCGCTGAATTTTTTAACAAAGTTTTTATCATCAACATAATCAGCCAAGCCTTCAAGCAAATCCAAATTTGTAATCCAATCTTCACCGATTTTAGATGTAATCAAATCAGACAAAGCCGTATTTGCGTGCAAGAGCCAACGTCTCGGTGTAATACCGTTTGTAACGTTAATGAATTTCTCCGGCCAAAGTTCATAGAACTCAGGAACCAAAGAATGTTTCAACAATTCGGTATGCAGTTTGGCAACACCGTTAACCGAGAAAGAGCCGACAATAGATAAGTTAGCCATTCTGATAATTTGATTATCTCCATCGCCGGAAACAATCGTTACTTTAGCCAACTTAGCGGCATCATCTCCGAATTTGCTTTTGGCAAAATTAATAAAACGTCTGTTAATTTCATAAATGATTTGCAAATGTCTCGGCAATAATTTTCCCAAAATTCGAGACGGCCAAGTTTCCAAGGCCTCTGGCAACAAAGTGTGGTTTGTATAAGCGAATATTTTGGTAGTAATATCCCAAGCATCATCCCATTCTTGACCATGCACATCCATAAGCAAACGCATCATCTCAGGAATAGCAAGAGAGGGGTGTGTATCGTTAAGTTGAATACATACCTGATTCGGCATTTCGCTAAAATCATTGCTCTTTTCCAAGAAGCGGCGAATAATATCTTGAATGGCACAAGATACAAAGAAATATTGCTGTTTTAAGCGTAATTCTTTACCTGATTCGATGGCATCTGACGGATAGAGCACTTTTGAAACCGTTTCTGTTTCAATTTTATCGCGGACGGCTTCAATATAACCGCCTTCATTAAAGATGTTAATATCGAGCTCATCGTCTGTTTTAGCCGAGAACAAACGCAAATAGTTAACAGATTTACCGTCATATCCGACGATTGGAAAATCAAAAGGAACGCCATACATGGTTTTGGTGTTCATCCAAATATAACTTTCTTGTCCGTTTGAATTTTTAAAAGTCTCCACATCGCCATACATCGGAATAGCAACTTTCCTGTCCAAGCGGGCAAATTGCCAAGGAGAGTCTTCACCTTGCCAAGTATCGGCTTGTTCGACCTGATAACCGTTTTCAAATTTTTGTTTAAACAAGCCGAATTGATAGTTAATTCCGTAACCAAAACCAGGGATTCCAAGAGATGCCATGGAGTCGAGATAGCAAGCAGCCAAGCGTCCCAAGCCGCCGTTACCCAAAGCCGGGTCATATTCGGCATCAAAAATGCTTTCAATGGATAAATCTTCGGGAAAACCATCAATTTTAATGTTTTTCAAAATATTGAATAAACCGAGATTGTGCAAATTATTTTCCAAAGAACGACCGATAAGATATTCAATTGAAAGATAATACACCCGTTTAGTATTTACCTTGTTGTATCTGGCAATGGTTTCATACATTTTATCCATTGCAAATTCGCGCACGGCCAAAGCAATCGCTTCTAAGGCTTCATCTTTGTTGATTTCGCGAACGCGTTTGCCGATAAAGTATTTGATATAGTGTTCAATGGATAGTTTTAAGCGGGCTTTATCAATTTCATTGATAATTGCAGAATCTTTTTTGTTCAATTTTTTTCTCCCCCTTGGTTTCAAACATACTAATTTATCCCAATAGATAAGATAAATTGTTTGAAATATGGTTAATAAGTCTGTAATTATTCAAATAAATTTTAGTAAGATTATGACTTTATTAAGAAATAAAGTTGCAAAATAAGATACAAAAGATGTATATCATCTGTAAATCAATAAAAAGTTTAGAGGTGAATAAATGAAAAAGACTTTTTTGCCCTCGCTGCTCTTAGCAACGGCACTTTCAACGTCTGCCAATGCTCAAACGATTTTTGAGGCGTTGAGTTCTGCTTATCAGACCAACCCGACATTGCAGGCACAAAGGGCATATTTGCGTTCGGTGGATGAAAATGTTGCCATCGCAAAATCAGGCTTTCGCCCGACTTTAGCCTTAACGGGAAGTTATACGGACGCATCGGTTGACAGCAACGTTGAACCCAAAAATCAAGATAATGATGAAACAGTTATAGCGGCCACAATCAGCCAGCCGTTATTTAGCGGTTTTAGTACCGTCAATAGCGTAAAATCTGCAGACAGTACGGTTCGCGCGCAACAAAATGCTCTGTATAATGTTGAGCAGACCGTATTTTTGGATGCTTCAACCGCTTATTTGGATGTTCTGCAAAACCAAGCAATTGTTGATTTGCAAAAGAATAACGAAAAACTGTTGAAAAAACGTCTTGATGAAACCGTTGAACGATTCAATGTAGGTGAAGTCACGAGAACTGACGTATCACAAGCCAGAGCACGTTATTCACAAGCTCGTTCGGATCGTATTGCCGCCGAAGGTGATTTAGAAGCCTCAAAATCGGTTTATACTAAAATTATCGGCTCTAAACCGGATAAATTAAGTTCTCCGCAAATTAATGACTTCTTGCCCAAAACATTTGATGAAGCGTTAGAATATACCAAGGCCAACAACTATGCGCTCAAAGCTGCAAAAGAAACGCTCAATGCCAAAGTCTACGATGTTTCGGCCAAAACGGGCGAACTCTTGCCGCAAGTTAGTTTGAATGGTAGTTTATCTAACACGCAAACCAGTGGAGATATGTATGCGGAAGACCCTGATGTCGATAGTGCCGAAATCGGGGTTAATATGACGATTCCATTATATGAGGCTGGTGAAACCAGAGCTAAGATTCGCCAAAGCAAATACCTCAAATGGCAAGCTCAAGAGCAAGTTCTTGAGGCTGAACGTAAAGCAATAGCCGATGTTACAAGTGCTTGGGAATATATGGTAGCCAACCGCGCTAAAATTAAATCCATTAAAGACCAAGTAAAAGCCAATGAAATTGCCTTGGATGGCGTTCAAAAAGAAGAAGCCCTTGGTAACCGGACGATTTTGGATGTCTTGGATGCCTACCAAGAGCTGTTAAATTCTAATGTGGAAGAGGTTAAAGCACGTCGTAATTACTATGTCTCGGGCATGAACGTCTTAATGGCCATGGGTAAATTAACTGCCGAAGATTTGAAACTAGGCGTTGACATCTATAATCCGAAAAAATATTATAAAGAAACAAAGGACAAATGGTTATCTTTGTCGGTTGATTAATATTATAGGATTAATGGTGGTGCATTATGGCTGAAGAACCAAATCAAGATATGTCCATGGATGATATTTTATCTTCCATTCGCAGTATATTAATGGAAGATAATGCCGCCCAACAAGACGAAGCTCAGCCTGCATCGCAAACACAGACCGCTGAAACTCTGCAAACATCAGAGCCTCAAACGGTTACCGAAACTCCTGAAGAAGACAATATTAACTTAGATGATGTTGATACTTCAATCCTCTCAGCTTTGCCTGATGTAGATGAACAAACATCTGCTGCACCAAGTGCCTCTCCGATACAAGCAGAGCCTCAACTCACCACGCCAAATGACGCATCTGCCGCCGCAAAACAGGAAGATGAAGAGGATACTCTGGAAGAAGATGATGTTTTTGATTTGTCTCCGTCCATGATAATTGATGATGCCGATGACAAAGTTATTCTTGAAAATATGAACGATTCTTCCGAGCCCGAAATCTCTGAAGATGATATTCTCAATCTCAGTAATTTGGCATCATCTGTTCAGAATGAAACAAGCTCATCTCAAGCATCGCAAACAGTGACAAATGCCCCGCAAGTCCTAGACCATGAGGAAGATGAAACACCAACTAAAGATGCGGCACCGCAAATTCGTGAAGTTAATACCATTCAAGCACCTCTTGCGGCGGACGTATTAATGCAATCATCCGAACCGCAATCGGATTCGGAAGAACCTTTTTCATTAGATGATGCTCTGTCAGAAAGTGAAAATGTTAATATTGAAGATTTATCAAATTTCAATATCTCGGAGCCGATAAATAATACATCTGATGATGCAGCGACTTCTGCTCCCATTGCAACGGAACAATCAACTGAAGATGCCTTGCAAGCGGAAGAAGAACAGCGCCAAGAAAGTATCAAAGCAGCCATTCCGCCTCTTGACTTTGATTTGCCGAAAGTAGACGTAGATGCAGAGCCGATTTTTGAACCTGAAAGTCGCGTTACAACCGAGATTGCTCCCAGCCAACTGAAAGAAAGTATGGTCGCAACCGAGAATAATGCAGACGATTTTGATGTTCAAACCTCAGATTCTGAAATTGACAGTGAAACGCTCAGTGCCATTTTAGGCAATCAAACCGACATCAAGGAAAATGAGACAATGCCGGAACCACAAAGCCAGCCGGAGGTTAGCAGCAACGCGGTTGAGCCGGAAGTTTCCACACTTTCTGAAAATACATCAACAGATGCCGCTGATGTTTCGGCCAATATCATTAACAATTTCGCCAAATTATTTGCTGAAAAGAAAAATGCTCAGGCGCAAGTAATGCCTGAAACCGAAGTTGTCGAAGCATCGGAACCGATTAAAAATTCGTCGCAATCGATTGCCGAGTTGGTCAGAGAGGCGGTTGTCAAACAAGTTACCCAGCAAATGGATGCTAATTTTGAAACTTATGCCAGAGAGGCTGTTGCCGCTCAAACCCAAGCCTGGCTTGATGCAAATTTACCGGCAATCGTAGAAGCGGTCGTCTCAAAAGAAATCGAACGAGTGATGGCAAAGGTCGGTTCATAACGGTATTCCGGAACCGGTCTTAACAGATTTATGCTCTCAAATTGATTTTTGAGAGCATTTTGCGGTTTACATAACCAAAAATAAATGTTAATAAACAGACAATTACAATCAAAATTTAGAGTTTAAGGATAAAAGATGTTAGAAAAAAATTATAACCCTAAAGAGTTTGAAGAAAAAATTTACGCTGATTGGGAACAAAGCGGCGATTTTAAACCCGATATGAGAAGTTCATCAGAGGCTTTTTCCATCGTTATTCCTCCTCCGAACGTAACCGGCGTTTTGCACTTAGGCCATGCCTTGGATGATACCTTGCAAGATATTTTAATCCGCTATAATCGTATGTTGGGCAAGAAGGTCTTATGGCAACCGGGAACTGACCACGCCGGTATTGCCACCCAAATGGTTGTTGAAAGAAATTTGGCCAAAGAAGGCATTTCGCGTCATGATTTGGGTCGTGAAAAATTCATTGAAACCGTTTGGAAATGGAGAGAAAAATCCGGCGGCACGATTTGCAAACAATTACGTCGCTTAGGTGCATCTTGCGATTGGTCGCGTGAACGTTTTACCATGGATGAGGGCTTGAGCCGCGCCGTACGCAAAATTTTTGTAAATATGTATAAAGACGGCTTGATTTATAAAGCCAAAAAACTGGTTAACTGGGATTCTAAATTTATGACCGCGGTATCGGATTTGGAAGTTGTCCAAAAAGAAACCGTCGGCAAAATGTATTACTACAAATATCCGATTGCAGGAGAAAAGGGAGAGTATATTCACATTGCCACCACCCGTCCGGAAACCATGTTCGGGGATACTGCGGTTGCCGTATCAAAAGACAATGAAAAACTCAAACACCTCATTGGCAAAAAAGCAATTTTGCCGATTGTCAATCGCGAGATTCCGATTATTGCCGATGACCATGCCGACCCCGAAAAGGGAACCGGTGCGGTAAAAATCACCCCGGCACATGACTTTAATGACTTTGAAGTTGGCAAACGTCATAATTTGCCGATGATTAATATTCTCAACGAGGATGCTACCTTAAACGAGAATACGCCTTTCCCGGGAATGGACACACAAACCGCCCGCAAAAAGACCATTGAGAAGTTGGAAGAACTGGGCTTGATGGAAAAAATTGAAGACCACCCGATGGTAATTCCTTATGGCGATAGGTCAGGGGTTGTTATTGAACCTTTAATGACGGACCAATGGTTTGTTGATGCGCCGAAATTAGCAGTTAAAGCAATTGAAGCTGTAGAAAAAGGCGAAATGGAGTTTGTTCCGAAGTCTTATGAAAAGACCTATTTTGAGTGGATGAGAAATATCCAACCGTGGTGTATTTCGCGCCAACTCTGGTGGGGACACCAAATGCCGATATGGTATGGCCCGGATGGTAAAATCTTCTGTGAAGAAAATGAGGAAGAAGCTCAAGCCGCAGCCGATAAACATTATGGCAAACACGTAGAATTAACTCGTGAAACCGATGTTCTGGATACCTGGTTCTCCTCAGGCTTGTGGGCTTTTTCAACTTTAGGCTGGCCGGATAAGAGCGAATATCTGGATACCTTCTATCCGACTTCGGTTTTGGTAACCGGTTTTGACATCATCTTTTTCTGGGTTGCCCGCATGATGATGATGAGTATGTATATGATGAAACGTGTTCCGTTCCGCAAATGCTATATTCACGGGCTGGTTAGAGATGAAAAAGGCCAAAAGATGTCAAAATCCAAGGGCAACACCATTGACCCGATGATTTTGATTGACCAATACGGTGCCGATGCTCTGCGCTTCTTTATGGCAGCAATGGAAACCCAAGGCCGCGATATTAACATGTCAGAATCTCGCATTGCCGGTTACAGAAACTTTGCTACCAAATTGTGGAACGCCGCTCGCTTTGGCGAAATGAACGAGTGTAAGTTGGCTGACGACTTTGACGCAAGCAAAGCCCAACTTGCCACCAACCGTTGGATAATTGCCAAAGTAAAAGAAGCCACCCAAGAGGTTACAAAGAACCTCAATGATTTCCGTTTCTCAGATGCAGCCAATGCGGTATATCAATTCACTTGGGGCTCATTCTGCGATTGGTATATCGAAATGATTAAACCGATATTGTATGGTGAGGATGAAGCCGCCAAAGCTGAAACGCGCTCCACTTTTGCTTGGGTATTGGATAGAATATTGATTATTCTGCATCCGTTTATGCCCTTTATTACGACCCAATTGTGGAACAACACGAGTGAGAAACGTCAACACAAATTGATTAAACAACCTTGGCCGCAAGCTGAAAGCTATGATAAACAGGCTATGGAAGAGGTTGATTGGTCAATCGAGATGATAAGCACAATTCGTTCCCTCAGAGCCGAAATGAATATTCCGGCCGGAGCCAAGGTTACGGTTTACCTCAAAGACGGCAACGAGCACTCAAAGCGTAATTTGCAAACCTTCAATCAAATTATTTGCTCTCTTGCCCGTTTGGAAAAATTGGAACCATTTGCCGAGGGACAAGAAATCAGCAAAGATATGGTTTCAAGCGTTTTCAGGGTAGGGGTTATCTTAATGCCCTTAAAAGGCATTGTTGACTTTGCCGCCGAGAAAGAGCGCTTGAATAAAGAACTTGCGAATTTAAACAAATATTTGGAAGGCTATGCCCGCAAGCTGAGCAATCCGAGCTTTGTCGAAAAAGCACCGGCTAAGGTTGTTGAAGAAGAAAAACGCCGTCAAGCCGAGGCAATGGAAAACAAAGCCAAGATAGAAGAAGCGCTTGCTCGTATTGCCAACTTCTAAACAATAAAAAGCCTCTCGCAAGAGAGGCTTTCATTTTAGATAATGAAACAAAACCGAGATTTATAATGTAACTACCATACCATCATAGGCAAGGGTGACGTTGTTTGGCAATTCTTTGCCTAAAATCTCAATATCCACCTTGGGCGAAAGGTGAGTCAAAATAACCTTTTGCGGGTTAATGCGTTCTAAATAGCTTTTGATAAGATACCAGTTGCTATGTCCGTTTTGCACTTGTTGCAAACCGTTGTTGCACTCAATAATCAAAAGCTTAAGGTTTTGCAATTTAGGAATATTTTGTTCCGGAATTGACTCATAATCTGTAATAAGCGCCATGTCTTTATACCTAAAGCCGGTAGTATGCAAATTGTGGTGAGGAAATTCCATGCATAACCAATCCATCTCTTCAATTTTGTTGACCCCGCTTGCAATGGTGTGCCAAACAATTTTTTCTTTTCCTGCTTCATGAAAGTTACCAAACATATAACCATAGCAGTTTTTAACTTCTTGCAAGGTTTCTTCGGAGGCATAAATATTGAGGCACTTGTCAAGCAAGGCTGCTGCGCGGAATAGTTCAGGCACGCCGGCAATATGGTCATAATGCCCATGGGTAAGAAAGACGCCGTCAATATCCGAAATATTATTTTCAATTGTCTGCAGCCGAAATTCCGGCCCCATATCAACGAGCATTCTGTGTCCATCATCTTCCAAATAAATTGAAAAGCGGCTCCTCAGGTTATGAGGGTCTTCTTTATGAACAATATCCCCCCAGTTATTAAAACACATTGGTGTTCCATAAGCCGAGCCGGAGCCTAAAATTTTAATCAGCATATTTCCCTCCATTCAGACATCAGATTAGCAAAAAAAACTCCTCTGAAAAGAGTTTTTTCAGAGGAGTGTGCATTTTTAGCTAAATCTGTAACAGACTAGCATGCTTTTTTGCAGCAGCAGCCTTCTTTACCGCAGCATTTCAAAATGCTCTTGCCGGCATAAACAGCCATATCGCCCAATTCTTCTTCAATACGAATCAGTTGATTGTATTTAGCCATACGGTCGGTACGAGACATAGAACCGGTTTTGATTTGACCGCAGTTTGTAGCAACAGCAATATCAGCAATTGTGGTATCTTCTGTTTCGCCGGAGCGGTGAGACAAAACGGCAGTGTATTTGTTGCGTTGAGCCAAATCAACAGCACGCATGGTTTCGGTCAAAGAACCGATTTGGTTAACTTTAACGAGGATTGAGTTAGCAACGCCTTTTTCAATACCCATAGCCAAACGTTTCGGGTTGGTAACAAACAAGTCATCACCGACGAGTTGGATTTTATCGCCCAAAGCATCGGTTAACATCTTCCAACCTTCCCAGTCATCTTCAGACATACCGTCTTCGATAGAGAAAATCGGGAAACGGCTGCACAAATCTTTGTAGAATTCAACCATTTGTGCATTGGTGTAAGATTTGCCTTCACCTTTCATTTCATACTTACCGTTTTCATAGAATTCGGAAGAAGCGGCATCGATAGCCAAAACAACATCATCACCCGGTTTGTATCCGGCATCTTTAATAGCATTAACAATGAAAGTTAAAGCTTCTTCGGCAGATTTCAGATTCGGAGCAAAACCGCCTTCATCACCAACATTGGTATTTTGACCGGCAGCTTTAAGATTTTTCTTCAAAGTTTGGAAGATTTCAGACCCCATGCGGATAGCTTCACGAATAGAAGAAGCAGAAACCGGCATAATCATGAATTCTTGAATATCAATCGGGTTATCAGCGTGCTTACCGCCGTTCAAGATATTCATCATCGGAACAGGCAGAGTGCGAGCCATGGTACCTCCGAGGTAACGATACAAAGGAAGTCCGGCTTCTTCAGCTTGAGCTTTAGCAACGGCCAAAGAAACAGCCAAAATAGCATTAGCGCCTAAACGACCTTTATTTTCTGTACCGTCCAAGTCAATCATGGCTTGGTCGATAGCAATTTGGTCTTCGGCATCTAATCCGGCCAAAGCATCATAAATTTCATCATTAACATTTTTAACGGCTTTTTCAACACCTTTACCGCCAAAACGTTTTTTGTCGCCGTCACGAAGTTCAACCGCTTCGTGAGCACCTGTGGAAGCGCCTGACGGAACGGCAGCACGACCAAAAGCACCGCTTTGCAAAACAACGTCTGCTTCAACAGTCGGAGTTCCGCGAGAATCTAAGATTTCTCTTGCATGAATATCAACAATAGCACTCATTTTTTTCTCCTAATTAATTTATAAAATGAACTGGGTATAAAGTGGGATATTTTAGTAATAATGTCAAGAGAAAGACTCGCATTTCAAAGATTTTTATTGCCAAATGTGGAAAAGAAGCAAAGAAAAAATCTTGTATAAAAAAAGAAACTTAATTAAAATTAAGAAAAAACTCAAAAGGAGAAAATGATGTTTTCGGAAAAATGGCATAAACGCTTTATGGAAGTAGCAGAACTTGTGGCAACTTGGTCAAAAGACCCATCGACGAAGACCGGAGCAATTGTGGTTGGTCCCGACAGAGAAATCAGAGCCACGGGGTATAATGGGCTGGTGCGAGGGGTAGATGATAATATTCCCGAACGAATGGAACGCCCGACCAAATATGACTTTTTTGAACATGCCGAACGCAATGCCATCTATAACGCTTGTTTAACGGGAACATCCCTAAAGGGCTGTGTGATGTATGCGACCCATGCGCCTTGCACGGATTGCGCCAGAGCCATTATTCAGTCAGGCATAAAAATGGTTGTCACCCATGAGGTAAAAATAGATGCCAATACCCCACAAAACACCTGGCGCGATAAATTGGCATATTCAGAGCAAATGTTTAAAGAAGCCGGTGTGGCCTATATGCTTTTGCCAAACGACAAATAATACGAAACCATAAAACTCTCTTGTAAAGTTGAATAAGGTAATTATCTATATTAAAACGATTGATTAATCTAAAATTAAAACTTTTAGTATAAATATTGCTTAGAACCAACAGGAGAGATATAAATGAAAGTTCTGATTGCCGATGACCACGCGCTTTTTCGCGACGGACTAAGTTTGCAACTTGAAAAATTGAATCCAGACATGTTTGTTTTTCAAGCCGCAAATTTTTCGCAAGCCCTCAAGATTTTATCTGACGAGAAAAAGCTGGATTTAATAATCGTGGATTTAGATATGCCGGACATGAGTTGGGAAGAAGGACTTTCAGCCATCCGTCAACATGCAAACGGCGCACGCTATGTCATAATTTCAGCCTCTGAAAATCCGCGAGATATACGTAAATCCATTGAAGGCGGAGCGAGCGGCTATATTCCCAAGCGCACGGAGCCAAAAATTTTATCGGGAGCATTACAGTTAATTTTAGACGGAGGCACATATCTTCCGCCGTCCGTCTTGGAGCCTAATCCGTCTCTTTCGGGCTCACAAAAAAATAGTGCTACGGTTGCCGTATCTAAAGGCAAAAATTTAACCGCACGACAACTGCAAGTATTAGGCTTGGTGGCGCAAGGAATGTCTAACAAACAGATTGCTTACGAAATCGGCGTCTCGGAAGCAACCGTCAAATTGCATATAAATGCTTTGCTGCGTTCAGTCGGCGCCACCAATCGCACTCAGGCACTTATAATGGCGCAAAAAATGGGATTAATATAAAAGCAAACTTTCCCAAAAGTTCGCAAAAAAACGCCTCAGTGATAAGGCGTTTTTTTGTAACTTGTAGACTAATGGTATTGTCTGATAAGCCCGCTTAAAATGCCTTGAATTTTTACACGGTTTGCCGGCAAAGTTCTGGTTTCATAATCTTTATTGCATGGAATAAGCAAAATATCGTTTTTATCGCGTTTGATAACCTTCAATGTAGCCTCGCAATCATCAACCAAAGCAACGGCTATATCACCGTTGTTTGCCGTATCGGCTTTTTTGATAATTACGGTGTCACCATCCAAAATGCCTGCTTCAATCATGGAATCACCTTCAATGGTGAGGGCATAATACATTCCTTTTTCAACCATATCAAAGGGTACGGATATAGTTTCCGTTTCATTAGCAATTGCTTCAATCGGAGTTCCTGCGGCAATTTTACCATAAAGCGGAATTTGCGCAGCACTGTTTTGCAAGGCAATTTCACGTTTTTTTTCTTCGGCAATTATGGCGCTGGGCTTAAATTTAGGCAATCGAACAACCTCTAAGGCACGCGCTTTATGCGGAAGTTTTTTGATAAAATTTCTTTCTTCTAATTCCGTAATCAAGGCATGAATACCTGACTTAGACTTCAGACCGACAGCGTTTTTCATTTCCTCAAAAGAAGGGGAACACCCGCTTTCTTTCAAAGTTTTATTAATAAACATCAAAAGCTTATATTGTTTTTCAGTCAGCATGGTTACCTCAATACAAAAATAGAACAAATTGCTATAATTTGTTCTACTTTAGTTCTTTTCGTTAGTCAAGAAAATTATATTCTTTCCGAAGATTTTTTGTGTGTAACCATACTAGGTGTAATGGTACGTTTTTTGATTTCGTCACTAACAGGTTGAGATTTCAAAGAGCGCTTAGCCTTTGCTTTTCCTGCGGCAATTTTTCTTGCTTGTTTTAGTTCTTCAGAAACCGCCTCCGGAAAACGCAACTTTTGCTCTTTTTTCAAAATATTTTGAAAATGCTGATTCAAAATACTTTTATCTTTCAGATTCTCTTGAGCCAAACGATTTTTTGTTTGTTTATCTTTTTGCTTTTTTTGTAGGGCTTCAGATTGTTCGTCGAACCAAGATTTTGCATCATTGTTTGTAGGTTGAACCTTAGCCAACAAAGAATCAAATTGAGCAACTTTCCATTTGACGGATTTATTATTAAACAAAGCCAGAGCTCTTTTTTGAATAGATTGATTAGAGATAAGCGTTTTGATAAATTCTTCCGAATTTAATTTTTGCGCATCTCCGTTATGATTTTCCATAAACCTGACAATCTTATTAGCAATCATGTTTTTACGGCTGGGGGATTCCACCATCAATTGGTGCATTGCCGAAATAATTGCCGGATGGAGTTTTTTAAGACTGACATTGAGCTTTGCCTCATTAAGTTTATCTTGAATGGCCTTAAAGTTGTCTGCATTATACACTTCCACCATATACCATTCAAAAGCTTCCGTCATAAGGTGTTCATGAGCTTTAGCCGTTTTTTGCCAGTTGGCTTTACCGACACCGCCTGTATTAAGTGATTGGTACACAGACTTAAATTGCGGCTGAGTTCCCAGCCATTTTAAGAATTTTTGCGCATGAGCGGGACTAATTTGGTTTAGCCCGCGGTAGTTTCCTCTATCATTCCACATAGCAATAGAGCTAGGCTGTTTACCGATTCCCGCACCGTTTGTTTCATAAGTTGAAGCCAACCAGCAAGGAGAGCCGTTGCAAATTTCGTTATAATATTTTCCTGAATAAGCACGGAAAGCCGCCTCATAAGAAAAGCTGGCAGCCTTACTTGAGGTATTTTTTTTGTTAAAAGAAATTTCTGTTTTGTTTGTCTTGGCATCTTTAACGGTAGTGTTAAGAGCCGCTTTGGCATCTAAACTTTTACTGCTGAGCAGTAGAGCCAAACCGCTGATTTTTAATGCTGTAGGTACTTTAATATTTTTTATTTTATCAACTAAATTAAACTCATTTGCAAACTTCCAAGCCTCTTTAAGGATTTGCACAGATTTTTCCCACCAAGAAAGGGAAGTAGCATGATTATTTTTCAATTCTTCTTTTTTCATCTTTTTCTCCGTTAATTCAATGATATTATAGTGTTTTACGAGGCTGATGTCCAGACCAAAACGCAAATTTTTATTGAAAAAATGAATGCTTACGTATATAGTGCTTGCTAGATTAAAAATAATGAATGGAATAAACAAATGAGTGAAGAAAATAATATCCACCGTGACTCCAGACTGGCAAAATTAAAAGCACTGGAAGAAAGCGGTTACAATCCTTATCCTTATCGATTTGAACCCAACGCCTTTGCCGCGGATTTACAAGAAAAATACAAAGATTTGGAAGCAGGAGCGGATACGCAAGATCGCGTAACCATTGCCGGCCGAGCCATGGCCGTACGCAATAGCGGTATGTTTATTGATGTCAAAGACAAGAGTGGTAAAATTCAAGCCTTTTGTCATAAAAATCATTTACCCGAAGCCGATTTGGCACGTCTGAAAAATTTAGATGTCGGTGATATTGTAGGAATTAGCGGCTATGTTCGCCGTACGCCCAGAGGAGAGTTGTCCATTGCGGCTGAAAAATTTGATATTATAGCCAAGTCATTACAACCTTTGCCGGAGAAATTCCATGGTTTAACGGATGTCGATGCCCGTTACCGTCAGCGCTATGTCGATTTTATTATGAATGATGACAGCCGCGAGATTTTTGAAAAACGTTGTAAGATTACTTCGGCCGTTCGTCACTATTTTGAGGAGCATGGTTTCTTGGAAGTCGAGACCCCGATGCTCCACCCGATTATGGGCGGTGCCAATGCCAAACCGTTTATCACGCACCACAATTCTTTGGATATGGATTTATACTTGCGTATTGCACCGGAATTATACTTAAAACGCCTGGTTGTCGGTGGTTTTGACCGTGTGTTTGAAATCGGCCGCAACTTCCGCAACGAAGGCATTGATAAGAGCCATAATCCTGAATTTACGGCACTTGAAGCCTATCAGGCTTATGCCGACTATAATGATATGGCAAAATTGATTCCGGACCTGATTGCCTATGTTGCAAAAGAAGTCTTACATACCAGTGTTATTACTGTTGGTGAAAACGAAATAGATTTGAGCAAACCTTGGGCTAAAAAGTCTATGATTGACTTGGTCAAAGAATATACCGGTGCCGACTTTATGCAAGCCCAAACCTTGGATGAAGCAAAATCTCTGGCGCAGTCTGTAGGAGTCGATGCTTCAAGTTGCATTTCTTGGGGCAAGGTCATATCCGAAGTCTTTGATGCCAAGGTTGAAGCGCATTTAATTCAACCAACTCTGGTCATGGATATGCCGCGTGATATTTCGCCGCTGGCCAAAACACATCGGAGCAATCCGCGCTTGGTTGAGCATTTTGATGCTTACATTGCCGGTATGGAAATGGGCTGTGCTTATTCCGAGTTATCTAACCCGCTTGAACAAAGAGCACGTTTTGAGGCTCAATGTGCTGACCGTGAAGCCGGCGATGATGAGGCTCAAATGTTAGATGAAGATTTCATCACGGCATTGGAAAACGGCTTTCCCCCGACCGGTGGTATGGGAATGGGTATTGACCGCTTGGCCATCTTGTTGACCGGTGCGGCCACCATCAGAGATGTTATTGCCTTTCCGACCCTTCGCAAGAGAGACTAAATTTGAGCAAGTCCGGCAAACAATCAGTTCCGACACGTTTTTTTCGCAAAAAGTTTGAAACTTTTTTTCGCAAATATATTGCGTTAATACGTATGCTGGTTGTTTGCGGGCTTTTCTCAATTTGTTTAACTTTTTTGCTCCGTCAACAAGTTTACCGCATAAATCTCCATGATGATTTTCCGACGGGGCAGATTGAAATTAGCTATCCGACAGGCGAAGAATTTTCCAGTATAGAAGTTGAGACGCAATGGCTTCGCGCCCAAAGAGATGAAGATTATGTGCACCAAGCATTGCAACTTGAAGAACCTGTAGAAATCAAATATATTCTAGCCGATGAAATAGAGCAAGAAACCGCCTTTCCAAATAAAATCCCTGATACCTCGCTCATGCAATCTTTGCCGCAAGCCAAACAAATGGAAGCAGAAGAAGATTATTCGCGTTATGAAGAGGAATTACCTCATAATATTATTGAGGAAGTTCGACATCCCAAAGTCAGCAAAATAGAAATTAAAGTATTTTCAAAACCGCCGTATTTCGGTCCTGAACCGGTTATCGCCATAGTCATAGACGACATGGGAGACAATTATAAGCGCACAAAAGACATAACATCTTTACAAGCACCGTTGACAGCGTCTTTTTTGACTTATCCGGCAAGGCTGGAACAACAGATTGCCGCATCCCTAAAATCTGGACATGAAATTATGTTACACGTACCGATGCAGCCAAAATCCAATATCAATTTGAGTAAAGACATCTTGACGGTAGAAATGTCGCCCGCAGAAGTCAGAACAAATTTTGAGAAGATGCTTAATCGTTTTAGCCAAGTAAAAGGGATAAACAACCACATGGGTAGCCGCTTAACCGAGGATGAAAAAAGAATGGCCGAAATTATGAAAGTCTTAAAAGCCAAGGGACTGTTTTTTTTGGATTCTAAGACCACGCCGCATTCCGTAGGAGATAAAGTTGCCCGCAAATATGATGTCGCTTATGCTTCACGCAATGTATTTTTAGATAATAAAAACGATGTATCGTATATTCTCAAGCAATTAGCCCATACCGAGAATATTGCCCGTAAAAACGGCTATGCCGTAGCCATAGGACACCCGAAATCCCAAACCTACGAGGCACTAAAACGTTGGCTCCCGACCTTGGAGGGTAAACATTTAAAATTGGTTCACCTTAGTCATATTGTGTCTGCCCTAAATTCTCCGGCAAACTAGAAGATATAATAAAAACACCCTTTTGAAAATCACTTCAAAAGGGTGTTATCAAAACAATCAATAAATTACAGTAAAGAGCTTTTTCCAAAATAGTCAATGCCCATTGCCCCCTTGACTTCGAGCAAGGTGTGAGCGGCAACTTCACGGGCATTCTCGCTGCCCTTTTTGAGTTGAGCAAAAATCTCACCTATGTCTTTGGCTAATTCCTCTCTTCTTTCACGAATAGGTTTAAGCTCGTTTTGCAAAATTTCGTTCAAGAACTTTTTAACTGTTCCGTCGCCCAAACCGCCTCTTTGGTAATGCGCCTTGAGCTCGTCCAAATTTTGATAAGCCGGCAAAAAGGCTTTGAAATGTTCATCTCTGCAAAAAGCATCCAAATAGGTAAATACCGGATTGTTTTCAATATGTCCCGGATCTTCCACATGCAAATGCGTCGGGTCGGTAAACATACTTTGAACTTTTTTCTTAATATCATTGGCGCTGTCAGCCAAATAAATGCAGTTTCCTAAAGATTTACTCATTTTGGCTGCGCCGTCCAACCCCGGCAAACGAGAGCAATAACTGTTTTCGGGCAAAACCGCGGTGGGCTCAACCAACACTTTTTTATACAATGTGTTGAAAGAACGAACAATCTCTCTGGTTTGTTCAATCATTGGCAGTTGGTCTTCTCCGACCGGAATAAGGTTTGCCTTAAAAGCGGTAATATCAGATGCTTGGCTGATAGGGTAGGTAAAAAATCCGACCGGAATACTTTGCTTAAAGCCTCTGAGTTGAATTTCGTTTTTAACGGTAGGGTTTCTTTGCAATCTGGAAACGGTCACCAGATTCATATAATAAAAAGACAATTCACAAAGTTCGGGAATTTGCGATTGGATGAAGATGGTTGTCTTTTTGGGATCTAATCCGCAAGCCATATAATCCAAAGCCACTTCCGAGATATTGTTACGAACTTTGTTAATATCGTCGGCATTATCGGTTAAGGCCTGAGCATCGGCAATCATCACATAAATATTATGATATTTTCCGCTGTTTTGCATTTCTACCCGACGTTTCAGCGAGCCGACATAGTGTCCCAAGTGCAATCTTCCGGTAGGTCTGTCTCCGGTCAAGATAACATCCATTTTCTTTTAATCCTTTCTATCAATAAATTTTTTTACCATTTTTCTTAGCAACAAAATATATAAAAAAACGCAAGTTTGCAAATCAAATTTAGCAATTATGCTTTCTTTTTAGGCCGGAAGAAAACAAATTTTGTCCATAGTTATAAAAAAAACTTTACAAATAAGAATAAATCGGTAATATCATAACCAGTTTTCAAACAGAGTACAGCTAAATGACCAATTTTAATTTGACATCATTGCGTTTGCGCAGACTTTTATTGCGACGATGACTTATCCGTGAAGTAGAGGTTAAGTTAGTCGCAAGGTTTGAGTTTTTCTCAAATCTTTTTTTTATGTTAAAGAGAAGTCAAAGCAGAGGAACACAATGAACAAAAAAACATTAACGGTCAAAAAATTAGACATCAGCCACTTAGCAGACGTTATGCACTTGCAAGAAAAAATCATCCAAGGTCTGCACCCCGATGAACAGCACTTTATTTTGCACCGGACAGCCGAAGATTATATGAAATGTTTAGAGGGCAAAAGTGACAATATGCTTGGTGTCTTTGATGAAAACAAGCTTATTGCACAAGCCGTTTTCAAACTTCCGCACAATGAAGAACAACGGGATATGCCTGAGTTCAAATCTGAGATGGAAAATAAAGACCTGGTGATTTATGAAGCCATTTTGGTTGATCCGGCCTATCGGGGCGCGAGCTTAATGAAAAGGATGTTGGAATATATTGAAGCGCACGCCATTGACCAAGGCAGAACTCATGCCATCATCCAAATTGCGGTTGATAATCCGGCCAGTTGGATAAATGCGCTGCACTATGGTATGTCCATCACCAAGGTTGATCTTGACCCCGAAGACAACGCCAAAGTGATTTATCTTGAAAAAGCCATTAGCCACAAACCGAGCCCATCGGTTCGGCCTGCCAATAACAATGCCGATGTTTACAGCATGTATTTAGGGGATAATATTCACACCAAAATTCCGACACTGTTTAACAAAATGCAATATCTGATTCAAAGTGGTTATAAAGGCGTTTCGCTAAACAAAGAGACCAAGAGCCTGATATGGGAAAAATCAACCAACACACGAGCCAAAACGTTGGCTTTTGGATTTCTTATGCACAAAAACAAAGCTGCTTCTAATTTCTAATTTTTTTATTTGTTGCAACCCAGATAATACCACTCTGTATTAAGGCTTGCATTTAAGTTAGGCAGCAAAATAAAGCCGTCTTCCGGCGCCGCTAAAATCTCCCCGTCATCATAAATTGCAATTTGTTCACCTTTCTTGATTGGGTCGAGATGCTTATAATTTTTGCAAAGTTTTCCTTCTTTGGTCTTTAAGACATAACTTTTGAGCTTAATGTGCGTTTTCTTCTTTGCCTCAGGACGAGGGGCATCAATCATCTCAAATGCCGCTAAGGTAGAAAGGATTGCTCGGTAAGCAATTTCAATTGCTTTTGGCTCTTTGTGGTAGCCACATTCCAAAGTGGTTGCTGTATGAGAGCAAACATGAGCATATTGTTCGGTTGAGCAATCTTGAATAGCGGTATTTTGGCTGTAAATTTCGGGCCAACCTTCTAACACAAAATCAACATCTAAGGCCGAAATAAGTTTTTGATTATATTCATCGGGATAATCGCAAAAAGCAAACGGCACATCGCCGATGCAGTGCGTTGAGTGTAAATCCAACGTCAAGCGGTGAGATTTGATAAGTTCGCAAATCTCATTGGCGAGACCTTGCTCATATGTCTGAGGATGAGGGTGGGGAACAATCACCCGATTTAAGTTTTCGTCAATACAACGCACATCTTTTTTATAGGCCTCAGGGTTACAAATCGGAACTAAGGTTAAAGAGCCACGCGTCAGCTTGAGTTGTCCTGATTGAAATTCTTGAATAACGCGGTGGCAAGCCCTCACGCCGGCAGTCTCATTACCATGAATAGCTGCCAACACCAACAAACTAAGTCCGTCTTTGTTGCTCATAAATTCAAATTTTTCAATCATCTTTTGCCTCCTAATACTAAATTACATTTAAATATTAGCATCAGTCAAAAGATGACTCTTCAAAAAATTTTGATTTGAAAGGAACAAATTTTTTGGCAGATTATTCAAATCAAACCATTGCCACTTTTCACACTTATTAGGTTCCATAAGTTGCGGCTCACCGCTAAAATTTTTGCAAAAAAAGTGCAAAGTAATATAGTGTTTATTGCTTTCTTTGTAAAAATCGTTAGTAATTCCTTGCAAAGTGATGTTCTCAGGATTAACGGAAATATTGGTTTCTTCCTTCACTTCACGAATAGCGGCTTGTTCATTACTTTCGCCGAATTCCAAATGCCCTCCCGGCGGACACCAAGTTCCATTTCCGTGTGCATTCTTGCGCAAACCAAGCAGTACTTGATGCTGAGCGTTAAATAAATATACGCCGACGCCAACTCTTACAATATTTTCCATAACTTTCTCCCTAGAAAAATAAAATTATGATAAAACAATAAAGTCAAAAGCGAAAGAGGAATATTACATTTTTTCACACAATCCGCAGTCCGAACAACCGTTACAAATAAGTCGGCTGCCGCACTTTTGGCAGACGGTTCGAAATTTTTTGACATAAACATCACCCATGCCGAATAAATCGTTTTGAGCAGGGTGTAAATTAAAATTGATCGCTTTCCCCTGATATTGCAAGCCGGACTTAAAGGCCATTTCACTTTGCAACCGCTTGTCTGGCAAATGATAAGTCTTTCCGTCTTTAATAAAATATGTACCGGTTTCAATAAAACAAAATGTCACATCTGCAGCCACACACTCATGATACAAGTCCAACACCCAAGAATAATCTAATGGTCTGGAACCGTCATAATTTTCGCCGCCGCAAATCACTTGCTCAATAATGCCCTCTTTCAGATAGGGAGCAATGCTGACTTTTCCGATAAAAGGGGCCACCATAATTCCTTTGTGCTTAAAAGGCAAAGCAAACAAAATCGGGATTCTCTCATCGGCTCGGGCTTGGTTTTCGCAGGTTACGTTAAAAAACACATTTTCCCACCCCCCATTCCAGTCAGGCGGCAGACATTGTGCCACGCGTTCGGGCCGCTTGGTTAACAAAAAGAACACCACATCAGGACGTTGCTTAATAATTTTCCAAGCCTCCGGACGCCATTTATCGGCTTCTTCCAAAAAGAAATCTGATGTCATGCAAACACGCAACTGTTCGCCGCTTTTAACCTTATATTGTCCGGTTTTATCTTTTTGCAGCGGGTAATCAAAATTATTTTTGACTTTATAAATATTTTGCCCGTTTTGATGGCGCACTTTATCCAAAAAATACATATAGCAGTTTTGACAGCCTTCACTTTTTTTAATGCAACCGTGCCAAGGATTCCAAGTATCATGCATTTTTATATTTCCCTAAATTTTTCCAATCCTAACACAGAAATAAAAAATCCGATATATAAAATCCACGATTTTCTAAACTAGAAATTAGCTTCTTTGACGGCTTTATCGGTTGCAAAATCGGAAGTTCTTTGCACGGTATTGTTAAATGAGGTCATAACACTGTCAAAATAATGATTATCATAGAGCCATTTTCCGCCATATGCCAAAGCCGCCAAAATGACTAAAATCATAATTCCTTTCATGATAAATCTCCTTATAAATTAAACATAAAAAGACTATAGAAGAAAATTTTTATCATAACGTTAAAATCATGAAAGAAACGGGAAATATTTATTTACAAAAACAAAATTGTATGCCACATTAACGCTCATAATAATATTATTAATTCACTTAAATTAAAGACTTATGAATATTTTTATGGAACAAAAGAGCTGTTTGGTTAAAAAGATTAAGCAAACAGACAATGGTTGGAATTTATATCCTGTAGATGAAGAAGAAAAGCCGATTTTCATCAGCCGCGATAATTATTCGGGAAATATGCCGCCATTTTTCAAATGGCCGTGGCAACAAGTCAGGTTGAAAATCACCCAAATTCAAGATTTTCAAGTTTCTGCTTCAATCGATGATATTATGCTGTTTGAAATTCAGGAGAAAGATTACCCTGAAGAAATCAAAAAAAGGCTAAGCTATGGAGAACAGCTGGAAAAAGACTGGGATGAAAAGCAGAAAAAAACAGATGCAGACATCCTCAAGGCTCTTAACGGTTATTTGCAAACATGGCCTCGAAATCCACATTTGGAAAGCCAAATATCAGAGCTCAAAATCTGTTTCCGTCCTTATCTTCAGCTTCACCTTTTCAAGGGGCCGAGTGCAGCAGACTATGTTCAAAGAGTAAACCTAATGAAAAAACTTTGTGAAATAGCACAAAGAATTTATTACCGCCATTGTGATGACAAGGAACTGTTAGGTGCAGCTTCAGGCTATTTGAAATATGGTATTCATCTGTTTAATGATGTCTTTCCCTCTTACAATTTACGAGTAGAAGAAATTGAACAAGCCGTAAAAGATAAGAGCAAAACAGACGTAACTTTGGCCGACTATTATGAAGTCGAGAGGCTTCTAACGGAAGAGCTCCCATCAATTGAAGATGATTTGTTGAAACGCTACCTTAATTATACGGTGAGAGATATTTTACGGTATTATGCGAGAGATTTGCATAAGTTAAGCGCCAATTATTTAACCGATGCGTGGGGCAAGCGAATTTGCGTGGATGAACAAGAGTATCAACGTCAATTTGAAAGTATGGAGTTGTTGAAATATCACTCGCTGATTTTGCCTGAACAATTTTCCGACCAAACGATTAAAGAGTTTATCGCTCGTTACACACTAAAGTAATTTCTTTTTTGTAAAAACCCCAAATCTTTTATGGATTTGGGGTTTTATACTAAGGCTTCTTAAAAATTCTGGTAAAATTTTGTGGTGACAGCTGATACATGTCCACCAAATCAAGAGATTTTACCATATGTAAAGTCCCTTTTTTATAAGTTTGAAAATGTTGTGATGCAATATGTTTTTGATAAGCCTCTTGGTTTTGATAAATCTCCAAAATTCTGATAGCAACCGGATTTTTGATTTGCATCATCGGATAAATGGCAATCACGCCTTTTTCAAGCGCAACGGATTGTTCGGCAACATTTTGAGCAAATTGTAAATATTCATCCAAATATTGAGGATAAATTTCAATTTCGGAGATTCGCACCAACATCTCACCGTTTTGATTATATTTTTCAGCCGCAATCGACATATTTATCACCCCGCAAACAAGTGAAAGTAAAATAATCCAAAACTTCATTGACAATGTCCTATTTTATCACTTCAATTTGAGCCCTAAAATCACCTTCTTGTTGAGCGAGGTAATTTAAGCCGCTTTCCACTTCACCAAGTTCAATCAAATTATTATCAGGTCTGGTGCCGTGCGTTTTATAAAAAATACCAAAATTTTTCCAAGGGGCATAAATAAACAGCTTTCCGGCGGTGGCAATCATCCCTCTGGGAGCGCCCTCTAAAGAAATAGGTTGCGGAAAATTGCTGATTTTTTCTTCACCGGCAAAATCTCTAAATTCGAATTGCGCCGGCAGCATTTTGACAAATTGCGCAGTAGCAGAATTTTGTTGTAAACGAATAATCACGTCTTTATTTTCAATCGATAATTTAAGTTTCATAACTTCCTCCTGTGCCATAGAATTAAAGCCAATAAAAGAAAAGCAAATTCCCAACAATAAACTCCAATATTTCATATTTCCCTCACACAATTATTGAAGAGAAATTAAGTATAATTTTTAGAGCATACTCTAAGTCAAGAAAATTTTTTGCACACAAAATGGATGAAATTCAGAAGAGCAAAACATAAAAGCAAAGAGGTCAAAGGGTATTTACTTTAACTAATTTCATCCGTATAAATAAGGTAGATGAATGATGAATATAATGGGATGAACATGAAACATATCTGGTGTGTAATAGCAATGTTTTTGTTGCTGTCTTGTAAAGAAAATAATGTCACAGAAATCAATCTTTCTCAATATTTTAAGGGCATCTCAGGAACGGCAGTTTTTTATAATCCGGATGCGGCACAATATAAAATTTATAATCTCCCATTAAGCACCATACAATCTTCACCTTGTTCCACATTTAAAATTATGTCAGCATATGTAGCTTTATCAGAAAATGTAGTTTCAAAAGAAAATTCCAATATTGAATGGAATAGAAAGGCTTACGAAAATCCTAGCTGGAACAAAACAATGAATATAACAGAAGCCTTTCGTACATCCTGTGTATGGTATTTTCGAAAACTTATTGATAGAATACCGCAAGAGACAATAAAATCCTATCTGCATAGCAATAATTATGGCAACCAAGATATCTCAGATTGGCAAGGGCTACGCAATGGCAATACAGATATTTCAGAATTAAAAGGATTTTGGATAGAATCATCATTACAAATCTCACCATTAGAACAAGTAAGATTTTTGGCGCACATTTTTTCAAAGGAAAATCAAACAACACAATCCCTAAAAGAAATAATGCAGGTTATGAATAATCCGATAAAAATTTATGGGAAAACAGGATTAGGAATAAAAGATGATAAAGTTGATACCGCGTGGTTTGTCGGCTTTTATGAGCAAGAAGAACATAAAATTTTCTTTGCGGTCAGATTACACGATAAAGAAAATAGTATAAAGGATTATCGTCATTTGGCCAGTTTTTACGCAAAACAAATTGCCATAGACATCATTCAAAACGCAAATCTTTTTTAACAAAACAGTCCGAAGCCTGTAGTGTAAATCGGCAACCATATTTATGGCTATCTTTTGAGAGGGGGATGTTTAACTCGCAGTTTACAAAAATATCTGGTTATGCTTGACTTTTTAAACCGTAAAACTAAAATAATAATACTATTAAAGGCTATACTATGAAAAATTATCTATACGATAACAAATTTTATTGTAAATTTGAATATTTTAATCAACGGTTTTCAAATAAACTTACGGTAATATATGTTCATGGTCTTTGTTCTGATCCTTGGGGCCCCAAACCAGAGGCTGTAAAAAATTTTTGTAAACAAAATAATTTAGCTTTTTTTAGATTTGAACTAGCTGGGCATGGTTCGGATAAAGCAAATTATTTGAATGCAGATTTTAACGATTGGAAAAAACAATTGCTTAAAATTATTGATACTAAAATTTCAGGTGCAATTTTATTGGTAGGTTCTTCTCTCGGTGGATGGTTGAGTTTGATTGCAGCAAGAGATAGAGCTGAAAGGATAGTTGGAGTTGTGGGTTTAGCTCCAGCACCCGATTTTACTTATGATATGGAAAATTTTGTGCTTACAGCTGCACAGAAGGCTGAGTTATCTAAAGGAGTATTATATTATCCTGTAAAAAATTTTACATATGTTGTTACCCAGAAGATGTTTGATACAGCTAGAGAGAATTTATTGCTACTAACCCCACTAGCAATCAAATGCCCTATACATATACTTCATGGAACTGAAGATAAAAATCTTAATTCTCAAAAACCATTTAAGCTACAGGCGGTTCTGGAAAGCGATAATGTCATTGTCAAACTAATCAAAGGCGCTACTCACAGCCTAGATAGAGAAAATGATATAGCAGAACTATGTTCCTCCCTATTATCTTTAACCTCAATCTATTTTAATAATAAACGAAACATTCAAACAAAATGAAAAATAACTTTTTATGAAAACAAAACATTCGAACTCAAGATAAGCCTTGGAGATAAAATAAGCTTCTATTAGCTATACTAGTCTTTTGCCTCAGCAAAGGTTAGTGGGTCACACAAGTAGGAAACAAGTTTCCGTAGCGCCGCAAACGGCAGTCAGAAAATGGCTGCCGTTTGAATTGGTGATTGCAACGAAAATAAATTTCATTTACTTTTGAAAATTAGCAATTATAATGCGAACCAAATAAATATAATTATATCATCTAAATAAATTTTTATGCGTATGAAAACAGTAAAAAAATTATTGTTAATTTTGATGGCGCCTCTTTTCACACTTTTGGTATCAGGAGCATTGTCAATAACACAAGATGTTAATTGGCAAGGAGTTCTCTTCTTTGTAGGTGTCATTATTGTTCTGGGAATAGTGTTAGCTTTTAGAAAGCCGGAGAAACTAATTGCAGCAGGCCTGGGATGGATTCTTTCGGGAGTACTTTTTGCTTTTATAGCAACAAAAGGGTTACTGGCAGTTTATACTAACTTGTTTGAAACCGTAGCATTGGCAATATTTGCCTTTACCGTATTTTTTATTTGTATCCCAACTATGATCAGAGCACAAAAACAGAAGCCTTAAACAGCTTCTGTTTTTTTATATTATATAAAGACTAATGGAAATAGATGTTTTGGGGTAAACCAGGGCTATTTACTTTTTCTTACAAATATAGAGTAGGTGAGCACTATATCCCTGTTGGTCTGCTCTTTCGCAAGTCAAAAAATGCCATTTTAAGAACGTTTGATACCCTTCTTCGGATAATTGCTCAAGTTGCGCTTTCATAGCATAAGCTATTCCATCCGTTGCAACATTGGTAATATACTCCGTATTTAAATTGTTAAATAATTTTTTGAAATCTTCGATATTAAAACAATTAAATATCTCTTCGGGAACATCCTTAAATCGACCAGCATCATCCATTAGTTCTTTTAAGTTTTCAGCCATCAGGTGGCACAACCCGTAACCTAACATAATTGCCGCACAAGGAATATATGCAAACATACATATTCCTCCATTTTTTGCAACACGAATTGTTTCTTTAACAGCTTTTTCCTTATCTCCTGGATGAAAAAGATGATACATTGGTCCCAAATTGAGAACCAAATCAAAAGATTCATCTTCAAACATACTTAAATCCAGAGCATCGGCAACCATACATCTAAAGTTACTCATTCCCTGAGATTTAGATTTCATAATTTCAACATGCTTAGGAGTTAAATCAACAGCCGTAACGTCATATCCCATTTTTGCTAAAGCAATAGAATAGCGACCAGTTGCAGCTCCAATTTCCAAAATTTTAGCTCCTGGTTTTAAGAATTTTTGAATATACCGCATGGTGGTTAAATATTCGACATTGTGCCCTCTATCACTTACCAAGCGAGCATCCTCATCATATTCTGTATATTTATTTATGATGATGTCTTTATGCTTATTTACACCCATGTTTTGTGTCCCTTTCAAAACTTCTTTTTGAATAATTAAATTGTTTTGCTTCATAAAATAATAATTTAAAAGGTTAGACAATAATAATTAAATTTCCTCATTATCATAAGGAAATAATTGCAAAAGTAAAGAAAAAGAAATGAATCTTTTTTTATTTACTTTTGAAAATGAAGACTTATAATACGAGCCAAATAAATATAATTCTAAAATATGATTATTATGAAGCCCAAAAAAACAAATTATTTAAATGTCTTCGCCTTACTTGAGGCCGAAGAACATGGATACTTTACTGAACAGGTAGAACAGCAACGCTCCCAAAGATCTCGCTCTGGAATAAGAACAGAAGATTATGCCAGAGAATTTGCTAAGGCAAAAGCCAAAAGAGATCAGCAAAGACGGGAGAATCTGTCGATTTCGCTCTCGGATGTAGTCAGAAAACATTTTCATGGTGATGATTAATCCGCCCAGAGTAAGCTATATGAAAAAAGCCTCACTGCATTTTTGCGGTAAGGCTTTTTATATTATATACTAAAAGACAATTCCAAACCTCACATTGAAAAGCAAATTTACCGACTGCCGTTTGAATTGGTGATGCTTAAATCATGGTTTACGAATAAAATTTATGAAAAAAAAAAAAAAAAAGCTATACCATTTATAAAATTTTCAATAGCACAGCGAGCATATGGAGTTATATTTTCAGGTAAATTATCTAAAGGCAACCATTCCAATCTTTCACAAACATAAGGCTCATTATTAACAGGTTCTCCTTGAAGATTTTTAACCGTAACAACATATTCAATAGAATTCCATCCATCAGGACAAACACGATGCACGGAACCCACCACGTCAATTTCTGCTTTTGTTGCATCAAGACCTATTTCTTCCTTTATTTCTCGTATAATTGCCATAGATACTGTTTCATTTTCTTCCATTCTTCCTCCGACTAAATTAAAATTGCCAGCATCAGGCTTATTTTTTCTTAAAATCATAAGTATCTTGTTCTCTCTAATAATAAGAGCCAATACACAGCCCCAAAGTTTAAAACGTTCATTCATTCTTTAGGTACCTCCATGGCAACAATTTTACATTACGAACTATAGAAAAGCAACCTCCAAGTTCGGACAAACCTAAAAAAATGACTATTAAAGAAAATGAAACATTCGAATTGGTGTCTTGCTCCGTAAGGCTTGCCTTTCTAAAAGGCGCGCCAACTACGCTTCGGGCACTTTACTTGTAACACCGCTCTCAGCTTGCTGTCGCAATCCTTGGCGCTTAACAAGTCGGCGCATCACCATTAAAAAAAGCGCCATAATGGCGCTTTTTTTAATGGTGATGCTGTTAGCCTAAAGTTGCGGAAAACTCCCTCCTCCAGCAATAGACAACTACCATTTATTTTTCCTGTATCATAGCATCAGCTACTTTTTGCGTAATATCTTGTCCGCCGAATACCAGTGTTCCTTTGGCAAAAACATAATCCAGTTTTTCTTGTTTTGCAACATCGGCAATCAATTTGCTTAAATTAGCATCAACCGCCTGAACCTTCTGCAAGTGGTTTTGTTGCATAACTTGTTGCTTCTGACTTAATTCTTGCTGATATTTTTGTGCCAACGAATTTTTATCTTCCGACACACTTTGCGCGGCTATTTCTGCATTTGCGGCCTTTACCCATTGTTGTAAAGCGGCAAGATTTGCCTGATGTTCTTGTCTTAAAATCTGAACTTCCTTGATATGACTTACAAGCCATTGAATATCAACTACTCCGAATAAAGGTGTTTGATTGGGTAATTTGCTTGATGTTTTTGTATTTTTCTTGTCCATTATCTTACCCCCTCAATGACATATTCGGTTATATCGTCAGCACCGGAAATCACCATTCCTTTTACAATAACCAAATCATAACCTTTTTCATTGGCAATTTTGGTTATGTCTTCGCTTATTAAAGTATCAATTTTTTGCAATTCCTGAGCATATCCCAGAGCTAAATCTTGGGATATTTTGACAATGTTGTTATCTACGCAAAATGTGCGGAGAATAAACCTCTTAATCTCCGCATTTTAGAATATAATGCGTTGAGCGACCGGCACCTACTTGTTCTAATATATCATTTTCAACCAGATATTTAAGTGAGCGA
>CALXZH010000020.1 GCA_944393175.1 uncultured Alphaproteobacteria bacterium | reverse complement strand
GACAAGGTCGACACCGTAGCCAAAGTTCGTCCTGTAGTCAAATACGTATTGCCTTCATTAGATGAAAGTGGAGGAGGAATTTAGGCCTAATTGTAATAAAAAAAAGCCGAGCATATGATTTGCTCGGTTTTTTTTACAATTTAGCCAAGTTTGAGTTTGAGATATTTGGCAGTGTAACTTTGCTCGACTTTAGCCACTTGCTCCGGCGTGCCTTGGGCGATAATTCGTCCGCCGCCGTCACCGCCTTCAGGCCCAATATCAACGATATAATCGGCGGTTTTAATCACATCAAGATTATGCTCAATCACAATCACGGAGTTGCCTTGCTCAACTAAGGTGTGTAAGACTTTGAGGAGTTTGTTAATATCCTCGAAATGCAACCCCGTTGTCGGCTCATCTAAGATATAAAGCGTTTTGCCTGTGGCGCGTTTAGAAAGCTCTTTGGAGAGCTTAATGCGTTGCGCTTCACCACCCGATAAAGTGGTCGCTTGTTGTCCGAGATGAATATATCCAAGACCGACTTTTTGTAAGAGTTCCAAACGATTGCGAATTGATGGAATTGCCTCAAAAAACTTATGCGCCTCATCAACCGTCATATCCAGCACATCGGCAATGGATTTGTCTTTGTATTTGACTTCCAAAGTTTCACGGTTAAAACGTTTGCCTTTGCACACATCACATTCCACATACACGTCAGGCAAAAAGTGCATTTCAATCTTGGTAACACCGTCACCTTTGCAGGCTTCGCATCGTCCGCCAGCCACGTTAAACGAAAATCTGCCGGCAGAATAGCCTCTGGCTTTGGCTTCGGGCAGACCTGCAAACCAATCGCGAATATTGGTAAACAAGCCGGTATAAGTAGCCGGATTGGAACGAGGCGTCCGCCCGATTGGCGATTGGTCAATATCAATAATTTTATCAATATTTTCTAAGCCGATGAGAGAGTCATATTTTCCGGTTTGTTCTCTGGAACCATTTAGCTCTTTGTTGAGCCCCTTAAACAATGTTTCCAAAATCAAAGAAGACTTTCCGCCGCCCGAAACCCCGGTAACGCAGGTAAATGTTCCCAACGGAATTTTCAAATCCACGTTCTTGAGGTTATTGGTGCGAGCCCCTTTAACACCGATAAATTTACCGTTGCCTTTGCGGCGTTTGGCAGGAACTTCAATGAGCTTTGTTCCGTTCAAGTATTGCGCGGTCAAACTATTTGGATTTTTCAAAACTTCTTCAACCGTGCCCTTGGCCGTAACATGCCCGCCCAAATCACCGGCACCGGGTCCCATATCGACCAGATAGTCGGCCGCCCGAATAGCGTCTTCATCATGCTCAACCACAATCACGGTATTGCCGATGTCACGCAACCTGGTAAGCGTTTCCAGCAACCGGTCATTATCACGCTGATGCAAGCCGATAGATGGCTCATCCAAAACATAAAGCACGCCGGTCAACCCGGAACCGATTTGCGAGGCCAAACGAATACGTTGCGCTTCACCACCCGATAATGTTCCCGATTGTCTGGAAAGGGTAAGATAATCCAAGCCGACGTTATTAAGAAAACTCAAGCGGTCAATAATTTCTTTTAAGATTTTATGGGCAATTTCTTGGCGTTTAGGTGAGAGTTGTTCTTCCACGCCCATAAACCACTCTTTGGCTTTTTTGATGGACATGTCGGAAGCATCCATAATATCTAATCCGCAAACCTTAACCGCCAGGGCTTCGGGCTTGAGGCGTTTGCCGTGGCAAAATTCACACGGAGCGGCCGATTGATATTTAGAAAATTCTTCTCTGACCCAAGATGAATCTGTTTCCAAAAACCGCCGTTCCATATTTGGAATAACCCCTTCAAACGGTTTGTCGGAGACAAAGCTGGAGTAATACATCGGAATACAAACATTGCCTGAGCCGTAAAGAATAATTTGCTTAGCTTTTTCGGGCAAATCTTTCCAAGGTGTTGAAGGCGAAATTTCCAAAAAGTCGCACAAAGAGGTAATTGCTTGGTTGTGGAACGATGAACGAAACCCGTCCCAAGGCGCAATCGCTCCTTTGTTGAGGCTAAGATTTGGGTTTGGAATAATAAGATCGGGATCCATATAAAGCTTAGCCCCGATTCCGTCGCAATGCGGACAAGCCCCATAAGGGTTGTTAAACGAGAAAAGCCGCGGCTCAATTTCTTCAATCGTAAAACCCGAAACCGGACAAGCAAATTTAGAAGAGAAGACCGTACGCTCTTTGGTTTCCACATTTTCGACATAAACAATACCGTCGCTGAGCTTTAATCCGGTTTCCAAAGATTGAGCCAAACGCTCTTCCAGCCCTTCTTTAATCACCAAACGGTCGATAACGACTTCAATATCATGTTTAACGGTTTTGGCCAAATTAGGCACTTCTTCGATATTATACATTTCGCCGTCAATTTTAAGGCGTTGGTAACCTTGCCGAAGCAGGGCCTCAATTTCTTTTTTAAACTCACCTTTTTTGCCGCGAACGGTAGGGGAAAGAAGTAAGAGTTTTGAGCCGATTGGAAAAGCCATGATGCGATCAACCATTTGTGAGACGGTTTGTGATGCAATCGGCAAGCCCGTAACCGGAGAGTAGGGGGTACCGGCTCTGGCCCACAACAGACGCATATAGTCATAAATTTCGGTAACCGTACCGACGGTAGAACGCGGATTATGCGAGGTGGTTTTTTGTTCAATCGAAATAGCAGGAGATAAGCCTTCAATAGAGTCCACATCTGGCTTTTTCATCAACTCCAAAAATTGTCTGGCATAAGCCGACAAACTTTCCACATATCGGCGTTGTCCTTCGGCATAAATTGTATCAAACGCCAAGGATGACTTTCCCGAACCCGATAATCCAGTAATCACGGTTAATTTGTTTTTAGGAATAGATATATCAACATTTTTTAAGTTGTGCTCTCTGGCACCTTTAATTTCAATAAAATCGCTCATAGTCATACTCTCCTGAGGGTCAATATAGAGAGGAAGAAGCCAAAAGGCAATAGCAAACGCGCCTCAAGTGCCACTAAAAGATAAAAAACTTGCAAATTTGAAACACTTGTACTATTGTTTTGAAAAACAAAATAAAGAATAATTGAAATATATGCTGACAAAAAGCCTAAAAATAGCCTCGTTGCTGATATGCCTTTTTGCGCAAAATGCTTTCTCCGCCGTAAATATCGGGATAATTGCCCCCATGGCCGGAGAATATCAAACCGCCGGACAAGAGCTGATTTCCGGAGTGCGCACTGCAGTAGATGAAATAAATAATCAAGGTGGCCTAAACGGGGAAAAAATCAATTTAGTCATGGTTGATGACCAATGTGACGACCGTATTGCCGTATCCACGGCACAAATGATGGCTGTGAATGCCTCTGCACGCGATAAAATGTCTTTGGTCATAGGCCCTTATTGCTCGAATGCCTTACATAAGGTTGCGGGCATATATGCCAAAGCAGGTATTTTCCAAATTATTCCGACAGCGGCCAGTCCGAGCATTCAGGCAGATAAGTACAAAGGTTTGGTCAAAATGGTTGGCTATCAAACGAGAGCCGCCGGTGACTTCTTCAATTTTTATCAAGCGCATTATCCGGACAGAAAAGTTGCCCTGATTTATGACCGTAACAATAAAGATGTGGTCGATGTTGCCGCAGCTTTGCAAAAATTGTTTACCGATGCCGGCAAGCAAGCGGCGTTCCAATCCTATAGTTTCCAAAATTTTGATGATGATTACGATGCAATTGCCGAAAAGGTAATTAAAGACGGCAATAAAATTGCCTATATTATGGGCAAGTCAAAACGGGTAACAAGAATGTCGGAAGCACTCAAATCCGAACGAAAAGATTTTATTTTGTTTGTTAATAAATATCAGGCGCAAAAAAACTTTCGAGATGAGTTAGGCACCAAAGCCGAGGGCGTGTTTGTCTTGTCTTTGCCCACGCTAAAAGACAGCCCAGATTTTGCTGAAACTTTGGTAAAATTGCGTTTGCTGGGCGTAGAGCCGGAAGGCTTGTCGGTTTATGGCTATTCGGCGGTTCAACTCTGGAAAGAGCTGGTTGAAAAAGCCGATTCGTTTAAATACGAAAAATTAGCCCAAGCCTTGGAAAAAAGTAAGTTTGATACCGGCTGGGGCGAGATGGCCTATAACAACGGCGACCCAAGCAATTCAATACCTTACGGCATATATCAGATAAGAAACGGGGAATATACACAGGTCTATTGATTTTAGTTTTACTCTCAAAGAATTCAAGATATACTCCATGCAGTTTTAATTTTAATAATAGGTTTATAACAATGGTTGGAAGCATAAACAAAGTAATCTTAGTCGGTAACTTAGGGGCAGATCCGAAAGTTGCCAATACCGCCAACGGCGCAAAAGTTGTCAATTTAAATGTTGCCACTTCGGATAGCTGGAAGGACAAACTCTCCGGCGAGCGCAAAGAAAGAACCGAATGGCACCGTGTGGTTATTTTTAACCCGCAGTTGGCAGACATTGCCGAAAGATATTTGCACAAAGGCTCAAAAGTTTATTTGGAAGGTCAATTACAAACCCGCCGTTGGGAAGACAACAACGGCCAAGAAAGATACACCACTGAGATTGTTTTGCAAAACTTCAGCGGCAACTTGGTATTGTTAGATGGCAAAGACGGTGTTCCGGCCGGTGGCAATGACGTATTTTCCGGCTCAGCCTCCAATGCCGGATGGGATAGTTCTCCGGCAGCGGCACCTGCGGCTGATTTGGATGATGATATTCCGTTCTAAGAAACAAAACAAAAGAAAAAACACCCGCAAGGGTGTTTTTTTTGAGCTTAGAGAAAAATCTCGTTAACTTTTTAAGCTAAAAAATGAGCTCAAAAAACACCAAAATCAAAAATAAGGGCATTTTTTTGCCCTCTGAGAGCGAAATGGTGTTTATAAGTCATCAAAAAGATTAGAATTTGAGAGAGCATTTTGCTATATTTTAGGCAGTTTAAATAGAAAAGGTAAAATAAAGTGAGTGAAGAAAATATGCCAGTAGTAACGAGCAGCGAAGATATTGCTCCGGTTGATATTTCGGAGGAAATGCGCCGCTCTTACCTTGATTATGCGATGAGTGTTATCGTTTCACGTGCATTGCCAGATGTTCGTGATGGTCTAAAACCGGTACACCGCCGTATTATCTATTCAATGTTTGAAAACGGGTATGACTATAACCGCCCGTTTCGAAAATCTGCCCGTATTGTCGGTGATGTTCTCGGTAAATATCACCCGCACGGCGATAGCTCGGTTTACGAGGCAATGGTCCGTATGGCGCAACCTTTCTCAATGCGTGTGCCCTTGGTTGACGGGCAAGGAAACTTCGGTTCCATGGATGGGGACTCAGCAGCCGCCATGCGTTATACCGAAGCTCGTTTGGCCAAAGTTGCCCACTCTTTGATTGATGACATCGACAAAGACACGGTTGACTTTATGCCCAACTATGATGAAACCTTGCAAGAACCAACCGTTTTGCCGGCCTCTTATCCGAACCTTTTGGTAAACGGAGCCAACGGTATAGCCGTAGGTATGGCCACCAATATTCCGCCACATAACCTGAGCGAAGTCTTAGATGCTTGCTGTGCGTATATTGACAATCCCGACATTAGTATTGATGATTTGATTAATATTGTTCCGGGTCCTGACTTCCCGACAGGTGGTTTGATTTTGGGCTATGGCGGGGCCAAGTCAGCCTATTACACCGGACGCGGTTCGGTTATGATGCGGGCTAAGGCAACGATTGAAGAACTCTATAAAGACCGTGAGGCCATCATTGTTCACGAAATTCCCTATCAGGTCAACAAAGCCGCTTTGATAACCCGCATTGCCGAGTTGGTCAAAGAAAAGAAAATTGAAGGTATTTCTGAAATTCGTGATGAGTCCGACCGTCAAGGCGTCCGCGTTGTTATTGAAGTCAAACGCGATTTCCAAGCTGACGTGGTCTTGAACCAACTCTATAAGTTCACACCTCTGCAAACCAGCTTTGGTATGAATATGTTGGCCATCAACAACGGTCGCCCGATGATGATGAACTTAAAAGACATCATCCAAGCCTTTGTTGAGTTCAGAGAAGAAGTCATCCGCCGCCGTACGATTTTTGAGTTAAACAAAGCTCGTGACCGTGCGCATGTCTTGGTTGGTCTAGCCATTGCGGTTGAAAATATCGATCCCGTTATTGAGCTCATTCGTAACGCGCCCAACCCGCAAGAAGCCAAAGATGCCTTATTGCGCAAGGCTTGGCCGGCAGGCGAGGTTGAGACTTTGGTTAAATTGATTGATGAGCCCGACCGCAAGGTTGAAAACGGCACTTATCGTTTGTCCGAAGCCCAAGCCAAAGCCATTTTGGACTTGAAACTGCAACGCTTAACCGGTCTGGAACGTGATAAGATTCATGAAGAATTAATCACCATCGGTGAAGAAATCAAAGAGTGCTTGTCCATCTTGTCCAGCCGCGAAAAACTTTACGGCATTATGCGTGATGAGTTTGTTGCTATTCGTGACGAATACGGCACACCGCGCCGCACCAAGATTGAAGATATTGAATACGATACCGACATTGAATCTCTAATTCAAAGAGAAGAGATGGTGGTAACCGTAACCGAGGCCGGCTATATTAAACGCGTTCCGCTCAATGCTTATAAAGCGCAAAAACGCGGTGGCAAAGGCAAATCCGGTATGGCAACCAAAGATGAAGATTTTGTAACTCGTCTGTTTGTTGCCTCGACCCACACGCCGGTATTGTTCTTCTCATCTAAAGGTCTGGTTTACAAGATGAAAGTTTACAAACTTCCGCTTGGTTCTCCGACCTCCAAGGGCAAACCGTTCATTAACTTACTGCCGTTAGATGAAGGCGAAACCATCACCACCATTATGAAGTTGCCGGAAAACGAGGCAGATTGCCAAGACATGTCCATCATGTTTGCAACCGCCCAAGGTAATGTCCGCCGCAACTCTTTGATGGACTTTATCAATGTTCAAAGCAATGGTAAGATTGCCATGAAGTTAGACGAAGGTGATAAGCTGATAAACGTTCGTATCTGCCAAGAAGATAACGATATTATGTTGGCTGCCCGCAGTGGTAAATGCATCCGCTTCCCGGTTACCGAAGTTCGCGTGTTTGTCGGCCGTAACTCCACCGGTGTTCGCGGTATCAAATTGGCAGACGGCGATGAAGTTATCTCCATGTCAATCTTAAAACACAGCGATGCTACCTCTGAGGAAAGAGATGAATATTCTCGTATTTCTTCGGTCATCAAGAGACTGAGTGCTGAAAGAGGCGAGGATGCGGAAGTTACTCCGGAAGAAACTGGCTTGCTCAATGTATTAACTGCCGAAAAATATCAAGAAATGGCTGAAAACGAGCAGTTTATCCTCTCCGTTACCTCAACCGGCTACGGCAAACGCACTTCATCTTACGAATATCGTGTCACGGGACGTGGCGGTCAAGGTATTGCCAATATGGAAATGTCTGCCCGCAACAAAGAGATTGTAAGCTCTTTCCCGATTGAAGATGACAATCAAATTATGATGGTAACCGACGGCGGCAAATTAATCCGTATGCCGGTAAGTGATATTCGTATTGCAGGACGCAAGACCCAAGGTGTGATTTTGTTCCGCACGGCCGAAAACGAAAAAGTTGTATCCGTAACATGGCTTGATGCCGATGCCGGAGACGATGAAGAGCTGGAAGAAGAAACCGGCAGCGAAGTCTTAGGCGAAAGCGTCCAAGATACGGAAGAAGATACGTTTGATGAAGTCAGCGAGCCCGAAACCACATCGGAAGATGACGAATAAAAAGGTATCTCAAGCCAAAAGAAAAACTCCCGCTTTAATGGCGGGAGTTTTTTTCATTGTAGATATTGACAGTTTTGACAAAATGTTGCATTAGTAGAGCATCAAATTATCTATTATCTAAATTATTAAAACAATTAAAGCTATGAAGTTAAAAAATTTAACTCAAGATGAGGCGTGTCAGACACTTCTCACTAATTTGCCGAAAGAGGCTAGGGACTTATTAAATCTGTTTAATGATGTAGGAATGCCTGATATTTCATTCCAAAAATTAGGGTGTTTGCAGTCAGTCGTGATTGATAAACAAACCTTTGTTGAGGGGCAAGCAATCTATGCTTGGGTTTATTTGTACAAAGGTAATATCTACTTTGTGCTTCCTGGTGAAGAAAAAGTTTATGCCGAAAGAGATAAGCATTTTTATCTGCAAAAAGTAAAAAAGGGAGAAACAATTTCCATAACTTACGGCCTAAACCCGATTGAAAAACAACAGGAAAACTATCAACTGATAACCAACCAAAACGGAAAGTTACAACTTGTTCCGGCATGGTGGCTTGATGCCTCTAAAGTAATTAACTATTACTTTAACAGTGCCCAAAAGGTAACTTACAGCCTGCAACAAATTTCCAAAGGAGAGCAAACATTTTTTGCTTGGCGGTTAATCTCCGTCAAACCGGTTTCCATTCAGTGGTTTTTAATTGAACATGGAAAGTTTGTCAGTTCCTGTGATATGCAAAAGCATCTCAGAGCATTCCCCAAAAACGAGCTTCCCTTCGAGTTAAACAACGGAATTATAACTTTTAAATAATTATTATATGTCAGAAATAGAACAAATTTTGATAGACTGGAAACAACATCGCCCGACATGGAACTATGCACTTCATCAAAATTATATAGTTTTAACCGGAAGTGATGAAAAGAGGTATAAAACCTTGGATTTTATGGAGCGAAGCGGGGTCTATTGGCTTATTCCTCAAATAAAAGACACGGAGGATATTAAGCCGATTGTGGTTGCCAGCCGGCAAAACATAGGTCTTGTTGTTCCACAAAAAGAACAGGTAAGGGTTTATAAAGCCAAAATCTTGCAATGTTATCCTGATTGTAAAGTAAAACGAGTAGGAAATATTCTAGCAATCGAAGGAATAAATCCTAAACAAGCTTTAAGCAATATCGAACAGATTTTTGTTCAGGAGTAACAACACAAAAAAGAAAAGCATTTCTTGTATAAGAGAAATGCTTTTTTTTGTAAACGGAGCTTGACAAAATTTATCCAAAAGACTATTTTATGAGCAAAATAATATTATTTATAAACTATTAAACTAAAACAAAATGAAAAATTTAACAGAACAGGACATTCGTGCCGCAGTGCGGGACAAGTTCGGAAAAGACACGCCGGTATATTTCAAATTGCTGGAAGCCAAAGAGAATTTTGATTTGTTTCCCTATTATTTTATTAAAGGGAAAAAATATAAACTCTGGATTTGCGCTTGTCCGGATGGAATGAAAGAATTGACAATCGTTGCGATTCCAGGCTTGGAAGGAGTTAAAACTATTCCTTCAGAAGTTTTTGGTGATTTTAGCAAGACCAAGAATGCTGTTGTCTATGCTATGTACAAGGGCACTATTCCTCAAGACTATTCAGGAATAAAATATGACTTTTGCAAAGATAAAGATGACTATCGCGTCATCCGCAATTTTAACAAAGGTCTGCAGTTAATTCCCGAATGGCATCTGAACAAAAAGGTAATTCTGCAAAAAACGCAAGAACAATATCCTAATTGTAGTATTACGGCTGTTGGCAGAATTTTCGGAGCCCCTGATGGAGAGAAGAAAGTTTGTTGGCAAATTTATGTCGCCAGCCGCAACCTCAGACATCAGGAACAGACATATATCTACTTTGACATAGCAGCCGGAGAATTTGTAAAATCTCCTTTTGCGGTTATAGCCAAGGACAGAATACCTCTACAACAACACGGAGGCATAGTCGTCATAGATGATATAGAGTTCAAATATGACGGACAAAAACTTAGTTGGGGACGTTAAATTCCAGAATTATGAAACAGATTGAAGATTTAGAAAAATTTTGGAAGAATCTTCCGAATGCCGGCGAGGTCTCAACCTTTTGGCAAGATGTTGAAACAGAGGTTCCGAATTTTGTTGATGCCGTAGTCTTACAAGATGATATGTATGATACGGTTGGTATGGCTTCAATTATGCTCTATCGCATGAGAGAACATAATATGAAAGTGCCCGTTTTTTATCTCATAGGAGATTATAACCCATTTTTGAAATGTGAAAACATTGAAAAAATGCGAGCTATAGCTCTCAAGTTGGGAATAAAAAACATCAACATTCGAAGTTATAAAATTCCGGACATGAAAGCCAGAATTGATTTTTTGAAAAAGGAACTGGCTGGAAAAAAAGTTGCCTTTGTCACCAGTTTGGTGCGCTACCTTCCGCTCAAGTTTGCACTCGAAAGTTTGTCTAAAGAGTGCAAAATATACTTCAATGTATCTAATGAAACGCAAGAAGATGCACTGAACTGGGTAAACTGCAATGCTGCCGCCGGAGGTCTGGTTTTGTTACACAAAATTGCCACCTGGTATTCAGCCAGCGGCATTTTGCCGGAAAGCTTAAAAAACTATAGCCACTTGAGCCTCTGGCAAAAGTTGAAGATAAAATTATCAGTAAAGTTGCATAGACGACGTATAAAAGTTGAAACAACTTTAATGATAAGAAGTTATCAGCGCCTCTTCCGCAAAAGGAAATGGGCGTATTAAAAGAACAGGCGTTGAGTTTTCTCAACGCCTGTTTTGGTTTTAAATTTTCACTATTCCGTGAGCAAAAGCATAGATTGCCCAAATCGATAAGATAATAAAGGCGGCAACCAAACAATATTCGCGAGCGGAGAATAGGGGCTGAGTGGGTTCAGATTCTTTTCTGGCCCAAATATAAACCGGAATACCGAGTGTCACAATGACCACGGCCATCAACAGATAGTTTAATCCGGCGGCATAGATGAGCCACAGAGCATAAATTGAGCCCAAAATGCTGGTAAACAAAGCCGAAGAGCGCTTAATCGGCAGATTATTGGGATATTCGCCGTCTTCGCACAATTTCCACAAATAAGCACAAGAGGCAAAATAAGCCGGTAATACCATCACGCCGGTAATGCTGAGCATTGTATTCCAAGCATTGTTAGAAAAATAAACGAGCAGAATAAAAATCTGCATCATAATTGAGGTCACCCATAAAGAGACGCTGGGCGAGCCGGCCTCATTTTCCACCGTAAAGGCTTTGGGAAAAGTTCCGTTTTGAGCGGCAGCCTGAGGAATCTGAGCCGTTACCATGGTCCAAGCAAGCCAGCTGGTTAACACGGATACCAACAAGCCGATATTCATCAACCAAGCCCCCCAAGGTCCGACAATTTGTTCCAAAATACCGGCAGTGGAAGGATTAGCCACGGCGGCCAGTTGTTCTTGGCTCATCAAGCCATAAGGCAGTAAGGAGAGCAAAACATAAATAATCAAGCAACCGACAAATCCCAGCAAAGTAGCTTGTCCGACTTCTTGAATATTTTTTGCCCGATTAGACATAACAACCGCGCCTTCAATACCGATGAAAGCCCACAAAGTAACCAGCATGGTTGACTTAATCTGGGTTGAAAGCGAGCCGAGCTTTGCCTTTGTGGCAACTGACTCACCCCAGAAGTCAAAATCAAAATGTGAGAACTTAAACACAAACAACAAAATCAGAATAAACAAGACCAAAGGAACGATTTTAACGATTGTACCGATGGTGTTAACAATTGTGGCTTGTTTAATTCCTTTGAGCACAAGGAAATTAAATCCCCAAATAATGATTGAACCGCCGATAATGGAGGCTAAGTTATTTCCGCCCTGAAAATAAGGAGGGAAGAAATAGTTGAGAGCATCCATGGTAATGACGGCATATCCGACATTTCCGCAGACTTGGCACAGCCAATAAGACCACCCGATGGTAAAACCTGCAAAGGGTCCGAAACCTTCGCGGCTATACATATAAATACCGGTTGTTAAATCCGGCTTTGCCATAGACAGAATGCTGAAAGTGTTGGCAATAAAATAAATACCGATACCGGTAATAACCCAAGCGAGCAAAACGGCACCGGCCGACGCGCCGGCCGCCATATTTTGCGGCAAAGAATAAATACCGCCGCCAATCATTGAGCTGACGACAATAGCCGCCAACGTCAAAACTCCTAAACCGTTAGGATTTGTCTTTTGTGAAGATGGGGCGGAAGAATTTTTATTATTAACCATAATGAATTCCTCACAAATAATAAAAAAAATAAGCCTTGCCCTGCTACGCAAGACAAGGCTTTAATCTACAAGTTAGAGCTTCTTTGGCATAACCGGTGTAAATTTAGCCGGATCAGCACGTTCAAAATTCAAGAAGCCGAGAGCCGTTAAACAATATCCGAATTGTTGCGTAATATTAATGTAGTTGTGCCACATTTGGAATTCGGAGTGCTTTTCAACACCGCGAATAGAGAGCTCGTGGTTAAGAGATTTTTTAAGCCACATTTCAGCATGACCTTGCGCAATTTCATCGTCAATGAACGTGTCAAAATATTCAACATATTCAGCTGCCCAACCGCCGATGAGTTCGCCTTTTTTGTTTTTGCCCCAGCAAACGCCCAAACCGGTCGCAATAGCTTTGTGGTCATCACGGCTGGCACCGTTACCGGCCATAATTACTTCCAATACGGCACCGTGTTTGAATTGTTTAACGATGTCATCAGAAATCGGCACAATGTTTCCGTAAATTTCTTTAGGCAAAACAGAAGTATAAGGAATAACGTTAAAGTTTTCGATTTTTGCTTGCAGCAAAGCGGAATCGTAGCAAAACGTTTCAAAAGGTTGCGGCGGAATACCGTCATCAGCTTGTCCGACACCGCCGGTAATAAAGGCCATAGTAGGAAAACGTACTCCTTCAGTCATTATAAATCTCCTTATTAATGTTATTAAAATAAGTCACGCTACAGACGTAATCCTTGAAAGCGAGATTTCAACGCTAAGGTAAGAAAATAAATACATTCAAAACTATCCACAAAAGTCAAAAATTTTGAAAGTTTGTTGTAAATTTGAAAGATTCAGGTTAGTTTTAGCTAGATTTATTTAAGCAAATTAAGCACATAAGGTGAGATAATGTTACTAAAAAACAATTTGTTGCTCGTAGCAATTTCAATTTTAGCATTAACTTCTTGCAAAGAAGATAACAATGCCGCACAAAACCAATCACAGGCTCCGGTCGTTTCCGCCATCAGAGTAGAGCCGCAAAATATTCCGTTAACCTTTGAATATGCGGCACGTGCGCAGGGCTCCAAAGAAACCGAAGTCAGAGCCCGCGTAGGGGGAATTTTGCTCAAACGCAATTATGTTGAGGGTTCCACGGTTAAAGAAGGCGATGTCTTATTTGAGATAGATCCTGAGCCCTTTAAGGTTGCCTTGGCTCAAGCCAAAGCCTCTTTGGCGCAAAATCAGGCTCAACTCAAGGCTGCCGAAACCCAATGGGCCAGAATCTCAAAACTGTTTGAACAACATGTTGTCAGTGAAAAATCGCGGGATGACGCTCTGGCCAGCCTGGATTCTTTACGCGCCAGCACCCAGTTGGCACAAGCCCAAGTCGATAAAGCAGAACTCGATTTAGGCTATACGACAGTAAGAGCGCCCATAAGCGGTATTACCAGTATGGAAGCTCAGTCTGAAGGTAGCTTGATAAGCACAACGGATAATTCAAGTCTTTTAACCACAATTACGCAGCTGGACCCGATTTATGTTATTTTCTCTGCTTCAGAAAATGAAATTTTATCTTTGACCAACATGGTAGAAAGAGGTTTAATTACCAATCCGTACAACACCAAGGATATTAAAGCCAAAGTAAAATTTGGTAATGATACGGTATATGACCAAGAAGGAGAAATCAACTTCATTAATCCGAGTATTGATGAAAGTACGGGTACGGTAAAATTGCGTGCCGTCTTTCCAAATCCGAAAGGAAAATTGCGCCCCGGACAATTCTTGCGTTTGCTGATGGAAGGCATGACCCGAATTAATGCTTTAGTCGTTCCGCAAGAGGCCATTATGCAAGGTTCTGATGCTACCACTGTCTATCGCGTAAATTCACAAGGCCTGGTTGAGAGTGTAAGTGTTCAAACCGGACTGACCACCAAAGACGGCGGTTGGATTATTGATAGCGGTTTAAATCCGGGAGATATTGTCATCACCAGCGGAGTAATGAAGGTTCGCCCCGGTATGAGTGTTAAAACCACCATTTCAACCAATTCGGAAGTTCCGGCAGAAATCGTTGAAGAAGAATAGACTAAAGCGAGGCAAAGATGTTTTCAAAGTTTTTTATTGAGCGTCCGATATTTGCAACGGTTATTTCTTTAATAATTGTGCTGGCCGGTCTGGTGTCAATGAAAGTTTTGCCGGTTGAGCAATATCCGAATATCGTTCCGACCGAAATTCAAATTTCGGCGACATATCCGGGTGCAACGGCAGAAGTTTTGGCTGATACGGTTGCCGCTCCGATAGAACAAGAAGTCAATGGCGTTAAGAATATGATTTATATGTATTCAACCGCCTCATCACAAGGTTATTTAACCATCGGTGTTGTGTTTGATATTGGAACTGATCCGGACCAAGCCACCATTGACGTTAACAACAAAGTGCAAATGGCAACCCCGAAATTGCCGAGCGAAGTTACCAAGCAAGGTGTAACGGTAGAAGAAAAATCCAACTCGATTTTGCAAGTTATCACCATGCGTTCGACTTCCAAACGCTATGATACGGTTTTTGTTTCTAACTATGCATTGCTCAACGTTTTGGATGAGTTAAAACGTATTAAAGGTGTCAGCGATGCCACATTGTTTGCCTCGCAAGACTATTCAATGAGAATATGGCTCAGCCCGGATAAATTGGCTGACTATAACCTCACGCCGCAAGATGTCGTCTCCGCCATCCAAGAGCAAAACTCCCAATTTGCCGCCGGACAATTTGGTCAAGAGCCGATGGATGAATATGTGGCTTATACCTATACCGCCAACACCAAAGGCCGTCTGGTTAATGAGGAAGAATTCGGCGATATTATTTTGCGCACGGATGAAAAGGCCGGTATTTTGCGCCTGAAAGACGTGGCCAGAATTGAGCTGGGTGCGCAAGACTATGGCGTTTCCTCTAAATTTAACGGTGAAGACGCGGTTGCCTTTGCAATTTATTTGCAATCAAACGCCAATGCCTTGGAAACAGCAGCCGCCGTTCGCAACAAGTTAGAAGAACTCTCCAAACGTTTTCCTGATGGTATTGTGTATGATATTCCTTACGATACCACACTCTTTGTAAAGGAATCAATCAACGAGGTTGTTCATACCTTTGCCGAAGCAATTATCTTGGTAGTTTTGGTGGTCTATATCTTTTTGCAAAACTTCCGTGCCACGTTGATACCGATTTTGGCGGTTCCGGTTTCAATTATCGGCGCCTTTGCCGGTATGTATGCACTTGGTTTTTCAATCAACTTATTGACTTTGTTCGGGTTGATTTTGGCCATTGGTATTGTGGTCGATGATGCGATTATCGTGTTGGAAAACGTCGAGCGTATTATGGATGAGGAGGGACTATCTCCGAAAGAAGCCGCAATTAAATCCATGCAGGAGGTTTCCGGCCCGGTTGTCGCGGTAGCATTGGTCTTGGCTTCCGTGTTTATTCCGATTGCCTTTTTAGGCGGTATGACCGGTGTTATGTATAAGCAATTCTCGGTTACCATTGCCGTCTCGGTTTTGATTTCGGCCTTGGTTGCTTTGACCCTGACGCCATCTTTGTGCGCGCTGATAATCAAGCGTCGTGCCTCAAAAGCCAAAGAAAACCAAAAATGGGTCTTTTTCCGCTGGTTCGATGACTTGTTTGCCAAAATCACGGAGATGTATTTGGCTGCCGTCAAATATTTCTTGGCCAAAAGAAAAACGGCGGTGGTGATTTATCTGGCCATTTTTGGACTCATTCTTTGGATGTTTAAGCAAATACCGGGAGGACTGGTTCCACAAGAAGATATGGGAAATTTGCTGATGGCATACGATATGCCGGCAGCAGCCTCTCTGCAAAGAACAGAAAAAATGACCGATAAGGTCTCGGAATTGTTGCTTAAAAACCCCAATGTCGAAGGCCTGACAACCGTTAATGGATTTAACTTACTTTCGGGTTCGCAAAATACCTATTCGGGTGTAAGCTTCATCACCTTAAAAGATTGGGGCTTACGGCAAAGTGAATCGCAAACCGCCGATGCGCTGACCCAAGTCTTCACGGGCTATGGCATGAGCCAACCCGAAGGTATCGGCTATTCATTTAGTATGCCGCCGATTATGGGAATGAGCACGACCGGAGGCTTTGAAGCCTACGTTCAAAACCGTGCCGGTCACACGCCGCAAGAATTGATGGCCGAAACCCAAAAGTTAATAGATGCCGCCAACAAAAATCCGGCATTAAGCAATGTCCGCACCACATTTTCGGTATCCACCCCGCAATATCAAATTGACTTGGATAGAGAAAAGGCGCGTGTTCTTAATGTTCCGATTAATGCAATTTACACGGTGATGCAATCTACCTTTGGTAACTTATATGTTAATGACTTTACGCACCAAGGGCGCAACTTCCGTGTAACGGTTCAGTCCGAGGCCAAATTCCGCCGTACGCCGGATGACTTGCGCTATGTCTATGTAAAGTCAAATGACGGACAGTTAGTTCCTTTGTCAACTTTGATTAAGGTAAAACGTGTTACCGGACCGGAGTTAATCAACCGCCTAAACATTTTCCCTGCGGCCAAAGTTTTGGGTGATCCGGCACCGGGTTATTCATCCGGACAAGCCATTGCCGCAATGGAAGAGGTGGCAGACCAAGTTTTGGATAAAGATTATTCTTTATCTTGGATTGGGTCAGCTTACCAAGAAAAACAAGCCGGCGGCACCTCAACCCAAGCCTTCGTGTTTGGTATCATCATGGTCTTCTTGATATTGTCGGCACAATACGAAAAATGGTCTTTGCCGATGGTCGTTATTTTATCCGTTCCGTTTGCTGTTTGCGGTGCGTTAATGGCAACCTTGCTGAGAGGAACGCAAAATGACTTGTACTTCCAAGTTGGACTTGTAGCCTTAATTGGATTGGCCGCTAAAAACGCCATTTTGATTGTTGAATTTGCCGTAATGCAGGTTCAAGCAGGTCTAAGTTATGCGCAAGCAGCGGTGGAGGCGGCAAAACTTCGTTTCCGTCCGATTGTGATGACCTCTCTTGCGTTCACATTGGGCGTTGTGCCTTTGGCAACCAGTACGGGTGCGGGCGCAGCCAGCCGTCACGCCATAGGCACGGGCTTAATCGGCGGTATGTTAATGTCCACCTTTGTCGCCACGTTATTTATTCCGATGATGTTTGCCATTATAGGGGAAACCTTTGATGAAGAAAACATCGTTCGTAAGAAAATTAAAAAACGTGCCCTCAAAAAAGGACGTCCGCTGTTAAAGGACAAGCGTAAATAACAACAAAGCCCCGTGCAAAGATTGTGCGGGGCTTTAGTTTTAGTTGATTTAGCCAAAATAAAAATGCGATAATATTATTTGTTGACACTCTTCAAATAATATGCTAAGTTATAGGTGTTAAGGTTCAGTTATAACGGAGTGTATTATGAGAAAGCTGCTTGCGATAGGAGT
>CALXZH010000019.1 GCA_944393175.1 uncultured Alphaproteobacteria bacterium | reverse complement strand
GTTTACGGGTAAGTAGTAACAAATTGCGTCTGGCAGAATATGGGTGCCCCGTTTAGGGGACGCCAGTGCTAAAGGCTTATAGCCGCATATGAAGAACCCCGCGTTTTACGCGGGGGTATCTTTTTTTTAGCTTAGGCAGAGGAGCGAGACAGTGATTAAAAGTTTTTTTAATGAATTTAAAAAATTTGCCATGCGCGGCAATATGATTGATATGGCCGTTGGTATTATTATCGGGGCGGCTTTCGGAAAAGTGGTTGATTCATTGGTTAAAGATGTGATTATGCCGCCGCTGGGCGTGTTGCTTGGAAAAGTTGATTTTTCTAATCTGTTTTTGGTTTTAAAGAAAGGGGCTGAATTTGAGGGGCCTTATGTGTCGGTGGCTCAAGCAGCCGAAGCTGGTGCGGTTACTTTGAATTTGGGGAATTTTATAAATGCTTTGGTCAGTTTTACTATCGTTGCTTTTGCCGTGTTCTTGCTTATAAAAACAATAAATAAAGTCAGAGAAAGATTGGATATATGTGACCAACAGCCAGAGGGAACCAGAAAATGTCCGTTTTGTTTTACGGATATTCCTTTGCAGGCAAAAAGATGTCCTCATTGTACCTCAATGATTGAAAATGATGCGGCAATGCAAAAGCTGGCGGATAAAGATTTAGAAAAAAGACTTGCAAAAAGAAAAAAATGTGATATACAAAGGCGACTCTAAAAGGGAATTTTGTGTCCCTTTTGTGAGAGAATCGTGTATTTAATAATTTCGTGGGAGATGAGCCATTGGTCTTGATTACCACGAAACCTAACAAGAGGTATTGAAATGGCTAAGTCCAAAAAGAAAATTTTAGGATTGATTAAGCTGCAAATCCCCGCAGGAAAGGCTAACCCTTCTCCTCCGGTTGGTCCTGCTTTGGGCCAAAAAGGCTTAAACATTATGGAATTCTGCAAAGCGTTTAATGCAGCTACCCAAAAGATGGAACCGGGTGTTCCTGTTCCGGTTGTTATTACCGCTTATGAAGATAAATCCTTCACTTTTGAAACAAAATTACCGCCGGTTTCTTATTTGATTAAGAAAGCTGCTAACGTTAAATCTGCTTCAAAAGAACCAGGTAAATCTGTTGCCGGTCAAATTACAATTGCCCAAGTTAAAGAAATTGCTGAAACCAAAATGCCGGATTTGAACTGCTCAACCGTTGAAGCAGCTATGAATATGGTTAAAGGTCAAGCCATTTCTATGGGTATTAAGGTAGTGGAGTAAGATAGATGTCTGGAAAAAGAATCGTAAACGCTTATAAAACAGTTAATAAAGATCAGGCTTATGCTCTGAAAGATGCTGTTAAAATCGTTAAAGAAAACGCTACCGCTAAATTTGACGAAACTATTGATGTTGCCATCAACCTCGGCGTTGACCCGAAATATGCCGACCAAATGGTTCGCGGCGTTTGTGCTTTGCCGAACGGATCCGGTAAAAAAATCCGCGTTGCCGTTTTTGCTCAAGGCGAAAAAGCTGACGAAGCTAAAGCTGCCGGTGCTGATATTGTCGGTGCTGAAAACTTGGTTGATTCCATTATGGCCGGTAAAGTAGATTTCGATCGTTGTATCGCTACTCCGGATATGATGGGTATGGCTGGTCGTGTTGCCCGCGTTTTGGGTCCTAAAGGCTTGATGCCAAACCCGAAATTGGGTACTGTTACCGCTGATGTTGCAACAGCCGTTAAAAACGCTAAAGCAGGTGAAGTCCAATTCCGTGTTGAAAAGAACGGTATCGTTCATGCCGGTATTGGTAAGGCTTCCTTTAGCGAAGAACAAATTTATGAAAACGCTAAGGCTTTCATTGAAGCAATTCAAAAAGCCAAACCTCAAGGTGCCAAAGGTACTTATATGAAGAAAGTTTCTTTGTCCAGCACTATGGGTGTCGGCGTTAAAGTTGATCTTTCTAATCTCTAATAAAAAAGAGCAAATGGTTTTTCTTAAAAAGCTTTGGCTTGAAAGATAAAATCAAGAAAAACAGCTCATTTTATTAGTGATTGTATTGAGTTTTGGAGCGGGAGGGCAACCTCCCAATCCGCTCTCGGAACAAATGTTCCGAAAAACTGTCCAAGACTGCAGGTGAGCATTGGGTCTGAGGAATTTTCTCTCTTGATGCCCCTAAATATCCTGCATAGACGGGAGTAAATGCAAATTTATATCTTTTCTCCTGGACAGATTAGGTCGCGGTTTTGAAGCGCTCACAACAGAGGATGTGCCAAAGTTGTCGGTGCGGAAAACCGATATGTGTTAAAACAACATCGTTATGATGTTTTATTGTGGAGACAATAAGTGAACCGTGAAGAAAAAGCAGACTTGCTCAACGAATTAAAAGCGTTGTTTGAAGGAGCTGAAGTTGTCGTCGTATCTCACTACAAAGGTTTGACGGTTAAAGAAGTTTCTGAACTGCGTAACAATGTTCGTAAAGCCGGAGCAAGTTTTAAAGTTACTAAAAATCGGATTACTCGTCTGGCTCTGAAAGGCACAAAATTTGAAAATTTGGCAGATTTGTTCAAAGGTCCGACTGCAATCGCATTCGCAAGCGACCCGATTTCTGCCTGCAAAGCTTGTGTTGAATTTGCTAAAACTAACGAAAAACTCATCCTCGTCGGTGGTGCTATGGGTACCGGTGTACTCTCTCTTGATGAGATTAAGCACTTGGCTACCATCCCGTCTATGGATGAATTGCGTGCTAAGATTATCGGTCTGTTACAAGCTCCCGCTGCTCAGCTCGCTCGCGTTACTAAAGCTTATTCTGAAAAAGAAGCCGCTTAATTTTGCTTAATGCAGAATTTTGCGAAGAGTTAAATTTTTAGTTTTTTGATTTAATTAATTTATTGGAGAAAAAATATGGCCGATTTAGCCAAGTTAGTAGATGAATTGTCAGCTTTGACCGTTATGGAAGCTGCCGATCTTTCAAAAATGTTAGAAGAAAAATGGGGCGTTTCTGCCGCTGCTGCCGTTGCTGTTGCTGCCGGTGGTGCTGCCGGTGCCGCTGCCGCTGAAGAAAAAGACGAATTTGATGTCGTTTTGGTTGAAGCTGGCGCAAACAAAATTAACGTTATTAAAGAAATCCGTGCTATCACTCAATTGGGCTTGAAAGAAGCTAAAGATTTGGTTGACGGTGCTCCGAAGACTGTTAAAGAAGCTGCTCCGAAAGCTGAAGCTGAAGAAATCAAGAAGAAACTTGAAGAAGCTGGTGCTAAAGTTGAATTGAAGTAAGATTTGAATGAGTAATGCAAAAGCCCTCGCGGCAGTTGTGTTACGCGTCTGATTTTATTTTAGCTTTGTAAAAGGACTGAAACGATATGTTGGTTTCAGTCCTTTTTTTTGTTGTGTTAAGTGTAGGAAAAGGTAGTGGAAAAGGTGGATTTTGTTGGCAAAAAAAGAGGAAAATGATAGGATACCTTGTTGTGAGTGAAATATAGAGTTGAGATTGAAAGACTGAGATGAAGAATTTTCAATTTAAGCAATATGATTTTGAAGTGTTTGATGTAAGCCCGCAGATGAGAGTGGCGGTTCGTTCGGCTTGGGCGGAAAAAGTGAAAGCCGGAAAATGTGGTAATTTTATTGCCAATATGGAAAAATTGATTGCAAAAGTGGCTCAGGTTCCTCTTGATTATAAGGTCCCGTTTCGGGCGTCTTTTTTGGTGTTTCCCGAAGGAAAAGAATTTGGAAATGTGTTGGGCTTGCCAATAGAGCAGGGAATGTGTGAGGCCGGGGTAGCCTTAGATAAAAATTATCCTTTGGCTTTGATGGTGGATGAAAACTGGTTTGAAAACGGGTTTGACAAAGAATTATCTCTGCAGCAACAAGTTGGTTTGATTCATGAACTCGGACACATTGTCCATGGAGCTTATTTTCGCAAAATGGGATGTATGGGCGAAGGCTTTGCCGAACTTTTGCCGCATTATTTGATGGGGGTTGAGGCGCAAAATTCAGCGCATCGGCAAAAGGTTTTGTCGGTTCCAAAACAAGATTTGCAAACGCTGGATTTTATTCACCAAAACGGGATGTTTGCGTTGGAAGCACCCGATGGGGCAAATACACAAGAGTTAAAGTCCTATATGTCGGTGTATTTGTGGATGTTGGGGTATGTCAAAAGATTGGAAAATAAATATCAGCTTGATAAATTCGGGGCGGTGAGCAAAATGCTGAAAAATTTTGCGGCATTTGATAAGCAATCTTGGCAAAATAAAATGACTGAGGCTGCAAATTTGGTTGATATGACGCCGGCAGAGATGTTGCAAACCAAAATGTTACAACTTGAGGGCAAAAAGTATTTGGCCGATGCGGCGTGTCGTACTCAATTATGGGCAAAAAATCGGGAAGGGGAGAGAATATGACCGAAAAAGAGAAAATGTTGTCAGGAAAACTGTTTTATCCCGCAGATGAAGAATTGGCGGCATTTAGAAAACGGGCCAGAAATTTGTGTCAGCAATATAATCAGACAACGGAAGATGATAAATTGTTGCGGCAGAAGATTATTGCAGAATTATTCGGTAAAGTCGGCAAACATTGTTGCGTGCACCCAAGTTTTCATTGCGATTACGGCTTTAACATAAAAGTCGGTGATCATTTTTATGCCAACTATGATTGTATTATTTTAGATATTGGCGAGGTGGTTATCGGTGATAATGTTATGTTGGGGCCGAGAGTGTGTCTTTATACGGCAGGGCATCCATTGGATGCAGATGTTCGCGCAACAGGTATCGAATTCGGGAAATCAATCGTCATTGAGAATAATGTGTGGATTGGCGGAAGCTGCGTGATTAATCCGGGAGTGCATATCGGTGAAAATAGCATTATCGGAGCCGGTGCGGTGGTGGTAAAAGATATTCCGGCTAATGTTGTTGCGGTGGGGAATCCTTGTCGCGTTTTGCGTCGATTGAGTGGTGACGACAGAGACTATTGGCAAGATTTGTTTAGGCAACATGATATTGCGTAAAATAAGGTATTCACATTGAAAATTATGGCGACTCGCCGGTTTTATTTGACTTAAAATTTTTCTTAAAATCAGGAACAAAAAACTTGACTCAAGAGATGAAAAATCTCTTGCAAATAGAGTCGCTTAGGTATAAAAGAAAATGAATTTTTTTCTAAAATATTATTCTTCGAATCGCCGCCGAGAGGGTCGCACCCGAGGGGTTGGCGGGATTCACCTTTGAAATAGTTATTTTTTAACCTTCCGCATGCGGGGTTCATAGCAAATATGGCAGGATTGATGCGGAATCAAAACCTAGGGATGAAAACACAATGAAAGAATCTTATACGAGCAAAAGACGTGTAAGAAGAAACTTTGGCCGAATCGACGCGGTCGCCGATATGCCAAGTTTAATCGAAGTTCAGACCGGTTCCTATGCTGATTTTATCGAAACTAATCGTGAAAAAGGTCAGTGTGAATTTGGTTTGGAAGAAGTATTCAAATCTATTTTTCCAATTAAAGATTTTTCAGGTAACGGTGAATTAGAGTTTGTTAAATATGAACTCGAAGAACCTAAATATGACGTTGATGAATGCATTAAACGTGATATGACTTATGCCGCTCCGGTTAAAGCTACCTTGCGTTTGGTCGTTTGGGATGTGGATGAAGCAACCGGCGCTAAGTCTATTCACGATATTAAAGAACAAGACGTCTATATGGGCGATATTCCGTTGATGACCGACAAAGGTACCTTTATTTTTAACGGTACGGAACGTGTCGTCGTTTCGCAAATGCACCGTTCTCCAGGTGTGTTCTTTGACCATGATAAAGGTAAAACCGTTGCTTCCGGTAAATATTTGTTTGCCGCAAGAATTATTCCTTATCGCGGTTCTTGGCTCGATTTTGAATTTGATGCCAAAGATTTGGTTTATGCTCGTATCGACCGTCGTCGTAAATTGCCGGTTACTTCTATTTTGTATTCTTTGTATTCAAAAGAAACAGAAGACAAAATTAAAGAATTAAAGGCTCAGGGTAAAAAAATCGATCCGTCCGAAATTAAGGGTATGGATAAAGAAGAAATTCTCAGCTACTTCTATGATGTCGATACTTATTTGGCCGATAAGAAAAACTGGAAAGTTAAATTTATGCCGGAACGTATGAAAGGCGTTAAATTTGACTTTGATTTGATTAATACCAAAACCGGTGAAGTTGTTTGGGAAAAAGGTAAAAAACTGACCCCGCGTTCAGCTCAAAAATTAGTTGATGAAGGTTTGGAATATTATCGTATTGCTCCGGATCAACTGTTCGGCAAGTTCTTGGCAACTGCCGTTATTAATCCGAAAACCGGTGAAATTATTGCCGATGCAGGTGCTGAACTCAATGAAGAAGTTTTGAAAAATATTTCAGCTGCCAAAGTTGGTGAAATTAAAGTCCTTTACATTGACGGTGTTAATGTCGGTCCGTACATTCGCAATACTTTGGAAGTGGATAAAAACCACAACCGTGAAGAAGCCTTGCTCGATATTTATCGTGTTATGCGCCCGGGTGAACCACCTACCTATGAAACTGCCGACCAACTGTTCCGCTCTTTGTTCTTTGATAATGAGCGCTATGATTTGTCATCTGTAGGTCGTGTTAAGATGAACGTCGCATTGGACATTTCTTTTGATGATGCTCCGGATACTTATCGTACTTTGCGCAAAGATGATATTTTGCGTATTGTTAAACGCTTGGTAGAATTGCGCGACGGTAAAGGCGAAGTTGACGATATTGACCACTTGGGCAACCGTCGTGTTCGTTCCGTCGGTGAATTGATGGAAAACCAATACCGCATGGGCTTGCTCAGAATGGAAAGAGCAATCCGTGAAAGAATGAGCTCTGAGTCTCTCAATAACGTTAAACCGCAAGATTTGGTTAATGCTAAACCGATTGCTTCCGTTATCAGAGAGTTCTTCGGTTCTTCTCAATTGTCTCAATTTATGGACCAGAACAACCCGTTGTCCGAAATTACGCACAAACGTCGTTTGTCGGCATTAGGACCAGGCGGCTTGTCTCGTGACCGCGCCGGCTTTGAAGTCCGCGATGTGCACCCGACACACTATGGTCGTATCTGCCCGATTGAAACTCCGGAAGGTCCGAACATCGGTTTGATTAACTCTTTGTCTACTTATGCCCGCATCAACAAATACGGCTTTATTGAATGCCCGTATCGTAAAGTTGTTAACGGCGTGGTTACAAATGAAGTTGTTTATTTGTCAGCTGATGAAGAAGGTAAATATAAAATCGCCGAAGCTAATGCCAAGGTTAAAGAAGACGGTCATTTCGAAAATGATTTGATTGCTTGTCGTAAAGCCGGTGAATTTGAATTTGCTCATCCGGAAGAAGTTGATTTCATCGACGTTTCTCCGCAACAATTGGTTTCTGTGGCTACGGCCTTGATTCCGTTCTTGGAAAACGACGATGCGAACCGTGCTTTGATGGGTGCAAACATGCAACGCCAAGGTGTGCCTTTGTTGCGTTCGGAAGCTCCGCTGGTTGGTACCGGTATGGAAGCTACCGTGGCTAAAGATTCAGGTGCTACCGTTGTGGCTAAATATGACGGTATCGTTGACGCCGTTGATGCTAACCGTATTGTGGTTCGCTCTCTCAACGACAATGTTGCCGATGCCGGTGTAGAAATTTATAAACTGCAAAAATTCCGTCGTTCTAACCAAAATACCTGCATTAACCAAGTTCCGTTGGTTAAGGTTGGGGATCATGTTAAAGCCGGTGATATTATGGCTGACGGTCCTTGTACCGATATGGGTGAATTGGCATTGGGCCGCAATTTGTTGGTTGCCTTCATGCCTTGGAACGGTTTGAACTACGAGGATGCTATTTTGTTGTCAGAAAATATTTCTCGTAAAGATATTCTGACTTCATTACACATCGAAGAATTTGAAGTTATGGCTCGTGATACCAAACTCGGCCAAGAAGAAATCACTCGCGATATTCCAAACGTCGGTGAGGAAGCTCTCCGTAACTTGGATGAAGCCGGTATCGTTTATATAGGTGCCGAAGTTAAAGCCGGTGATATTTTGGTTGGTAAGGTTACACCGAAAGGTGAATCTCCGGTTACTCCGGAAGAGAAATTGCTGCGTGCCATCTTTGGTGAAAAAGCCAGCGACGTTCGCGATACTTCTTTACGCGTTCAACCGGGTATTGAAGGTATTGTGGTTGACGTTCATGTCTTCTCTCGCCGCGGTGTTGAAAAAGATGAACGCGCTCTCTCTATCGAGCAAGAAGAAATTTCTCAACTCGCTAAAGACCGTGATGATGAAATTGCCATTATTCGTCGTTCGTTTGAAGCTCGCTTAAAATCAATGCTCTTAGGCCAAAAAGTTGTTGATGCTCCGAAGGGTATTGCCAAAAACTCTACCATTACCGAAGAGGCTTTGGAGAGCGTTCCTTCTACTCAATGGCGTAAAATCGTTGTTAAAGACGAAGAAGTTATGGCTAAAATCGAAGAATTTTTGGCTGCATTTGACGCTCGTGTTGAAAAAGTTCAAAAACACTTCGAAGATAAAGTTGAAAAAGTTCAACGCGGTGATGATTTGTTGCCGGGCGTTTTGAAGATGGTTAAAGTCTTCATTGCTACCAAACGTAAGATTCAAACCGGTGATAAAATCGCCGGACGTCACGGTAACAAAGGTACTATTTCTCGTGTATTGCCGTTGCAAGATATGCCTTACATGGAAGATGGTACCCCGGTTGATATTGTTTTGAACCCGCTCGGCGTGCCGTCTCGTATGAACGTCGGACAAATTCTGGAAACACACTTGGGTTGGGCTGCCAGCGAACTGGGTAAACAACTCAACGAGTTGTGCGAACAGTATAAACGCGGCGAAAAAACAATGGATGAACTCAATGCCAAACTCAAGGCAATCTATGGTGACAAGCAATATAAAAATGATATTGAACCAATGAGCGAGCCTGAAAAATTGGAAATGATTTCCAACCTCAAAAACGGTGTGCCGATGGCAACTCCTGTATTTGACGGTGCTCATGAGGAAGATATTAATAATATGTTGAGCTTGGCCGGCTTGCCGACTTCAGGACAGATTGACCTTTATGATGGTCGTACCGGTGAAAAATTTGACCGTAAAGTGACTGTCGGTACAATCTATATGATTAAACTGCACCACATCGTTGACGAGAAAATGCACGCTCGTTCCGTTGGTCCGTACAGTTTGGTTACTCAACAACCGTTGGGCGGTAAAGCTCAATTCGGTGGACAACGCTTCGGTGAAATGGAAGTTTGGGCTTTGCAAGCATACGGTGCTGCCTATACCTTGCAAGAAATGCTCACCGTTAAGTCTGATGATGTCAACGGGCGTACTAAAGTTTATGAAGCTATTGTTCGCGGAGATGATGGATTTGAAGCAGGTGTTCCTGAATCCTTTAACGTTTTGGTTAAAGAAATCAAATCTCTGTGTCTCAACGTTGAGATGTTGAACGAAGAAGTTTAAGGTAAAGGAGTTTTACTTATGAATGATATTATGAAGTTTTTTGGTCAGCAGGTTTCTGCAGAATCCTTTGATCAAATTAAAATCTCGATTGCTTCGCCTGAACAGATTCGTTCTTGGTCTTACGGTGAAGTTAAAAAACCTGAGACGATTAACTATCGTACTTTCAAGCCTGAAAGAGATGGCTTGTTCTGTGCTCGTATTTTCGGTCCGGTGAAAGACTATGAATGCTTGTGCGGAAAATACAAGAGAATGAAGTATCGCGGCGTCGTTTGCGAAAAGTGCGGCGTTGAAGTTACTTTGTCAAAAGTTCGTCGTGAACGTATGGGTCATATTGAACTGGCTGCGCCGGTTGCCCATATTTGGTTCTTGAAGTCTTTGCCGTCTCGTATCTCTTTGATTACGGATATTCCGATGAAGGCTTTGGAGAGAGTTTTGTATTTCGAAAGCTATATCGTTATTGAGCCGGGTTTGACTCCGCTGTCTGTTAATGAACTGTTGAGCGAAGAACAATACCAAGAAGCTATTGACGAATATGGTGAAGATTCTTTCCGTGCCGGTATCGGTGCTGAAGCTTTGAAAGAAATTTTGGCTTCTATTGATTTGGAAGCTGAACGCAAGGCTATTCGTGAAGAACTCAAAGACAATAACTCTGAGGCTAAACGCAAAAAGTTGGTTAAACGCCTCAAGATTATTGAAGCCTTCATTGAGTCTAACACCAAACCGGAATGGATGATTTTGGATGTATTACCGGTTATTCCGCCTGAATTGCGTCCGTTGGTTCCGTTGGATGGCGGTCGTTTCGCTACATCTGATTTGAACGATTTGTATCGTCGTGTTATTAACCGTAACAATCGTTTGAAGAGATTAATCGAACTGCACGCTCCGGATATCATCATCCGTAACGAAAAGAGAATGTTGCAAGAATCTGTCGATGCTTTGTTTGATAACGGTCGTCGCGCTCGCGCCATTACCGGTACTAACAAACGTCCACTGAAGTCTTTGTCTGACATGCTCAAAGGTAAACAAGGTCGTTTCCGTCAAAACTTGCTTGGTAAACGTGTTGACTACTCGGGACGTTCGGTTATTACCGTTGGTCCGGAACTCAAACTGCACCAATGCGGTTTGCCGAAAAAGATGGCGCTTGAATTGTTTAAGCCTTTTGTTTATGCCAAACTCGAAATGTATGGCCACGCCACAACAATTAAAGCCGCTAAACGTATGGTCGAAAAAGAACGTCCGGAAGTTTGGGATATCTTGGAAGAAGTTATTCGTGAACACCCGGTTCTGTTAAACCGTGCGCCGACTTTGCACCGCTTGGGTATTCAAGCTTTTGAACCGGTATTGGTTGAAGGTAAAGCTATTCACTTGCACCCGCTGGTTTGTACAGCGTTCAACGCCGACTTCGATGGTGACCAAATGGCCGTTCACGTTCCTTTGTCTATCGAAGCTCAACTCGAGGCTCGCGTCTTGATGATGTCTACCAACAACATCTTGTCTCCGGCATCGGGTAAGCCGATTGTGGTTCCGTCTCAAGATATGGTCTTGGGTATTTACTACCTGACTTATGAAGCTGACGGTGTTAAAGGCGAAGGTTCAATCTATGCGAACTTTGACGAAGTTCAAATGGCTTTGGATAACAAATTCCTTGATATGCACGCTAAAATTAAGTGCCGTATGGAATATGTGGATGATAACGGTGAATTTAAATATGGTTTGGTTGAAACAACAGCCGGTCGTATCATCGTTTCTCAGATTTTGCCAAAGCACAAGAATGTTCCGTTCTCTTTGGTTAACCGCTTGATTCGTAAGAAAGAAATCGGTGAAATCATTGATATTGTTTACCGCCACTGCGGTCAAAAAGAAACCGTGCTCTTTGTCGATAAGATTATGACACTTGGTTTCACTAATGCTTGTAAGGCCGGTATCTCCTTCGGTAAGGATGACTTGATTGTTCCGGATGCTAAGAAGGAATTGATTGCCGAAACCGAAAAACAAGTTAAAGAATTTGAACAACAATATCAAAACGGTTTAATCACCAAGGGTGAAAAATATAACAAAGTTATCGATATTTGGGCTGCTTGTACCGATAAAGTTGCCGATGAAATGATGAAAAACATTTCAAAAATCGACCATGGTTATATTAACTCAGTTTACATGATGGCTCACTCAGGTGCTCGTGGTTCTGCCGCTCAAATGCGTCAAGTCGCCGGTATGCGTGGCTTGATGGCTAAGCCAAACGGCGAAATTATTGAACAACCGATTATCTCAAACTTTAAAGAAGGTTTGACGGTGTTGGAATACTTCAATTCTACCCACGGTGCTCGTAAAGGTTTGGCCGATACCGCTTTGAAGACCGCTAACTCCGGTTACTTGACACGTCGTTTGGTTGATGTGGCTCAAGATGTGGTTGTTACCGAAACCGACTGCGGTACGGAACGTGGTATTATTGTTCGTCCGGTTGTGGATGGCGGTAATGTTATCGTTTCTATCGGTGAGAGAATTTTGGGTCGTACCATCCAAGAAGATATTGTTCACCCCGAAACCGGCGAAGTATTGGTTAAGAAAGGTAAACTCATTGACGAAAACGATGTTGATGTGGTTGAAGCTGCCGGTGTTGAACAAGTTAAAATTCGTTCAGTCTTGACTTGTGAAGCTGAACATGGTGTTTGCGCCGCTTGTTATGGTCGTGACTTGGCTCGCGGTACTCCGGTTAACGTTGGTGAAGCTGTCGGTGTTATCGCCGCTCAATCAATCGGTGAACCTGGTACACAGTTGACCATGAGAACCTTCCACATCGGTGGTGCTGCTTCTAAATCTGCCGAACAGGCTTCGGTCGAAGTTCCGTTCGCAGGTGAACTGAAGTTGGAAAACAAACACTTGGTTATTGACTCTGAGGGTCACGGCATTGTCTTGTCTCGTAACTGCGAAATCGTTATTCAAGATGCGCAAGGTCGTGAAAAATCTCGTCACCATGTTCCTTACGGTACTAAGATTTTGGTTGAAGAAGGAGCCAAAGTTAAAAAAGGTCAGAAAGTGGCTGAGTGGGATCCGTTTACAATTCCGGTCATTTCTGAAAAAGCCGGTAAGGCTGAACTTGTTGACCTCATTAACAATGTTTCGGTTAAAGAAAATGTTGATGAAACAACCGGTATTGTATCTAAGGTTGTTGTCGATTGGCGTTCTAACTCAAACAGCGCCGGCTTGAAACCAAGCATTATTTTGAAAGATGCTAAGGGTAAACCGGTAACTTATGATAACGGTAAAGAAGTTCGTTATTATCTGTCGGTTGATGCCATTTTGACGGTTGAAAATGGTGATGATGTTAAAGTCGGTGATGTTATCGCTCGTATTCCGAGAGAAAGCTCTAAGACAAAAGATATTACCGGTGGTTTGCCGCGTGTTGCCGAGTTGTTTGAAGCTCGTCGTCCGAAAGATGCCGCTATTATCTCTGATATTGACGGTATGGTTGAATTCGGTAAAGACTACAAAGCTAAACAACGGATTACGGTTGTTCCGCAAAAAGGCGATCCGATTGAATACCTGATTCCGAAAGGACGTCACTTGGTTGTTCAAGACGGTGATATTGTTAAGAAAGGTGATATGTTGGTTGAAGGTACACCTGCTCCGCATGATATTTTACGCGTTTTGGGTGTTGAAAAACTGGCTGAATACCTGGTTAAAGAAGTACAAGATGTATATCGTCTGCAAGGTGTTAAAATTAACGATAAGCACATTGAGGTTATTGTTTCTCAAATGTTGCGTAAAGTTGAAATTACTCAACCGGGCGATACAACATTCCTTATCGGTGAGCAAGTTGACCGCGATGTCTTTGAAGCTGAAAATGCTAAAGTCATTGCCGAAAACGGAACTCCGGCTCAAGCCGATCCGATCTTGCTCGGTATTACGAAGGCTTCTTTGCAGACCAAGTCATTTATCTCGGCCGCATCATTCCAAGAGACTACTCGTGTCTTGACCGAAGCTGCGGTTGAAGGTAAGGTTGATAAGTTGACCGGTTTGAAAGAAAACGTTATCGTCGGTCGTTTGATTCCGGCCGGTACCGGTACTGTTTTGCGTGCTTTGAAGAAAGTAGCGGCTCAAAATGATAAAGAAATTTTATCACTGAAGGAAGAAGCTGCTCAGGCTCAAGCACAAGCTCATCAACATGCTTTACCAAAAGCTGAAGATGAAGAGCACAAAGAAGCTCAATGAGTCTTCTTAAATTATAAAATCCCTCATACCTTCCGGTATGGGGGATTTTTTTGTAGTATATTTTCTTGACATATTTTGTCTAACCAACTAATGTTAGTGTTATGAATTTATTATTGTATCACTTTTTAATCTTTTATTCTTATGGCAAATTATCAAATTTTACTTATTGCATTGTTTTCTATTGTCATCTTGGGTGGCGTTGCTTATGGGGTTTATTCTTTGGTGTCTTATCGTACAAATTTACGTTTGGTAAAGCGTGAACTTGACAATGCTTCCGAAGAGGAATTGGAAAATATAGTGCAAATATCCGGTCGTTTGATTCGGATGCATGGTGATGTATTATCTAAAAAAGAACTAAATTATCAAACATTGCGTTATGATTTAGCAAAGAAGAAAATGCTGCAAAAACGCGAAGCAAATAAATAAATGTTTATTTGATAATATACATTTTTTGTGTCTTGGACAAAATTTTGCTTGATTTGTGAAAAATAAGAGAATATAGTGCTAAGCAATTAAAGATTATTTTGTAAAAAATACCGTGTTACGGCGGTTTTATATATTTTTATTGTTTAATTTTTAAACTTTTTTCTTATGAGAACAAAAGAGTTTTTAAGAGGAATTCTCAAGGAGAATCAGCCTCAGGTGATTGAGATGAATGGCGAAGTAATGGCGTTAAATGCAGAAAATGTTGCGGATTTTATCGGCGGTTTGTCGATGGTTGAACGGCATTTGTTGAGAACAAGAATCAATCGTCATCAGATTTCTGCCCGTTATGATGCCGAGCATGTTAAAGGTATCGGAAAGGCGGAAATTCAGAAGCGTATTCTGATTTCAGAGTTCTGGAACAAGTTGTCTCAGATTGCAACGCCTTGTTTCAAAAAAAGGTAATCCTTTATAAGCCAGAAAAAAGAGATTACAGCCCTGTGAGTTTTTCACAGGGTTTTTTGTTGGCTTGTTTTTTCTTATCTCCGCTCCTAAATTATTAGTATCTTAATTTTGGGAGATAAAAAATGAAAAAATTAATTATGTCTGTGGCTGCGCTTTCTTTGTTAGCAGCTTGTGCAACAGATCCTTATACGGGGCAAAGCAAGGTATCAAATACGGCTTGGGGAACGGGTATCGGTGCCGCAGTCGGTGCCGGGATCGGTGCTTTGGTCGGTGGTGAAAAAGGTGCCCTTGTTGGAGCCGGCGTCGGTGCCGTTGGCGGTGCCGCAACAGGTGGATATATGGATGTGCAAGCCAGTAAACTTCGTCAGGAATTGGTTGGTACCGGCGTGCAGGTTCAAGAAATGAACGGGCAGGTGCGTTTGATTATGCCAAGCAATATTACCTTTGCAACCGACTCGGCTGTTTTCCAAACCTCGTTTAACAGAGTTTTGGATTCTGTGGCAAAAGTACTTAAAGAATATGATCAGACATTGGTTCAAGTGGTTGGTTATACCGACAATACCGGTACGCTGGCTTATAATAATCAGCTCTCTCTTAAACGTGCGCAAGCGGTGGCAACATATCTGCAAAATCGCGGTGTATCTGCCAGCCGCTTGTCGGTTATGGGTATGGGACCAAATAATCCTATAGCCTCTAATTCTACGGCAGCAGGAAGAGAGCAAAATCGTCGCGTAGAAATTACGTTGATTAATATGCAAAACTAGTTTGCGGATTTAAAAACTAAAAAACCCTCGTCTATCGAGGGTTTTTTTAGGTTTATAACCTATAATAATATCTTAAGGTTACGATTTACGACGTAAAAATGACGGAATCTCAAGATTCAGCTTATCTTCAGGGTCGTAGTCGTTGTCAGAGAAAGACGGAGAAATAGGTTCTTGATAACGCTCATGTTCTTTGGCCTGTTTCTTACGATTTCTCTTGGCGATGGAGAAGCCCGTAACACGTTCTATCAACGTTGGGGTATATTCTTCATCTTCATCGTTCACAATCAGTTTTTCCGGTTCTTCTTTGCGAGGAGCCGAAAAAGGTTTCGGATTGTGGTTCGGGAATAATTCCGGCTCTTCTTCAACTTGTTTGAGTGAAGTTTTGGCCGTAAATGAATTTTCGTTTGAAGATAAAATGTTGGCTAATTGGTCATCAACATTTATGTCTTCATTCTTGTTAATAATAGCCTTGAACAAAGAGGAGGCTTGAGGCATATCATTAATAATCGTTGAGTTATCAAGATTATTGAAATCCTCAAATTTTTCTTCCGCTATCGGTGCTTGAGATAGGGGCTCGGTTGCCGTAACGGAAACCTCTTCGGCGGCACTGAAGGAAACTATCGGCGCGCTAATGACGGCTTCCTCAGGTGTTTCAGCTTCCTCACTTGTTTCTGATTCAGGTGCGGTGGCTGAGAATTTTTCTAAATTGGAATCTGTTTCCTCGGTCGGGGTTGCCGGTGTACTGACTTCCGGCATAAAACTTTCTTTGAGGTAGTCTTCGGCTACTTTGGCCGCCGGTTTGGGAAGAGGTTGTTTGGCAACTCCATCACCAATGCCCGTGGCAACAATGGATACACGAATCTTTCCGGCTAAAGCTTCATCAAAACTTGAACCGAAGATAATGTTGGCATCTTCGTCTACTTCTTCTTTAATTCGGCTGGCGGCTTCGTCAATCTCAAATAAGGTGATGTCAGAACCACCGGTGATGTTGATTAAGACACCTTTGGCGCCACGCATAGAACAATCATCAAGTAAAGGATTGGCAAGGGCTTGTTCGGCTGCTTTTATGGCTCTGTCTTCTCCTTCGGCTTCACCGGTACCCATTATGGCTTTGCCTTTGTCTTCCATTATGCTTTTTATGTCGGCAAAATCCAAGTTGATTAAACCCGGCATCATCATCAAATCAGTAATGGAACGTACGCCGGCGTATAAGACGTTATCGGCCATTATAAAGGCATCGGCCAAAGTGGTCTTTTTATCGGCAACACGGAACAAATTTTGGTTTGGAATAATAATGATACTATCTACCGAATTGGTGAAATCTTCAACGGCAGCTTCAGCTGTTTCCATACGCTTGCGGCCTTCAAACTGGAACGGTTTGGTAACAACACCTACGGTTAAAATGCCTTTGGCTTTGGCCAAGCGGGCTACAACCGGAGCTGCACCTGAACCGGTACCACCACCCATACCGGCAGTGATGAATACCATGTTGGCGCCTTCCAATTCTTTTTCAATTTCATCTTTAGCTTCTTCAGCGGCCATGCGTCCGACTTCAGGACGAGCGCCGGCTCCCAAACCCATGGTGGTTTCCAGACCTAATTGAATCTTGCGACTGGCTTTTGAATGTGCCAGAGCTTGAGCATCCGTATTGGCAACAATAAAGTCAACGCCTTCCAAATTTTGGTCAATCATGTTGTTTACGGCATTTCCGCCACCACCGCCGACTCCGATTACAGATATTCTCGGTTTTAGGTGCATTACGTTGGCTTCGGGTACAGCTAATTTGATTGACATTGTATTTCTTACTCCAAAAATTTTACTTAAGTTGGTTACAGAATAAGGAAAATAAATTAAGTTTTAGTTACTAACTTTTTTTAATTTTAAATTTTTTGCATATTTATAAAAAAATCCTCTTTTGCTGAAACAAAAGAGGACGGAATCTTTAGAAACTTTGTTTGAACCAACTCATAATTCGGCTTAATCCCGAATTGCCGGATATGGGTTTGCTGATTATTTTATTGGGCTTTCGTTCGCTATAGTTCAGCGCAAATAATAATAAGCCGACGGCCGTTGAAAAACAGGGATTGTATAAATTATCGGGTAGGTTGAGAACATTTTTGGGGCGGCCGATGCGTACTTGCTTGTCAAGTATCATGGTGGCTACATCACGAATACCTGAAAGCTGAGAACCTCCGCCGGTTAAGACAACCCGGTGTGAACTAATATCTTTTAGTCCGTGTTCGGAAAGTTTCTTATTTACCAACTCAAATATTTCTTCAATACGCGGTGTGATGATGCTTATTAATTCTGCTTTCGGAACTTGTTTGATGAGGCTGTCGTCTTCTTCTCCGACGGGATAGACGTTGATTAAATCTTCCTTATCTTGTGAAGTCATAAAAGCGCAACCATGTAAGGTTTTTAATCTTTCGGCATGGGTGAAAGATGTGGTTAAACCCCAAGCTATATCGTTGGTAACATTGTTGCCGCCAACACCTATGGAAGAAAAAGCTATCGGATAGCCATGCTTAAAGGTGGCTATGTCGGTTGTGCCGCCGCCAATGTCTACAATCGTGGCACCGATTTCTTTTTCGTCATCAACTAAACAAGACAGGCCCGATGCATATGCCGAAAAAGCTTTTTCGGCAATCTCAAGATGTGCATTTTCTATAACAGTGGATAAATTTTTGAATTGAATGTCGGGAATCATGCCTAAGAGGATGTTTACCGATAAGTTTTCACCGTATATGTTGCGAGGGTCTTTTATCTCTTCACCCAAATCCAAACGATAGTTGGTGGGGAGACAGTGAATCAACTCGTTGTCTTCAACGTTGATTTTATTAATGCCTTTTTCGATTACTTTTTTGATGTCTAAATCATTAACCGGACGATTGCGATTAATGGCTATCGTGGCGCCTTTCAGATTGCTCTTTATTCTGTCGCTGGAAATATTTACAATAATGCGGTTAATGCGCTCATTGGCCATTTGTTCTGCCGTCTCAACAGCATTGCACACGGCCAGTGTGGCTTGATTGATGTCTGTAACAATTCCGTTTTTTATGCCCTTTGACGCATTATAACCGTATCCGACGATATTTATTTTTTTGTCGCGGCTGATTTTTGCTATCAGGCAACATATTTTTGATGAGCCAATGTCTAACGCGGCTATCGTGGTTAGGCGGTTAAATGAATGTGTCAATTTATCCCTCGTTTCGATTTTTACATTAGGCTTTCTTTGACATCTTTTAAGCGTTGCCGCTCTTCTTTTGTCATCTTTCCTAATTTGACGATTACTTTATGGGGGAATCTTAAATCAATTATGGTTAATTTACGTTTAAGAAGTCCTTGCGTGTTATTTAATTTTACTAATTTTTTCCAAGCCTTGTCTTGGCCTTGGGCCGGAAGTTTTATGGTTATGCCGTTTTCTATGTCATCTAAAATTAAATCCCAGCGGCGGTTGGATATGTAGTTCGCTACCTTTATGCGCGAAAAAATTTCTTTGTCTTGGGATATTATTTGCATTAACTGCGGAATGTTTTCAGGAGCTCCTTCTCCAACAATTAACAAGATGGGACGTGAGGATACATAAGGTGCATCAATAACGTGTCCCTCTTTGTCAATGGGGTGAAAACGATTGTTGATTTGCCAGATGCTTTCTACTTCACGTTCTTCTAAATCTATTTGCAGAATATTGGGAAAATAATGACGGCTGATTTGTGCCGAGCGAATCCACGGCAATGCTTCTAATTGTTCGCGTATGGCGTCTAAATCCAGAGTTAAAATGTTGCTGTCACGAGTTAATTGTAATGCATCTTTGAGCTCTTCTTTGGTGGTTTTGTGGCGTCCGCTTACGATGATGTCATCCAACGTAAATCCTATTTGGCTGGTGTAATTATAGAATTCCGTACTTAAATCAGTTAATTTGCGACCGATTAAATTGGTTTTAATCGTAATTATGGCGGAGGCCAGGGCTCCTATCACAATTAAAAAAAATAAATTTCCGGCAAGCCGAAACGGCCATTCTCTCGGAAGGCTGATGCGGGTGGGTATGCTGACTGCGGCCGCTGGCGCTATTGTCGGATTTTTTTGTCCTGCCATGGTTTATTTTTGTATCCCCAGTCGTTTGATTTCCCATTCCAAAGTGATGGATGTGCTTTGTTTAACTCTTTGAATTATCGTTTCGCCTAATGTTTCTATGTCTTGGGCAGTCGCATTGCCGGTGTTAATTAAAAAATTACAGTGGATATCGGAGACTTTTGCTCCGCCGACACTTAGATTGCAACATCCCGATTTCTTGATTAATTCCCAGGCTTTTAATCCTTCGGGATTTTTGAAAGTTGAACCGGCAGTTTTGGCATTATAAGGCTGATTTTTGCTGCGATAGGCCTTTTGCTCGTCGAGCTTTTTCCTTATTTCTTCTTCCGTGGACGGATGCGTGCGCAGTGTTAGCGACAGAATTATCCAATCGTCGGGAAAATGGCTGCTGCGATAAGATAATAAAAGGTCTGAGACTCCTATCTCTTTTATTTCACCGGCATCGTTAATTATGCTTGCTTTTTCTATCACATCTTTTATTTCGCTGCCAAAACAACCGGCATTGGTTTTTACCGAACCTCCGATTACTCCGGGGATGGAACATAAAAATTCTAACCCTCCAAGCTTATTGTCCAACATTATTTTTTTGAGTTCGGTGTTTTTTACACCCGCGCCGCAAGTAATTAAATTGTCTTGAATGCTAATTTTGCGAAAAGCAGGAGAATCTAATTTTATAACAACGCCCGGAATCCCTCCGTCTCGAACTAAAAGGTTGCTGCCGCCGCCAATGATGCACATTGGTAAATTATAGGGCTTGTTGCGAATAAAATGACTTAAATCGTCAGCATCAAGAGGGTGATACATAACTTCTGCCGGACCGCCGACACCAAACCACGTATGCTTGCTTAAAGGCACATTCTTTTGATATTTACCGCGTACTTCAGGAAGTATGTCTACCAGACTGGGACGAAACAAGTGCAACATTTTTCTTCTCCTATCGCTTGGTTATGATTTCTTTTTCTATGGCATCAGCCAAACGCTCAGAGGCGTCGGTAATGGCTGAGCGTCTGATGCTTAACGACATTTGCTGCAGGCGTTCAGGATGAGAAATTAAATCTTCTAAAATTTTTGATAGCTTTTCGGGGGTAAAGTCTTTTTGGGTTATGGCTATGCCGCCGTTAAAGTCCGTAATGTAGCGTGCATTGGCTGTTTGGTGGTCATCAGCCGCGGTGGGCAGCGGGATTAGTATTGATGGCAAACCTGCTGCCGCAATTTCAAAAACCGAAGATGCTCCGGCGCGTGAGATTATTAAGTGACTTTGCGTATAGAGTTTCGGCATATCGTTAAAAAAGCTTGATATATCTAATTCACAACCGCTTTGTGCGTAGATTTCTTTAACCGCTGTGATGTCTTCTTCTTTGCATTGTTGCGTAATTTTGAGATTATGACGAATTTCTTCGGGTAATAATTTAACCGCTTCAGGAATAATCTCCCCAAATATTTTGGCACCTTGGCTGCCGCCTATTACAAGAAGATTAAATTTTTCTCCTTGAAGTTTGGGGTAGGGGTTGCCGTTTAGGGCGGAGATAGATGCGCGAATCGGCATGCCGGTTAGAATGCTTTTGACGTGTAACGGCGTGTATTTCGCATTACGGAAACTTTGGGCAATGAGCGTGGCGTATTTGCTTAAAAATCTATTGGTACGGCTCATGACTGAGTTTTGTTCATGAATAACTAAGTCAACTCCCAATAAAATGGCTGCCATACAGCAAGGGAAAGAGGCGTATCCTCCAAACCCGACGACACATATCGGCTTTTTGCGAAGTAAGATGATGCCGGCTTGTACTATTCCTAAACAAGTTTTTAGCAAACTTTTTATTTTGTTGAGTTTTGATTTTCCGACTAAAGGTCCGGATAATACCGAGTAGTTCGGAATTTCGTTTAATTTGCCGTGATAGTTGTTTTTGCCGCGAGAATCCGTGACCAAGGCTAATTCAAAACCTCGTTTGCTTAATTCTTCGGCCAGAGATTCTGCCGGAAAAACGTGACCGCCCGTACCTCCCGCCGTGAGTATAATCAAAGGTTTTGAGCTAAGAGAACTATCTTTAGTCTGAGTCATCTTTATCCTCCGCGTGAACGTTTTTACGTGTAATGGCCAGAAGCATCCCTATTCCCAACGAAGTGGCTAGAATTGATGAACCACCATAGGAAATAAACGGCAGGGTCATGCCCTTGGTGGGAATTAAGTGTAAGGTTGAGGCCATATTGATTATTCCTTGTAAGCCGAATGACGCCGATAGTGCCGCTGCCGACAGAATAATAAACAGGTTATTGTCTTTTAGCGAGATGAGCATGGAGCGGATAACTATGGCTGCAAATAATCCTACCAAAATTAAACATAAAATTAAACCAAATTCTTCTCCCGCTACGGCAAATATAAAATCGGTGTGGGCATCCGGAATATTTAACTTAACTACACCTTCGCCGGGGCCCCTGCCAAAAAGATTGCCGTTTTCAAAGGCTTCCATGGCTTTTTTGACTTGATAACTGACTTCGTTTTCTGAGGCAACAAATTGCATGACACGGGTATGAAAGTGCGGAAAGATAAAAAACGCTGCAACTAAGGCTATAATGCCTGCTAAAATGGCAAAGCCCACCAATATCAATGACAAGCCATTTAAAAATAATTGAAAACCCCAAATGACGGTGACAACAAAAGACATACCAATATCGGGCTGAAGCAATAACAAGGTTAGGGTGATGGCAAATAAAATTGAGGACAGTAAAGTTCCCGGAATATCTTGATATTTTTTTTGTGCATCAAACAGCCATGCGGCAACTACCGCAAATGTCGGTTTGATGAATTCGGATGGTTGCAGAGAAAAGCCTAAAATCCTTATCCAGCGCGATGCTCCTTTGGTCTCTTCTCCCCAAAATAAGGTCAAAACCATTAAAATCATTGCTATGCCATAGCCAATGATGGCTGTCCGTCTGATAAATTTGAGATTTTGCATGGAAAGGTATAGCATTAAGCAGATGGCTATGGGAATGAAAAAAAGCTGTCTTTTAACAAAGTGAAAGCTATCGGCACCAATGCGGCGAGCTACGGCCGGACTGGCGGAAAAATTTAGAAAAATACCTATCAAAATGAGTATGGTTACCAGAGTCAGCAAAACCTTGTCAACGGTCCACCACCAGTTGGCTATTTGCGAACGACTGTTACGTGAAAATGAAAACACCCGCTCCTCCTTCTAGAGTAAACTGCATAAACCTATAACGGCTAAAATAAAACCTATAATCCAGAAGCGGATGGTTACCGTGGTTTCCGGCCAGCCTAACTGCTCAAAATGGTGATGTATCGGTGCCATTTTGAAAAAGCGCTTGCCTCCCGTTCTTTTGAAATAGGTTACTTGTATCATTACCGAAACGGTTTCTATGACAAAAACGCCTCCGACTATGGCTAGCAGAATTTCGTGTTTGGTCATTACCGCTATGGTGCCTAACAGAGCGCCCAAGGAAAGCGAACCCGTATCGCCCATAAAGACTTTGGCTTTTGGGGCGTTGAACCATAAAAATCCAAGACAGCCTCCGATAACGGCTGAGCACAAGACACTTATTTCTCCGGCAGCGGGGATGATAAATGATGTAAACTCAGGGGCGATGGATGTTCCGCATGTATAGGCAAAAATCATAAAAACCAGAAAACTTAATATCAATAAACCAGAGGCAAGGCCGTCCAAACCATCCGTTAAATTTACGGCGTTGGACGCTCCGGCAATTACTATCATGGCAAAGGGAATGTAAAACCAGCATAGATTAACGGCCAAATCTTTAAAATACGGAATGGTTAAACTATAGCGATAGCCTTCCGGAGTGGCATAGGAAATGACACCAACAGCAATTAGGGCTGTGGTGAATTGTAATACCAATTTCATTTTGGCAGTCATGGCATTGGAGGTTTGTTTGGTTACTTTAACATAATCATCTATAAAACCTGTGGTGCCGTAGGTTAACAGTACCAATAAACATATCCAGATAAAGGGATTTTGCAAATTAGCGCAAAGCAAAGTGGCAACAATTGTGGTGCCTAAAATCAGCAGACCTCCCATGGTCGGGGTGCCTTTTTTGGTCAGTAAGTGGCTTTGCGGACCGTCTTCGCGGATGGGTTGTCCTTTGCTTTGATGATGATGAAGAAAATCAATTAATTTATTTCCAAAGGATAATGATAATCCCAAAGATATAAAAAATGCCGCAAGCGTTCTTAAAATAATTGTGTCTGCGGACGTAAGCAAAGCGTATAACATAGCAACCCCTTTAGTGATAGATGATATTGGAGTTTATCATAGTGGGCAATTCTAAAATAAGTCTTAAGATAACTCAGTTTTTAAGGCTTTTCTTTTGTTTTTTGAACGGCTATTCCAAATATAAATCGCTTTGCTTATAGTTGATGATAGCATGGCGGATAAGAACACCTATAATTGCTGCTACGGGAACGGCAATCATTAAGCCTAAGAAACCCAATAAAACGCCGCCGGCAAGCAAGGCAAACATAACCCATACCGGATGCAAGCCGACATTGTCACCCACCAATTTCGGAGTGAGAAAATTGCCTTCAATGAATTGTCCGCTCAAAAAGACTGCTACAACTTGGAGAATCGGCGTTAAACTGTCAAATTGTGCAAAGGCTATGCATAGGCTGACGACGAATCCCGATATGCTGCCGATGTAGGGAATAAATGAAATAATACCGGCCATAAAACCAACAACGACACCAAGCTCTAGCCCTACAAAATATAGGCCCATGGAATAATAGGTTCCTAAAATGAGGCAAACGCTTAATTGTCCGCGGATGAAACCGGCTAAAGTCTTGTCGATTTCTTTGGCTTGTTCTCTTATGGAATCTTGCGATTTGACAGGCAAAAGGCTATCTACTTTCGCAATGAACTTATCCCAATCTCTCAGCATATAAAAAGCGACAACCGGCGTGATTAGCAGAAGAGAAAGCAGGTTGAAAAAGGCAAATCCGCTGCTGATGATACTTCTGACCAGAGAGCCGAATATTTTGAGCCCGTTAGACATATTGCTGCGGATGTATCCTTTGATTTTATCGGCTTCAAGTGAGGGAATGCGGGATTGAAGTTCTTGAATTATCGGCTCAATCTTTTTTAAGAAACTGGATATGTATTGCGGAAGAGCATTTAAAAAACGTCCGATTTGTTCATCAATAATCCCAAAGAGAATCAGCAACGCCGGAACCATTATGATGATAACTAAAAACAAAACTAAAAATGTGGCTAATGTTCGGTTCATTCCGTGGTTCTCAAAATAAGATGCCCAGGGATCAAGCAAATAACCGATGATGATGCCGGCCACAAAGGGGAGTAAAACAGATTTTAAGGCATAAACGGCTAAACAAAATAAAACAAAAAGCGTTAGCCAAAATACCCAATTGCGGTTTTCTTTTTTTTGAAAAACCATTGTCTTTCTCCTTTAGTGGTTTTTAATAACGTTCCAGATTATAAAATCCGTCATAAGCCGTTAGATTTAATCTTTTGTCTCTTAAGGCTCTTTGCAGTCTGTCGAAAGCACCGTTAAATGTGATTTTGAATTGAGCACTGCCGTTGCCGAGCGCATCAGTTCTTAAGTCGGTGACGCCTGATGATCCTTTGATTGTTTTTTGCAAATTGACCCAATCTTGTAAGTTTGCATAGTTATATAAAACAGTGATTTCTTGCGCCGCGGTGTTTATGGCTTGCGTTTGTTGTTGGGCCTGACCAATTATGTATTCTTTTACTTTTTGTACGGCATCAGAAAAAAGCTGCGGACTTCTCATGCCGGGAACTTTGATGGTTGTTTGCGCGCCGTTGGCATAATTTGATAAAGTGATTTCAAGTCCATCAATGCCGTCGTAAAAGGCATCGGCAATATATATGTTTCTGGTTTGGTTATCGTTTGCAATTTGGTCAAGAATTATGCCGTTCATTTGCAGAGCTTGTGCCGCGGTGATTTGTTGATTGGCGTCTTCTCCGAGAGCATAAATTTTTATCGGGCCGGTTGTGAGCGGCGCATTTATCCAAGCTTGACGCCAGAGATTGTTTTCTTCCCATAACATGGGCGCATCCGTGCTGAATTCTCTAAAAAGCGGTATTATGATGATCTTGCTTTCTTCTACCATTGCGTAAGGCGCATTTTTTTCTGAAAGGTAAGCTTTGAGAATATCCGCATTTATGGTGATTTTTAAATTGGCCATATAACGAACATCTGATACTTTTTCATCTTCTACCGTAACTTCTTTTATGAAATTTAGAATTTGGTTATCGTTTAGGTGCTCTAAAACTTTGCTGCCTTCCGCGGTGGTTAATCTTTTGGCTACGGTCATTACTGCTTGACGATTGGCATCATTCATTCCTTTTTCTCGGGCTTGCGAGGCATTATTGGAAGTGACGTCAATTCTTATATCAACATCATACAAACTCATATCTTCAGCTTTAAGCGGAAGAGTGATGAAAAATATGCTCAGAAAGAGCAAAAACGATGGCAGTTTAGGCACGAATCTCTCCTTATCCGACAATCTCTACCTGTGAGAAGAAAAAGCTTATTTCTCTTGCGGCAGATTCCGGTGAATCGGAACCATGTACCGTGTTTTTGTCTATGGAAAGTGCGAAGGTTTTTCTGATTGTGCCTTCTTCGGCAACAGCCGGATTGGTTGCTCCCATGATTTTACGGTATTGCTCTATGGCGTTCTCTCCCTCCAGTACTTGTACAACTATCGGAGCTGAGGTCATAAATTCTACTAATCCGCTGAAAAAGGCCTTATCTTTATGTTCAATGTAAAATTCTTCTGCTTGGGACTCTGAGAGCCAAATGCGCTTTTGGGCAACAATCTTTAAGCCGGCTCCTTCAATCATGGCATTTACTTGTCCTGTAATATTGCGGCTGGTCGCGTCCGGTTTAATAATTGATAGCGTCCTTTCCATTTTTTTATCCTCTTGATTATTGCTTTTTTAACTTGTGCCGATGATAGTGCACTTTGCCGTAAAAAGCAAAAGTTTTTTCTTATAAATCCTATATTTGTATGCATACAGGTTAATTTCTGGGTAGACTTTTGTTTGAGTTTGTTGTTTATTACTAAAAAAATAATCTCTAAAACTCTATCGAAAAGGTTTACGAATATGAAAGAAAGCAATTATTTGAAAAATTTGCTCCTGAAAGCAAAAAAATATCAAAAAACCATCGTGTTGCCTGAAGGAGAAGATGAACGCATTTTAAAGGCTGCACATATCATTGCCGATGAAGAAGTCGCTTCTTTGATTATTTTAGGTGATGAGACTCAAATTAAAGAATATTTTGCTAAAAATAATTGGAGTATGAACAGAATCTCCGTTATTAAACCTGAAACATCTGCTAAATTGCAAAGTTATGCAAATCTGTTGTTCGAACTCAGAAAAGCCAAAGGTATGACCGAGGAACAAGCTCTTGAAACTGCAAAAAATTACAACTACTTCGGTACCTTGATGGTTAAGGCAGGAGATGCCGACGGAATGCTCTCGGGAGCTAATCACTCTACAGCCGATACCGTGCGTCCGGCTTTGCAAATTATTAAATCGGCTCATAAAGACCGCGGGGTTTCGGCGGCCTTGATTTCGGTTAAAGATGATGAAGCTTATTTGTTATCTGACTGTGCCGTCGTGATTGACCCAACTGATAAAGAATTGTGCGATATTGCTTTGACCAGTGCCGAAACCGCTCTGCAATTCGGTATTGAACCAAAAATTGCCATGTTGTCTTATTCAACCAGAAGTTCCGGTAAAGGAGACTCGGTGGATAAGGTTAAACGTGCAACCGCAATGGCACAAGAAGCTCTTAAAACCGAAGAATATGCCGGTAAGGGTATTGAACTGGACGGTGAAATGCAAGCAGATGCCGCGTTGAATGACGTGGTAGCTCACAAAAAAGCACCGGACAGCCATGTTGCCGGTAAGGCAAAAGTTTTAATTTTCCCGAATTTGGATGCCGGAAATATCGGTTACAAACTCTTGCAAAGAATCGGCGGTTGCGAATCTTACGGCCCGATGTTGCAAGGCTTAAATGCACCGGTTAATGATTTGTCGCGCGGTTCTTTGGTGGAAGATATTGTCGGTATGATTGCCATTACCGCTTTGCAATCAGTTCATTTGTCTTAATTTTACTTATAAGGATAGTGGTATGAAAAAAATTTTGGTTTTGAACTCCGGGTCATCTTCTTTGAAGTATCAACTTTTTGGGGTCGATGGAGATAAGTATGAAGTGATCGCTAAAGGTTTGGCTGATCGTATCGGTATTGATAATTCGTTTGTTACCATTAAAATCGGTGATAATGATAAAATTACCAAAACCGTTGATTTGCCATCGCACCAAGAGGCTATTCGCGAAGTATTTGCTTTGTTGCTCAACGGGGCTCTCAACAGTATGAGTGAATTGGCCGGCGTCGGACATAGAATCGTTCAAGGCGGTTCTATCTTTAAAGAATCTACCTTTGTGACCGATAAAGTTATTGACCAAATCGATGAATTGTCGGCTTTGGCTCCGCTGCATAATCCGGCTGCCGTTTTGGGTTTGAAAGCTATGAAAGCCTTGATTCCGGATGTTAAACAAGTTGTGGTTTTTGATACGGCCTTCCACCAGAGTATGAAACCGGAGGCTTATCTTTATCCGTTGCCATTAGAGCAATATACCAAATATCAAATTCGTCGTTATGGCGCTCATGGTACTTCTCACTATTATGTTTCTAAAGAAGTTGCAAAATTAATCGGTAAAGAAGGTAAAATTATTGTTTGCCATATTGGAAACGGGGCGTCGATTTCGGCGGTTGAAAACGGTAAGTGCGTTGATACGTCTATGGGCTTTACGCCTTTGGCCGGAGTGATGATGGGTACGCGTTGCGGCGATATTGACCCGTATATTCCGTTGCACATTATGAAAACGCAAGGAAAAAGCATTGATGATGTTAATCGTTTGTTGAACAAAGAAAGCGGTATGCTCGGACTTTGCGGCTATTCGGATAACCGCGATGTGGAAGCAGCTTGTTTGGCCGGTCATGAAGACGCCATTACGGCAACTAATGTTTATATTCACACAATTTTACGCTTTATCGGTAGCTATATCGCTGTTTTGGGCGGAGTTGATGCGATTGCCTTTACGGCCGGTATCGGTGAAAATTCTCCGATGGTGCGTAAAATGCTGTGCGAGCGTTTGGCTTATTTGGGGATTGAGCTTGATGAAGAAGCCAACAGCAAACGCGGCGAGAAAATTGAAATTTCTAAGAAAGGCTCGAAAGTCAGAGTATTTGTGGTGCCGACTAATGAAGAATTGGTTATTGCCCAAGATACAATGCGTTTAATCTAATCTTAGACAAACACGTTACAAGTTGCCAGGCGGAGAAATTTTGTTTCTCCGCCTTGTTTTTGTGCTAATGAGGATTATCTTTGTTGTAGGTTTGTTTAAAATGAGGAAAATAAAAATGCTGAGAGGCGGATTAGCTTTGGTGATGACTTTCGTTTTGGAAAGTGGTTGGGTGCAGGCGCAAAATCTTAATGTGGTGGATGACAGCGGCTCTGGCGAGGTGACGGTTTATGGTGCGGCACAAAGTGCTGACGGAAAAGTTAATACTTTTAAGGTGGAACAGAAAAGCGGTGATGAAAATCCGTTAGGTGACCCGATTGTTAATCCGGATGAGGCAGAAAATATGCCGGCCTTGATACCTGTTCAAAAAGAATTACCAGCCGTGCAGTCTTTGATGCCTCAGGCTTTGCCGCAAGGGGCAATTCAGGAGAACTTGCCGCAAAATCCATCGGTATCTTCGGAAACGCCACAACAGGTTAATAGCCAAATTCAAAACACGCTTTATGAATCGGGTGGACGTATTTATGATGTTCAATCTTATCCCGACAGTGATGTTAACCAAATAGAAGAGCCAAATATTAATCCAACGATTTCAACCGTTCCGTCTTATTAATCAGAGCTTTTCATAGTCTAAAAAGACCGGACGGCGTCCTTCTTTAAGCGCTTTCCTTTGATATTTGGTTTGGACCCAATCTTTGGGTTCATGTTTCCAATCATTGCCGCAAGTGGCAGTCCAGCGAAACAGCGGGCAATCATGCATTTGATGTAAGGTCCAGGATTTGTATACTTTGTGGTCGGTGGCTATGCGTAAAATACCGCCCGGCTTTAGAATACGCGCCAATTCTTTGAGGTTGTCTTGGTTTACAAAACGTCTGGAGGCATGGCGCTTTTTGGGCCATGGATCGGGAAACAGAAGATAGACCTTATCTAAAAAATTATCGGGCATACTTTTGAACAAAAGGCGGATGTCATTATCCCAGACGCGAATATTGTCAACACGCCCTTTTTCCAAAGTGATGGTTTCGGGAAGGTCGGCGGTGACTTTTATGCCGGTGATGAGTGAGAGAAGGTTGGCTACGCCGTTTTGAAAAACTTCGGCTCCGATATAACCGACATCGGGATTGTTTTTGGCCTGTCCGGCAAGGTGTTCGCCATTGCCGAAACCAATCTCTAAACAAATTTGCTTGACAGGTACGCCAAATAAATCAGGGGCGGTAAAGTCGGTTTGCTCATCTATTTTTAGAGTTGGCAAAAATGTTTCCAACAAAGTGGTTTTGGTTTTGCGGATAACGCGGCCTTTGCGGCGTCCGAAAAAATGCGGTCTGTCATCTATAAACATGATTTGAGTTCTTCCGTTAAATCTAATTTTTCCCAACTGAAACTGCCTTGTTCTCCGGCAGAGCGACCAAAGTGACCATAGGCGGCTGTCGGAGAGTATATCGGGCGGTTGAGGTCAAGGTGTTTTATAATCCCCGATGGGGTTAAATCAATATTTTTTTTGATGAAAGATAAGATTTTATTTTCATCGGTATGATTGGTGTTAAAGGTGTTGATATAAAGAGATAGGGGCTCGGCAATCCCAATAGCATAAGAAATTTGCAACAAGCATTCTTCGGCTAAGCCGGCAGCAACAATGTTCTTAGAAAGGTAGCGCAACATATAGGCGGCGGAGCGGTCAACTTTGGTGGGGTCTTTGCCTGAAAAAGCACCGCCGCCGTGCGGGGCATAGCCGCCATAAGTATCTACAATGATTTTGCGACCGGTTAGTCCCGTATCTCCGTCCGGACCTCCAATGACAAAGCGCCCCGTGGGATTGATTAAGATGTCTTCATCTTTAGGCATCCAGCCTTGCGGAATACTTTGTGCAATGTATTTTTTGGCAATTTCACGGACTTGTTCTTGCGAAAGATTTTCTTGATGTTGGGTGGATAATACCAGCTTTTTGATGGCAACGGGTTTGCCGGAATCGTCATATTCTAAGGTGACTTGGCTTTTGGCATCCGGCTCAATACCGATAATTTCTTGCTTATGGCGGGCAAGGCTTAAATTGCGCAAGATATTGTTGGCAAGATAAATGGCTAACGGCATATAGTGGCTTTCTATTCCTTGCTCTTTTTTGGCATAGCCAAACATAATGCCTTGGTCGCCGGCGCCTTCTTTGTCAACTCCTAAGGCAATGTCGGAGGATTGGTGGTGCAGGTAGTTTGAAATTTTGAGCGTTTGCCAGCTGAAACCTTTTTGGTCGTAACCGATTTTGCAAACCGTGCGACGGACGCAATCTTCAATTTGTTCGGCAGAGATATAGGCATTACACTTGGTTTCGCCGGAAATGATAACGCGATTGGTGGTGGCTAATACTTCTATGGCGGTGCGTGCTTTAGGGTCAATCGTTAAAAACAAATCGACCAATGCGTCGGAAATTTGGTCGCAGACTTTGTCCGGATGTCCTTCGGAAACAGCTTCGCTGGTGAATAAGGTGCTCATCTTTTTAATCCTTTTTATTTTACCAGAGCTGAGTATAAAAAAAAAGCCGGCGTTTTGCCAGCTTTTTTTAATTGTTTTGAATTTTATTCCTTATCGTCATCGTCATTGTTGTTATAAGTCGTCTTGGACATGGCGATTATCAGGTCAAACATATGTTTGGCAGCTTTACGATTAGGAATTTTGTAGTAAGCCTTAACCAACTCAATGGTTTCTTGCCTGTTCATCGGGTCAGAGTCAAATTCGGCATCATCTTCGGCCAAGCATTCGGGCGCACTGTCAGATAGGCTGAACATTCTCGGACTTTGGTTGGCTACGGATTTATCCATATCTTCATAGAAAAAGCCGACAGGAACTTCCAATACTTTGCCGATGTCCCATAAACGGCTGGCCCCAACACGATTCATACCACGTTCATATTTTTGAACCTGTTGAAAAGTCAACCCTAAAAGACTGGCCAATTTTTCTTGGCTTAATCCTAATAAGGTACGTCTTAATCTGATACGGTTTCCTACGTGGACATCAATCGGATTTGGTTGCCCGGTAGGCGTTCTACCTCGGCTAGATTTTTTTATAGTTTCTGTCGTCATTTTTGTTTCCTTTTGATTACGTTGATACCTTATAAATAGGATTTTAGACTTAGTTCGTCAACAAATATTTATATAATATTTTATATTGTTTAATAAAAATACTATTCTTAATAAATTTTTTTGTTATTTTTCAAAGCGTTATTTCTTTGCAATTAGAATTATAAATCCGAATGTTAAATTCAAAAAACATAATATTAATGGTATAAAGTTATTATTTTTTCCATAAAACGTTGAAATCGTGAGCTTTTTAGGGAGGTTTACATCTAGTATTCCTGCTTGATTCAGTTCCAGAGTATTGCGAATTTGCCCTAGTCTGTCTATGAGGGCGCTAATACCGGTATTGGCGGCGCGAACAATAGTCATTCCTTCTTCTACAGCGCGCATTTGAGCCGTTACCAAGTGTTGATACGGGCCGGAACTATTGCCGTACCAACCATCATTGGTTAAGTTAACCAGCCATTGGGGTTTGTTGTCCTCATCTACTACCTGGGCGGGAAATATAACTTCGTAACATATAAGAGCTCCTAGACTCGGATATGAGCCAATTTGAATGTTTTTTAATCCTGTACCGGATTTGAAGTTGGCTATGGTGTTGGTGATGGGACGAACCCATTTGGGCAAATATTCTCTAAAGGGAATATATTCACCAAACGGTACCAGATGATTCTTGTCATAATATGCTTCAATTACGCCGTGTTTGTTTAAAATAAACATTGAGTTGAGCGGTTGGTAAAAGTCGTTTTCATCGGCTTCATAACGTAAAGAGCCGGTAATTAGGTGACCTTTTTCGGAGATGGCGTTGGTAACCAGTTCGCGATAGTAATTATCATAATCCAAGGGAAAAGGACTGGCTGTCTCTCCCCAAATGATAAAGTCTATGTCTTCCAAGCCTTTTGAGCGACTGAGTGCAATGTATTTATTAATGTTTTCATCTAATGCAACCGGTGACCATTTCATGGTTTGCGGAATGGAGGGTTGGACAATTCGGATTTTGATGTCGCTTGCTTGCGAATCGCTGTATTTGTTTATGCGCCAAAGACCATATGACAAATCCAGCGCCGACAAAAAGACTATGAGGCTTAAAGATAACGCAAGGCTGTGCTTGCCGGGATTGCAAAAATATAATGCCGGAGCCAAAGTTGCCATCAGAACTAAGAGTGATAGTCCATATGTTCCGATGACAGAGGCAAGTTGGATGGTCGTGGGGGAAAAAGCTAATGTGGTTCCCAGTAAGTTCCACGGAAAACCGGTGAAAATAAAACTCCTTATCCATTCAAAGATAACCCATAAGGCACTAAATGCCAAATAGCGGGCGTAAATATTCTTAAAGTAAAAACTCAAAAGCGCGGGAAAGGCTGTGAATAGCCCGAAAAATCCGCCCGATGCAAGCAAAACTAACGGGTAAAGCCAGCCAAAAGTTTTGGCGTCTATCAATAGAGCGTTGCCTATCCATGCCAGGCCAAAGGCATAAAATCCAAAGCCAAACCAATAGCCCAGCTTAAACCAGTTTTTGCCGGTTTGGGCGTTTTGCATTAGGTAAAATAATCCGCTTAAAGTGAGAAAGAGTATCGGAAAACAAAAATACGGCGGAAGTGCCGCAATGCTTAAAATTCCAAGAGCAAAAGCTGTTGACAGGGGATTGTTCATCAGCAAGGTGCGGATGTGATTCATTCTTCTTCCTCATAAGGGTTTGAGATGTTGAGTTGTTGCAAAATGGCAATTTCAAAGCTTTCCATATGGCGAGCTTCATCTTCTTCAATATGGTCGTAGCCTAAAAGGTGTAACAGACCATGAGCCAAGAGGTGACAATAGTGGTCGTGAAAAGTGATTTCTTGCTCCTTGGATTCACGCTCCATGGTTTCGAGTGCGATGATGATGTCGCCTAATTCAATTTCTGGTTCAGACTGACATAAGGCATCAAAAGAATCGTCATCAATATTGGCAAAAGATAAGACATTGGTGGGCTTATCCATACCGCGAAATTCTTTGTTTAAGGCGTGGACTTCGGCATCATTGCTGAGGCAGAGATTAACATTGATGGATTTGTTTAAGCCTAAAAAATCTATATCTTCGTGGGTAGAAACATAGTCTAATACTTGCGAAAAGACCTCCCCGGAGATGGTCTCTACTTCGGGGAGGGCTTTTGACCAATTTGGCTCATTAATTGAGATTTCCAGTTGATGTTTAATCATGGGCTTGTTGCTTTTTAGTTCTTTCTTCATAGGCTTTAACAATCTTGGCAACCAGACCATGGCGGACAACGTCAGAGGCACTGAAGGTTACCGAAGAAATGTTGGTGATGTTTTTTAGCGTATCAAGCGCATCTTTTAAGCCGGAAATTGTGCCGCGCGGCAAGTCGACTTGGCTTAAGTCGCCGTTGACAACCATGCGGGAATTCTCACCCAAACGGGTTAAAAACATTTTCATTTGCATCGGGGTGGTGTTTTGGGCCTCATCCAAAATTACAAAGGCATTAGAGAGAGTACGACCACGCATGAAGGCCAGAGGGGCAATCTCAATTTCGCCAATGGCTAATTTTTTATCAACTTGTTCGGCCGGTAACATCTCGTACAAGGCATCATAGAGCGGGCGAAGGTATGGGTCAACTTTGTCTTTTAAGTCACCGGGCAAGAAACCTAAGTTTTCGCCAGCTTCAACCGCCGGACGAGATAAAATGATTTTATCAATTCGGCCTTCCAACATCATGGCAACGGCTAAAGCCACGGCCAAATAAGTTTTACCCGTACCAGCAGGCCCCAGGCCGAAAACCAACTCATTTTGCATCATTTCTTGGATATATTTGGCTTGAGTGGCCGAACGTGGGTAAATGTGGCGTTTTTTGGTCTTTAAGACAATATCATTTAAGTTTTGGTCGGTGATTTTGGCTGAGCCCTCATCACTCATGCGAACCGCGGCTTTGACCTCTTGTTCGTTGACATCAATGCCTTTGCTGACTTTGGTGTAAAGTATGTCAATCGCAGTTTTGGCTTGCTCAATGGCAGCACCGCCGCCTTGAATCGTGATTTGATTGCCAAAGGAACTGATGCTGACGTTTAAGAGTTTTTCTATCAGCTTGAGGTTGGAATCTTGCGGGCCGACCAGTTGTTGAACCAGTTGGTTGTTGTATAATTCAAAGCTAATTTCTGCCATGGTAATCACCCTTTCATGACGCTTTTTGGTTAGTTTCCGCCAGCTCTCCCGTCAATGAATTTACTGTTGCGGAAGTTATTGTTATATCAACAATTTTGTTTAAAAATTCTTTTGCAATCTCAACGTGGACGTTTTGCATATATGGTGTGCGGCCGATTAGCTGTCCGCTGTGGCGCCCTTTGTGCTCAAACAAAACCGGCATCGTTTTGCCAACACTGGCGAGATTGAATTTTTCTTGATATGAGAACAATAGGTCTTGCAAAATATCCAAACGTTCTTTTTTGACTTTTTCTTCTACCTGATTGGGCATAATGGCTGCGGGGGTGCCGGCGCGCTTGCTGTATTTGAACGAAAAAGCCTGAATATATTTAACCTGATTGACGATGTCGAGTGTTTGCTTGAAATCGTCATCGGTTTCGCCCGGAAAACCAACGATAAAGTCAGAGGACATTCGAAGCTTGGAATTGGCGGCATAAAGCTTTTCAATCACACGCAAATAGTCATCTCGGGTATGGCGACGGTTCATGGCTTTGAGAATCTTGTCAGAGCCTGATTGAACAGGCAAATGCAAGTAGGGCATCAGCTTGTCCAAATCATGGTGGCAAGCAATTAAATCGTCAGTCATATCCGCCGGGTAAGAGGTGGTATAACGGATGCGTTTGAGACCATCAAGCTCAGCTAATTTGCGTAAGAGATATGCCAGATTGCGCTCTTTGCCGGAGGCGTCTTCGCCGTGGTAAGAGTTAACGTTTTGGCCGAGCAAGTTAATTTCGACGCTACCGGTGGAAACTAATCTTTTGGCCTCGTCCAGAACTTGCTCAATGGGGCGGGAGGTTTCAACCCCGCGGGTGTAGGGAACAACGCAATAAGTGCAAAAATTGTTGCAGCCTTCTTGGATGGCTAAAAAGGAGCAACCGCCAGTGGATTTATTTTCCGGTAAAAAGTCAAATTTTGATTCTGCCGGAAACTCGGTGTCTATGATGCTGTGACCTCTTTTGCGATAGACTTTGGCTAAAATTTCAGGCAGGCGATGGTAGGTCAGCGGTCCGGTGGCAAAGTCAACAAACGGGGCGCGTTTGGCAATTTGCTCGTCTTCAGCCTGAACCACACAACCGGCAACACCGATGATGGTGTCTTTACCCTCTAAAGCGCGTTCTTGTTTTATCAGATAAATGCGACCTAAATCGGAAAAGACTTTTTCGGCCGCTTTTTCGCGGATGTGGCAAGTGTTGAAAATGATTAAATCGGCAGCTTTGGGGGTGGGGGCTTCCTCATAACCCAAAGTATTTAATATGTTGGCTATGCGGTTGGAATCATATACGTTCATTTGGCAGCCAAAAGTTTTAATATAATATTTTTTTGTATCCACTTGCTTATCCATTGGTCTTCTACTGTTGTATTATGTTCTATCTTTTAGTGTAGGGTAATTGTGTTTTTTTTTCAAATGGTTTTTGAAAATTTCCGAGCTTTTATGGTAAAAAATTTTTTGAGACGTGCTTTTTAATTGCTAAAAACGCATTTTTTAGCTATGCTTTAGGAAAAGTAGTTCTTTTAATGAGGTAAACAATGACAGATTTGCAATTGGAGATGGATATGAATTGTGTGGAAAAATTAAATGAAGATCAAAAAATAGCATTCTTGAAGGCTTTTTCACGTTTGGCTGCCGCAGACGGAAAGTTTGATGCCGATGAAAAAGCATTTATCAAAAATGTTGGCGTGACCTTCGGAATCTCTCCTAAACGTGTTAATGAAATTTTGAAAATAGACAATGATGATGAAATCCTTGAAGAAGTTAAAAAAATTGATAATCGACGTGCGGCTTTGGAATTGATTAAAGAAATGTGTGTCTTGGCTCATGCAGATGATGAGTTGTCCGATGAAGAAACTGCTTTTATCGGAAAGGTCGGTATGGCAATGGGTGTCGATTTAGATAAAATAGAGCAAATCAGTAATTGGGTGATTGACCGTTTGATTTGGCTTGAAGAAGCTAAGCTGATTTTTGAAGAAGTTTAATTTGTTGCAATGAATTAAAGAGGTTGTGTTATGGAAAATCAGGAAGAAAGAATTAAACAGCATCAGCAACGTGCCAATCGATTGAATGCCGTATGGGAGAATTTTCAACGTCAACAAGAGCAAAGAACTCAGAAAAGCCCGAGAAGTGTGATGGTTAATACCTTGGGGGGTGAAAATTCCGCTCTTAAAACCTCAGAAAAAATGAATCTGGTGCAGAAAGCGCTTTATGCTTCTAAAGATGAAGTGATCAATGATGGTAAAGAAGATAAAAAATTGTCTTCCTTTGTGGAGGAGTTGGCTGATGCTATCGAAAAAGATACTTTTTACTATAATCAGGCCTCTTCAATCGAAAGAATTAACTGCGAAACATCAACCATGAATGAATATTTTACATGGATTGATGAGGGACAGCAAATTATTAAACATATGAATGACGGCTTTGTGTCCGAAGATGATTTGTTGGAGAAAAATGCTTTTGTAGATATGTCTTTTCAGCGTGAAACAGAGTTGCTTACCTGCTTGGGTTTGTATGATAAAAGTTACCAAATGGGCAATCAAGATGCTTTGGTTAAAGGTAAAGAACTGCGCCTGAAACTCCAAAAATTAAGAGAAATCAGAAGCTCAATCTTGGTTACCACAGGAAATGAGGCGGATAAAAAAGTTAGTCGTGAAGATTATGAGAAAGCTTTGCATTATTACCGTCTTTTGGGTAAAATGCGCGATATGGGACAGTCTCCGACAGAGGCCCAACTGGCAGATTTTGCCTTGATGGCGCAAGAGTTAAAAATTGCGCATAATATGGATGTGGAATTGTTGCCCGGTTATAGTTTTTATACTCGTTTGCTGGAAGATGTCCGTCATGCCGATATTGCAGAACATCATGCTCAGGAAAATAGCTTTGATCATAGCTTGTCTTACAACAGAAGTCCCGGGGAATTTTTGTATATGGCTAAGCATGTTGAAACTAAAAAAGAAAATATTAGAGCGCAGATTGAAAGATTACGCGGCCTCAGACCGCCTCTTAAAAATGTTCCTCACTACGATGCCGCACGTTTAAGACAAAGAGCCCTTACTAAAGAGGGAATCCAAGCTGCTTTGGCGCGTCAGGCGCAAAAAGAAAATTTGATGGGCATTTAACAAGTTGAATAAATTTGTTGCGTATCATATTAAGCTGGTCTATATCTAATTTAACGTTGTTTTTTTGAGGAGAAAGTTAATGGGTGCTTTATTGGAGCCTTTTTTCTATATTATTAATTTGGTGGTCGGCCTTTACTTCAAAGTAGTTGTGGTAGAGATTGTGTTGCATTGGCTGATATATTTCAAAATTTTGGAAGCTAATAATAAATATGCGCAAAAAACTATGGAAATTTTGGAAAAAGCAACCCAACCAGTGTATAAGAAAATCGGTGAAAAAATTCCACCCGTTTCAGGATTTGATTTTTCTCCGTTTATTTTATTGCTGGTGTTGCTTTTTATCGGTCGTTTGTTTACCAGATTATCTGAATTGGTAATGTAACTTCCTTTAAATTCAGCTTTTGGCAAAAAGGAATCGTTTAAGATTCCTTTTTGAGTTTATGGGAGAGTGTATATGTTCTTTACTAAAGTGCAAAACGGCGTTTTGCTTTATGTGCGGCTCATTCCAAATGCATCAACCGCGACGGTGAAGGGATGTTATGTCGATGCAAACGGAAATGAATATTTGAAGATTTCGGTTGTAAGTATTCCCGAAAAAGGAAAAGCAAATAAAGAATTGATTTCTTTGCTTGCCAAAAGCTTAAAAATCTCTAAAACTAATATATCTATTTTGAGCGGTGAGACTGAACGTTCTAAAAAACTTTTAATTCAGACTGATGATGATACTTTAATTGATAAATTAATAAATTTGCGAGGTGAAAAATGACAGCCGTTATTATGAATGGTAAAGAAGTGGCGATGAATATCAGAAAAGTTTTAGCCGAAGAAATTGCTGCTACAGGTGTCTCTCCTTTATTGGCAATCGTTCAGGTCGGTGATAATCCGGCAAGCCAAATCTATGTTCGTAATAAGCACAAAGCAGCCGCTGAAATTGGCATGAAATGCCGAATTTGTTATGTGCCGGAAACAGATGATGAAGAAAATTTACGTAATTTGTTGTTGGATTTAAATGATAATGATGATGTGAACGGGATTATTGTCCAATTGCCTTTGCCTCAGAATTTTGATGAATTGAAAATATTGTCTTGGATTAAGTATATTAAAGATGTGGATGGTTTTAGTCCGACTAATGCAGGATTGTTGCAAATGAATAGTCCTGAAGCAGTCGTGGCGGCAACCCCGCAAGGTGTGCTTGCTTTACTTAAACATTATTTATCCGATTTGCGTGGAAAACATGCGGTCATTATCGGCCGCTCCAATATCGTCGGTCGTCCTTTGGCTGATTTGCTCTTAAACCAAGATTGTACGGTGACGGTTACTCATTCAAAAACAGTGAATTTGCCTGATATTTGCAGGCAAGCTGATATTTTGATTGCGGCTTGCGGGTGCCCAAAAATGGTTAAAGCGGATTGGGTGAAAAAAGGTGCTTGTGTTGTCGATGTCGGCATCAATCGCGTAGACGGACATTTGGTCGGAGATGTCGATTTTGATGAAGTGAAAGAAGTAGCCTCATATATTTCTCCGGTTCCGGGCGGCGTCGGGCCGATGACAGTTGCAATGTTGTTAAAAAATACCTGGAACGCTTATAAAAAACAACATCCTTTGGTGTAAACTTTTATGTGGAAAAAAGGTAAAAATTTTCAAAGAAAAATAGCTTTCTATGTTATGATGTTTTGGTCGTTAATTTGCTGTTGAGGGAATAATGATTATTAGTAAAGCCTGCGGAAAAGTGCATAATTTAATTCACGCGACTTATGATTATATGTTGGATTTGGCTTCCGGTAAATATGCTATGATGTTTTTGTTTATCGTAGCTTTTGTGGAAAGTTCTTTTTTTCCAATCCCTCCTGATGTGATGCTAATACCGATGGTTTTGGCAACGCCTTATAAAGCTTATCGCATTGCCGGATTGGCAACCCTTGCAAGTGTAATCGGCGGATATTTCGGTTATTGTATCGGTGTGTTCGGTTATGAACTTATCGCTAAACCAATCTTAGAATTTTACGGATATATGGCTCAATTTGATGTCTTTAAGGGATATTATCATGAATGGGGTGCTTGGATTGTGTTTGCGGCAGGCCTTACTCCTTTTCCGTATAAGGTTGTGACAATAGCAAGCGGCGTTGTGCATTTGGATTTGGCAGTCTTTACAATCGCTTCCATTTTAGCCCGTGGCGGACGATTTTTCTTGGTGGCTTGGCTTTTGAAAAAATTTGGTGAGCCGATGAAAGATTATATTGAAAAAAATCTGGGGATGTTGTCCGTGGTTTTTGTTTTGCTTTTGGTTGGCGGATTTGCCGCTATTAAGTTTATTTAATCAAAAAAAGCCTCCCAGCGGAGGCTCTTTTATTATTCTTTATGACGAAAAGTAATTCGTCCTTTGGTAAGATCATAAGGCGTCATTTCAATATCAACTTTATCTCCTACCATTACGCGTATTCTGAATTTGCGCATTTTTCCGGCGGTATGAGCTAATATTTCAACGCCGTTTTCCAGTCTTACCCGAAACATGGCGTTGGGGAGCTTTTCTATTACTTCACCCGTCAGTTCAAGCAGTTCTTCTTTACTCATTAAATTTCCTTTACTGATTAATTATTTCCTTCTGTATAAACCTTAATTTTTATTTTTGCAAATTATTTCTCATTGTTTAGCGGTATTTTTATGCTAAAACAGGTTCCAATTCCTACTGTACTGGTTACGGATATTGTGCCTTTTTGTTTTTCTATGATGGATTTTGCAATAGCCAAACCAAGTCCGGTTCCGCTTGCTTTGGTTGAAATACCCTGCGAATAAAAAGGTTCAAATATATGGGGAAGTTTATCGGCCTCTATTCCGCTGCCATTGTCTTGTATTCGGATTTCGGCTTGGTTGTTTGCTTTGTCTTTTTTCAGTGTTATTTTTATTTCTCCTCCTTGTGGCATCGCCTTGAGTGCATTTTGCATCAAATTTAATATGACCATTTTGAAATCAGCCGCATTTCCCAAAGAAGTTAATTTGGTTTTGGGAGCGTGATAATTTATGGTCGTGCCGTTGTTTTTGGCCTCATAGTCCAGAATGGAGACAATATCTTGTATGCTGTCATTTATGATGTAGGGAAGCTGTTCTTCAGGTGAAAATTGTGCTAATTTTAATAATCTTTCGGGAACGTTGATGCATTCGGTTAATTGTTTGTCTATCAGTTCCAGATATGTTTTTTCTTCATCATTGGCGGGTTGTCGGTGATATTTTTTTAGCAGCCCTTCAATTATCATGCGGATAGATCCTAAGTGGTTTTTCATCTCATGAGCGACGGAAGTAGATAAAAATCCCAGTGAGGATAGTTTTTGTTGGTGCGAAAATCTTATGTCTTCGCTTAAATCTCTTATTGATTCCACAATATATGTCGTTGTGTGTTGTTTGTCATTTTTGAGAGCCATCGTGGCTGCATTTACCGAAAGAGGGCGATCAGGATAGGCTGCAAATTGTTGAATAAATTTGAGTGTGCCGTCGGGTTTGTTCTTTAGAGCCTCAAGCGGACAAGTAAATTGACTGAGCGGACATTGGTAATCTTGAAGTTGCGATGATGCATAACATTTTTGTCCGATACAGTTTGAAGTATTGTTGATTTGGCGGTGGTATTCTTTATTGGCAATGATGATTGTGCCATCTTCTTGTAAAACTCTAATGCCATCCGGTATTGCATCAATAATCGACTGCAGAAAAAACTCGGTTCGGTGTATTTCTTTTATGCTGTTTTCAATGCTCTCTAACATCTGATTAAATGTATTTATTAAATTATCAAATTCGTCTTTAAAATATTCTTTGGGGGAATGTTGCAGACGGCTCGTGTAATCTCCGTCGGCAACCAAACGGCTGACGGCTGATAGTTTGTCAATAGGTGCTAATACCCATATTTTTACTAATAACCACAAAACCAACATAGCAAGAAAGAATAGCAGGGTGCTGATTAGGGCAATGTTGACGCTTTCTTCTAAGGCTTGGTAGCGGTCGTTGTAGCTTTGGAGCATATCTTCCGTGCGTTTTCGCTCTTGGGATATTTGTTCTTGTTGGGCATTTAGTTGGTTGGCCTTGATAAGCTCTTGAAGTTTTGAACTTGGCTGTATATTCGAATTTTGCCGAACGATTTGTGCCAGTTCTTTTCTGAGACTGATGTTTTCATACAGCATTTCTACGTATTGTTGGTTTCGGCTTATGGTGTTTTTTTGTTCTTCTTGAATCTTGGATAAATTAATTAGGTAAAATGCATATAAAAATATAACCGAAATTAAGATAAAAAATGCCGATATAGTATAAATAAATTTTTTGTTGAGGCTAAAAAACATTGGCCGAATCCTTTTTTGCCGAAAGATAATTTGTTAGTCTTTATTTAATCTTTATATTGCTATTATCTTAATAAATTTAAAATATTGAGGATTTTTTATCATGTCTAAAGAAAACTTGAAATCGGCAGAATTGTCTCAAGAGATTAAAGCAGAATTGTGTCGTTGGAATGATGAAGATGTTGCTTTTATCAAAAGTGATATTCGTGACGGAAAAGAAATGTGGTTTATTTGTGCGGCGGACGGAACAAAACTTGCGGCAACTGATAACCGCGATTTTGCTTTTATAATGGCAAAGCAAAATGATTTAAAACCTACATCCGTGCATTGAAGCGCAAATGCAAAAAAAAGCTCCGAATTTCGGAGCTTTTTTGTTCTTTTAGCAGTTGGTTAACAGGGCATAAATCTCGTCTTTTGATGATGCCGCACGCAACTTTGTGCATGTTTCTTCATCTTTAAGAATGCGAGAAATTTGAGCTAATGCCGTTAAGTGGTCAGCACCATTGCTTTCCGGAGATAACAATAAAAATACCAAATCAACCGGTTTGTTATCTATTGCATCAAAATCTATCGGTGAATTAAGACGAACAAATAGTCCAAAAACTTTATCTAACTCGCTTAAGCGGCCGTGCGGCAATGCCGTGCCTCCGCCAAATCCGGTCGAGCCCAGATTTTCTCTTTCAAGTATGGTGTCAAATATTGTTCGATCATTAATTCCTGTTAATTCAGATGCTTTTTGGGCCAATTCTTGAAGTAATTGTCTTTTATTGTTGGCTTTTAATGACAGCACAATTGAATTGACGGACATTATTTCGGAAAGTCTCATTGTTCTTTATGCCTTATTGTAGTTCTTTATTTTTCAGCTTTGGGTTCTACCCAACCAATGTTACCGTCTTTACGACGATATACCATGCTGATGTGATTGTTTGCGCTGTTACGGAACATAATGGCGGCTTCGTTTACCAAGTCCATATACATTACCGCTTCGCTGACAGTGCAGACCGGAATGTTGGCTTCCGTTTCGGCAATGGTTATCGGGGCATTTTCATCAATGTCCATTTCGTCTTCGGTTTCATGAAGAGGAAATACTGCTTCATTTGCCATTTCTGCCAGACCGGTTTTGCCTTTGTGATCATTTAATTTGTTTTTGTGACGGCGTAAACGGGTGGCAATATGGGCATTCGCATTGTCAAATGCTGTATAGGGATCACCGGCAGAGCCAGAGCCTTTTAAGACAATGTTTTTCGCCGGATGAACAGTTACTTCTGCGCCGAATTCATCACCGTCTTTAGAAAATGCTACAGTGCAGCTAATCGGAGCCGGAAAATATTTGTTTACCGAATTTAATACATTCTCTTCAACATGTTTACGGAGTCTGTCTCCAATATCAACCTGTTTGCCTGTCAATGTAATTTTCATAATCTTTACCTTACAAATTAAATTATTAAAACTTTTCTTTTGAGAGATAATCCTATATTTCTCTAAAAGTCAATATATATTATCTTTCTTACAAAAGCAAGTCATCTGTGGAAACTATTAAGAATTTGGACGTTTAGCTCTCTTTCTTTGGGCTGATGAGGAAATATTCATTCCTTCTCGATATTTGGCAACGGTTCTGCGTGCAATTTTTATACCTTGCCGCGCCAAGAGTTCAACAATCATATCATCCGAGAGAATCTTATCCGGTGTTTCTGCATCAATTAATTGTTTAATCTTGTGTTTGATGGCGGTTACGGATGTGTTTTCGTCTCCGCTATAGCTGCCGGCAGCAGATGAGAAGAAATATTTAAGCTCAAATATACCTCGCGGTGTGTGCATATATTTGTGCGTCGTTACGCGGCTAATCGTGCTTTCGTGCATTTCTAACTCTTCGGCAATGTCGCGCAGTAACATCGGTTTGAGGTAATCTACGCCCTTTTCAAAAAAATCACGTTGAAATTTGACGATTTCCTCGCTGACCCTTAAAATAGTGGTGGCTCTTTGGTGCAGCGCCTTGATTAAAAAATTGGCCGAACTTAATTTGTCTTTTAGGTATCTCTTGGCTTCTTTGTTCTTTGTGCTTAAATTTTTTATTTCGCTATAGTATTCTCGATTAATTAAAACTCTGGGCAATGATTTAGAATTTAATTCTATGATATATTCTCCGTATTTGTTGGCGGAAACATAAACATCGGGAATAACATAAGAGGTTAAGTCATAGTCAAAACTGCTTGCCGGTTTGGGATTGAGGGATTTTAAGTCACTCAGCATATCGGCTAAATCTTCATCCGAAAAATTACCTATCCTTTTGAGTTCTTTATATTTCTTTTCAGCTACAAGGTCTAGATTATCAAGCAAAAATGCCATGTATGGGTCATAACGGTCTTTGTCTTGAAGTTGAATTTTGAGGCATTCTTGCAACGATGTGGCAAAAATGCCGGAGGGTTCAAATGTTTGAAACTGTTTCAGAATCGTTTGCAGATAGCTTGCTTGAATGTTTAATTTGGCAGAAATTTCGGTAAGATTGCCGCGGAAATATCCTGCCGCATCTAAGAAAGTGGTGAGCCTTGATGCTATTAGTTTTTCTTTTGGTGTCTTAAATTTGAGTGAGATTTGCTCATCCAGAAAGCTATAGAGAGATTTCTGCGTGGACAGGCGTTGTTCAAAATAGTCAAAATCTTCATCCGTGCGGGCAATCTTTTGTTGGTGATAGTCTTTCCAATCGGCGTCGGTCGGAATATCATCATAGCCGGCGCGGTCACTTCCAAAGTCGTCCTCAAAATTATTATCATAGTCTATGTCGTTTGAGGGGACTTCTTCTGATGGCGGCAGAGTTTCCTCCGGGTCATTAATAGAGGGAACGGTCGTATCCTGAATTTGGCTTAATCTGTCATCTTCTCTGTCTAAGAGGGGATTGGCGTTTAATTCTTCTGCAATGAGGTCATTTAACTCCAAATTGTTCATTTGCAGCAGATTTATCGCTTGTCGAAGTTGCGGAGTCATCAACAGCGATTGGGACTGCTTGATTTCTATTTTGGGAGTTAATGCCATAAATTTATCTTCTCCTGATTTTACATAGAGAAGTTGTCACCCAGATAGACTTTTCGAACTTCTTTGTTGTTGACGATTTCTTCGGGGTTACCTTCCATAAGAACCGTGCCGCCGTGCAAAATATAGGCTCGGTCGGTAATGTCTAAGGTTTCGCGGACGTTGTGGTCGGTAATTAAAACTCCTAAACCGCGATGTTTTAATTGAGATACCAGATTGCGGATTTCTCCCACGGCAATCGGGTCAATACCGGCCAAGGGCTCATCCAATAATATAAAATTCGGTTGGCTGGCCAATGCGCGGGCAATTTCCAAACGACGACGCTCACCGCCTGAAAGTGCTATTGCCGGAGATTTACGTAGGTGGGCAATGGAGAATTCGGATAAAAGTTCTTCCAACATATTTTCCCGTTGGCTCTCATCTTCAATGACAATCTCTAAAATGGCTTTAATGTTTTCTTCAACCGTTAAGGCACGAAAAATAGATGCTTCTTGCGGAAGATAGCCGATACCCATGCGGGCACGGCGATACATCGGTAAATTGGTAATATCATGTCCGTCAATGTGAACATCGCCGTAGTCCGGTGTAATCAATCCCGTAACACAATAAAAGCAGGTGGTTTTGCCGGCACCGTTCGGCCCTAACAGACCAACGGCTTCTCCTCGTCTTACGTTGAGGGAAACATTGCGCAATACCGGACGATTTTTATATTTTTTGCCGATATTAAATACTTCCAATGTGGAGACTTGCGGTGTGTCATATTTATTCATGGCGTTTCCTGTCTATTCTTTTAAATTCCAATTCGTGGGTTCAGTTTTGTCTTGCGACTTATCTGAGGTAGAAGTTGCTTTGGTTGGTTGGACTCCTTTTGTTTCCTCTTTTTTTGACGTATCTTTTCCTTTATTTTCGTCTTTATCTTTTTCTATAAAGACGCCGGAGACGCGTTTACCGGTTTTTTTGTTGGAAAAGACGCGGCTAATGCCTGTTTTGAGGTCGGTTTCGGCAGAGTCTCCGTGCAAAATATTGCCGTCTTGGTTAATAACAACATTTTTGTATAGGCGTACCTTGTTAATTTGCGGCAGGTAAACGCCCCATTCTCCCGTAACGACGGCTTGTTCATTGACAATTTTAACTTGTTTCTTGTCTGAATAAATTTCAACTTTTTCAAGCTCAGATTGTCCTTGAGAATTTTTGGTGAAGTAACTTATCATTTTGTTTGAATAAATTGTACTTTCCGGATCTTTGGCCACAACATCTCCGAGGGCAATCGCTTTGTTTTGAGACGGATAGTAAGTGATATTATCCGTTGCGGTTATGGTTTTATTATCGGTGGTGACAATTTTTGATACCGGAGAGCCTCTTAAAATCATTTCGTCTTTGGTTAAATCATAATCTAGGGTGTCGCCATAGGCTTTTGCAGAGGGCGATGTCATAATTACGTTGCCTACGGCGTGAACATCTTTGATGTTTGTGCCGCTTTGGGTTTTTGCTTGCTCATAGTAGGCAGTCATTTTATCTGCCCGAACATTCATATCTTGTTTGGTGGCAACCGCATTGCCTATGGCTACCATCTTTTGTTCCGAACGGTACCATTCCACTTTTTCATCAGCAGTTAAGTGAATTTCTTCGGCTCGCAGCCCTGAAGTAAGTGTCAAAAGCAATGCAAATGTAATGAAGAATATGCGCATTAATTGTCCCCTTTTATTTGTTCTTCGGGTATGGTGATGTGAGTCTTGCCCGTAAATATTAGCAAATCTTTATCTTGGTAATATTCAAAACCTTGCGATTCAATATGTCCGTCTTCTCCGTCAACCGTGGTCGGTAACAGACTGTATGCTTTAGATTGTTTGAAGTCAAAATACATTTCTTGGCTGGTGGCAGTGCCCCCGCTGCTATAGAAAATTTCTACCCCCTGTAACAAGTGCAGTAAAGAGGTGTTTTGGTTGTAGTAGCCCGAGGGAGATTGAATATTGACCCAAGTGTTGTCCGCATTAGGTAAAATTCCACTGGGGTTTTTTAATTTCAGAAGTTTTGAACCGGGTTCGGTTTCATCAATATTGTCAGCATTAAAATTGTTAACTTTGTTGTTGGCATCCGTAATGTAAAAGGCTGTTTTTTCCATGTGGAGCTTTTCCAATTCGCCTTTTTTTGGGCGCGTGACGTCTACGGCCAAGCGATCACCTTCTGTTTGTATTCCGGGCATGATGATGAGTAAACCAATTAAAAGTGCGGCAATACTCGGTAGCGCAATTTTTAGCCATCGCATTATTCTGGCGCGAGAACTCGGAGATTCCTTTGTCGGCGAGGATAAATCCTTTTCACCGTTGAAATAGGCATCTATTTTTTGTGTGTCAAACACGTTTAGGCTACTCCTGCTTTCAGGCAATCATGCAAATGAATAACTCCTACGGGTTGGTCATGATCAATTACAAATAATTGGGTAATCTTTTTTTCATTCATGAGTTTAACCGCTTCAACAGCAAGAATGTCGGGAGTGGTGGTTTTGGGCGAATGTGTCATGATTTCCGATGCTTTTTTGGTTAATATGTCCGGAGAAAAACAACGCCTTAAGTCACCATCGGTAATAATACCCAAAAGATGACGATCTTTATCAATGACACCAACACAACCGAGCATTTTTGAGGTCATCATGAGCAGCGCTTCCTGCATGGAGGCCGTGTCATAAACCAAAGGCATTTCTTCTCCTTTATGCATTAAGTCTGATACTTTTTGCAGGAAAGAACCCAGTTTGCCTCCGGGGTGGCGCTGTTTGAAGTCAGTTTTGGAAAAGCCTTTGCGCTCAAGCAAGCAAACAGCTAAAATATCTCCCAAAACCATGGTGGCGGTGGTTGATGATGTCGGTGCCAATCCCAGTGGGCAAGCTTCTCCGTCATCAGGTAGCTGTAGTAAAATATCGCCGGTGCGTCCCAGTGTGCTGTTGGGATTTTTGGTAATGGCAATAAGCGGAATTCCGTAGCGCTTACAGTAAGTGATAATATCTGAAAGTTCTTTGGTCTCTCCGGAATTCGATATTGCTAAAACAACGTCGTTTTCGGTCAGCATTCCTAAGTCACCATGGCTGGCTTCTCCGGGGTGAACGAAAAAGGCCGGAGTGCCGGTTGAGGCCAAAGTGGCGGCTATTTTTGAACCGACGTGGCCGGATTTTCCCATTCCGGTGACAATAACACGCCCTTTGGTATTTTGCATTAAGTCTAAGGCTTTGGTTAAATTGCCGTTTAACTCATCTTCCATCATGCGAAGAGCTTCAATTTCTTTGTCTATGGTTCGACGGGCGGATTGTAAGTCTGTATCTGTAGTCATTTCGTATCCTTACTTATCAAAACAATCAGAGATGTTTTGAACGTAATATCTTATCCTTAAAAACGCAAGATATTTTTAGGAGTTGTTCTAATTTGGCACGATTTTTGCCAAAGGAGTTCTTGGTTTTGTGATTGAGAAAATTTGTTGGCATGATGAAAAAATGCTTTTTCTAAATATAGGTCGAGTGTTTGGATATAATAATAGAATATATTAGACTCAAATTGACTCAAAAGCTAAACGGCAACAAAAAGCTTGCGACTCGTAAAATTTGTGAAAATGACTCCGACAAAAGGCCTAGAAAGAGGCGTGCAATAAAGGTTAATGAAAGGTAAAAGTTTTTTAGACTCAAATTTATGAAATTTTTTGCAAAAACTAGTTGACTATTGCGCATCCTTCATCTACTATGCGCTCAATCTTTGAACTCTGTGAGACAAGGAGATAAGTTTAATTAAAATGACGCTTTCCCCGCCTGGATATTGGGGTTTGTGGTAGTTTTTCCCCCGTTTGCAAGGCCAGTGGCTTTTGTGAATCGGGTTTTTTATGTAAACAAGATGTAATTTAATTTTAAGGAAATTAGTGATGCCTACAATTAATCAGTTAATTCGTAAATCACGAACACCCAAAGTGAAAAGAAACAAAGTTCCTGCTTTGAAAGCGTGCCCGCAAAAACGTGGTGTTTGTACAAGGGTTTATACAACTACCCCGAAAAAACCGAACTCCGCTTTGCGTAAGGTTGCTCGTGTACGCTTGACAAACGGCTTTGAAGTAATCAGCTATATCCCTGGTGAAGGTCACAACCTACAAGAACACTCAGTGGTGCTGATTAGAGGAGGCCGTGTAAAAGACTTGCCTGGTGTTCGTTATCATAT
>CALXZH010000018.1 GCA_944393175.1 uncultured Alphaproteobacteria bacterium | reverse complement strand
CTCTCATTGTCATTGGTTATTAATGACTCGCCGATGATTATACTTTCGTGCGGTTTTAATTCTATTTTTAAAGGCATTGCCTACTCCCCATAGATGTTAATAATTTAGTTGTATTATATAAAACTTTTATTTTTTTTTGCAAATCTTTATTTTCTCGTGTATAACTTTCTAAAATTAATTCTATGAGGACTAAGCTTATGCCTGATATCAGCAAATTACTTTCTAAAACAGAAAAAAAATTATACCTGCAAGCGCTGGCTTTTGTTTTGAATATGAACAAAAAAGATGAAAGCGCCATCAAAGAATATTTACACATGCAAGCTGAAGAGATCGGTGTATCCGAAACAACCTTAAATCAAGTTAAAACGAATTTGACTGAAGATAAATTAATTAAAGAATTAGCAAAAATTGCAAATATTCAAAGCAAACGCTTTATTTTACGAGAAATGATTTTACTCGCAATTGCTGATCACGAAGTAAAAGATGAAGAAATCGAAACCTTACATAGAATCGGGAAAGCTATGGGCATTGTTGAAGCTAAAATTAATGACTTTTTTATTTGGGCTGCTCAAGGATTAGAATGGCAACTCCAAGGAATTAAGCTTGTTGAGGAAGATTTATAAACAAAATGCCTGTTTTTGAACCGCCAATTATGACCATTAAAGGAGCCAAACTCAGTTTCGGCTCCAATCAATTGTTTAGAGATGTTGAACTCTATATTAATCGCGGTGATAAAATTTGCTTGGTCGGCAGAAACGGCTCGGGTAAATCTACTTTGCTTAAAGTTATCTCCGGCGTGATTGAAGCTGATGAAGGCGAAATTTTTATTCAGCCGGGGGTTAAAATTTCTTATATGCCTCAAGACCCCGATTTTTCAAATTTTAAAACTTTACGTGAAGTTGTGCTGTCAGGCCTTGACGGAGATGTTAAAACTCAAGAATATCGCGCCGATATTTTAATTGAACAATTCGGAATTCGTGATACTCAAGCTCCGGACCAAAGTTCAGGTGGCGAGAGAAAAAAAGCCGCTCTGGCCAAAGCTCTCATCGGTGAACCCGATATTTTGCTTCTGGATGAGCCGACCAACCATTTGGATATGCCCACAATTGAAAAACTTGAAAAAATTATTGCCGATTTCAAAGGCGCAGTCATTGTGATTAGCCATGACAGAATGTTTTTGAGTAATGTGTCGCAAACAACATTTTGGCTCGACAGAGGAATCCTGCGCCGCAACAACAAAGGTTTTAAGTTTTTTGAAGAGTGGCAAGAACAATGTATTGACCAAGAAATTATTGAACAAAAATATTTAAACAAAAAAATTGAAGAAGAAACCGAGTGGTTGCATAAAGGCGTCACCGCAAGACGCAAACGCAATATGGGACGCTTGCGCCGCTTACAACAGCTACGCCAAGAAAGAAAAGAACAAATTAAGCAAGTCGGCTCAATTGATTTGGAAATTCAAAATACCGAATTTCGCTCTAAGCTGGTGATTGAGGCTAAACATGTATGCAAGTCGTTTCAAGGGCGTGATATTGTTAAAGATTTTTCAACCCGTATTATTAAGGGAAATAAAATCGGTATTGTCGGTCCGAACGGTGCAGGAAAAACAACGCTGATTAAACTTCTGACCAAAAGATTGGAGCCTGACAGCGGGTTTGTCAGAATGGGTAAAAATTTGGAAGAAGCTTATTTTGACCAAAACCGCATTACGCTTGACCCCAAAAAAACTCTTTGGAAAACCTTGTGTGGAGAAGGTGACCATATTTGGGTAAGAGGCCATTATCGCCACGTGGTGGCTTATCTGAAAGACTTTTTATTTAAGCCGGAACAGGCGCAATGTCCGGTTTCTGCTCTTTCGGGCGGAGAAAAAAATCGTTTAATGCTGGCTGTGGCCTTGGCCAAACAATCAAACTTCTTGGTGCTTGATGAGCCGACCAATGATTTGGATATGGATACGCTTGATTTGCTGCAAGAAGTTTTAATGGAATATGACGGTACAATTTTGCTCGTTAGCCACGATCGTGACTTTTTGGACAGAGTTGTTTCTTCAATCATCTATATGAAAGGTGACGGTACGGTGGTTGAGCATGCCGGAAGCTATAGCGATTTACTTGAAAAATTAAAAAGCAAACCAATAAAAGAAGACAAAAAACAAGTCGGAAAAGTTCTGGAAAAAGTTGTTTCAGAAAGTTCTAAAAAAGCAACAAAACTCAGTTACAATCAACAGAGATTATTGGATGTCTTACCTAAAACAATCGAAAATTTAACGACAGAGATTAAGCAGATTGAAGATGAACTTTCAGATGCAAATCTATATACCCAAAATCCCGATAAATTTGATAAATTATCGAAACGCCTCAATGAAGCACAAACAGAAAAAGATAATGCTGAAAATCAATGGTTGGAAATTCAACTCTTAAAAGATGAATTGGACACTAACGCGTAATTTTGGCCACAGTAATTTGGCTATTCACTGCCCAAAAGACAACAATTTTATTTAGTACCTGTCATATCTGTTGTTTGGGATTTTGAGAGAGCATCTTTAATTACGGTGCGTAACGGTAAAACTAATTTTATTTCTTCGGGCGAAATTTTTTCTACATTTTCTTTGGCTTTTTGTTCTTTTATCATATTTTCGATGCTGTTCATAAGCGAAGATAAATTTGAATCAGGGTTTGAATTTTGTGCTTGTTGGGCTTGTAGAGCTGCGTATTGCCGGCTTAACTCTTTGATGAGATTTTCACTTTGGGCTTGATATTCTATGGTCTTAAGGATGGTTCTCAAGCGTTGTTCAACATAAAAGAATCGATTAGGATACCAAAGGCGGCGCAGCAACCACTCTTTGGCTTCGTCGGATAAATTATCTTCAGGTGCACCTGAGGCTAAAGAAACCGGACGTTTTCCCAGTTCGCTGATATGCCGGTCCATGTAATCCGACCATACGGGCAAAAAGCTCATCAGTTCCTCTTGGCTGATTTCTTTACTGTCTCGTTTGGGGATAATATCATAATTTATGGCTTGTGATGCTTGGTAAGCGTTATAATATTTTATTCCAGCCCACAAAACACATATGGTCAAGATGATTTTTATGATGCTTATTTTGCCTTTGGCTTTGGGCATTTTACCACCGCAAATTTGATATTACAAAGTCAGGATAAGCATCAAAATTCGTAGCCAATTCTCGCGTTTTGGCAACGTCTGGAATGTAGCCTTCTCCTAAAAAATTAACATGTACGCCTTTTGAAACTAATATTGAGGCAACCCCCAATAAGTTTGCACCTTTTATGTCGGTGGCAATGTTATCGCCGATGACAACAACCGTTTCTTTTTTGACATCTGGTATACCATCTAGGGAATAGGCCAGTATTTTGGCATCGGGTTTGCCAAGTGTAATAATTTTTCCGCCCAAGACCGCATATTGTTCAGCTACGGCACCGGGAGCAAGGCTTATCTCGCCATCTTTATAACTTGATGTATCATTTCCGGCGCAAACCAGAGGAATTCCTAAACTTGCCGCATGTTCAAGCAATGGTAAATAATCTTCTATAACATCTGTGTTTTTGGCTACCGAATGCATAAACATAAATTCTGCTTTGGACAGATTATCGGTTTGAAAATAGTCTAAGCCGGCAAAAACTCCTTTATCCGTTTGGTCGCCCAAAAGATAGTACGATGTTCCCAAGGCTCCAAACTCTCCTTGGCGTGATTTAAACTTATAGTGCAATATTTCTCCGGCCGTAACCATTGCATCAAACACCACAACGGGGACTTTGTTAGAATTAAGGTAATTCACAAGTGATGATACTCTGCTGGCTGTATTGGAGAGTAAGACAATGTGTTTTCCGGCTCTTTTCATTCCGATAAGAGCGTCAACGGCCTCTTTTTTGATGCCGGCGCCATCACTTAATACGCCATTAAACCCAACTATAACCGTGTTATAGGGGTCAATTACCTTGGAGACATTTACTATCGGTTTTATCATTTTTATCATAGTTTTTATGCCTTTGTTCTAAATTCATTTATTCGGCGATTTTATTATTGTTTATTTTAGCCATAAGTTATTAAAAATTTGCTAGCAATACAATGCTTTTTTCAAAAAAAAGGCGGAAAGTACAAACTTTCCGTCTTTTTCAGCTTGTTTGCTTTGTCAGAAAAACAAATCTCGTTTACCGGCTTGAACAGATTGCAATTTTTGCAACAATTTCTCTTTCAAGGGGTTGCTTTCAGGCATTTGCTCAAGTTCGCGCTTGATTGCCTGGAGCGCTTTTTGCTTGGTATCGGCCGAGGCGTAGTCTTGCACATATTCACTCAAGGTCAAAATGGCATTGGGTGTGCAAAAACGCTTTACAAAACCGGGGATGGCAAATTCCATAAAATGTTCTCCGGTTCGTCCCAGACGATAGCACCCCGTACAGAAAGACGGCAAAAATCCGGCTTCGCACAATTCGCCGATAACGCTATCAAGGCTGCGATTGTCGCTTAACACAAACTGGCTTTTTGTAGCCGAATCTTGTGCATTATGCAAAGCATAAGCCCCAACACCAATGTCGGAGCCGGCATCTATTTGGCTCACCCCATAGCTGATTGCCTCGTTGCGCAAAGCAACCGGTTCACGCGCGGTCAATATCATTCCCGTGTAAGGAATGCTTAACCGAATACAAGCAATCATGTGCATAAAGTCCTCATCACTCGGCGCATAAGGCGGGTGATTGGCATAGTCCGTACCGATTGCCGGCTCAATTCTGGGAAACGAAATGGTATGTGGCCCAACACCGAACTTTTCTTCCAGATGGATGGTGTGATAAAGCATGGACAGAGCCTCATAACGGTAGTCATAAAGCCCGATGAGCGCACCCATGCCGACATCATCAATGCCTGCTTCGAATGCTCGGTCAAACGCATACAACCGCCAGAGATAATTGGCTTTCAGCCCTGAGGGATGAACGGATTTGTAAGTGGGCTCGTGGTAGGTTTCCTGAAAAATTTGGTAGGTTCCGATACCTGCGGCTTTAACCGTTCTAAATCCTTCAACATCCAAGGGAGCTGCATTGATATTTACCCTGCGAATTTCGCCTTTGCCCTCTTTGGTGGCATAAACTTTTTTGACGGTTTCGGCTATGAATTCCGGCGTATAAAGCGGGTGTTCACCGTAAACCATTATCAGTCTTTTGTGGCCATTGCTTTCCAAAATTCGGACCTCTTGCTCAAGCTCCTGCAAAGACAGGGTTTTACGCACCTGTGCGGTGTTTGACCGTCTGAAACCGCAATAAGAACAATCGTTGATGCATAAATTGCCGACATACAACGGGGCAAAAAGTACAATGCGATTGCCGTAAATGAGTTTTTTTAACTCCTTGGCGCCGGCTTTGATTTCGTCTCGTAATTCAGGGGTGCGGACATTCAGCAACAGAGCCATTTCTTTGGGCTCGAGGCGCTGTTTGGATAACGACTTGGCAATAATCTCACGAATTTGGGACTTGTCTTCCGATGTGTGCTCTAAGAGAGCGTGAATCTCTTGCTCAGGAATAAAACTTTTTAGTCCTGAAACATCAATTTTCGGTAATTTCATAATGTTAAATAATTATAAGTTATACTAATATCTCTTTGCGTGATAACTTATAACTATTAAGCCAAGAGTCAATACCTATTTCAAATCAAAAGGTTCCAAAACGCGGTTGAGCACACCTTTGAGAGCAGAGATACAAACGCCGTAATTGGTTACGGCAACGCGGGCTTGTTCACATTTGTTAATGCGCGATAAAATCTCTTTTCTATTATTCATGCAGCCGCCACACTGAATGACCAGCTTATATTCTCCTAAATTCGGAGGAAAGTCACAGCCAGAAACGTGGTCAATTTGCAAATCGGCTCCGGTTTTCTTCCTCAACCAATTGGGAATTTTTACTTTACCAATATCATCTTCTATGGCGTGGTGCGTGCAAGATTCCGCAATCAAGACTTTGTCTTTATCTTGCAAGGTATTAATGACTTCTGCTCCTTTTACCAATTTTTTCAAATCACCTTTGAAACGCGCAAACAAGATTGAAAAAGTGGTACATTTGACATCGCTCGGGGTTTGGGCAACCATTTGGTCCACAACTTGCGAATCGCAAATCACTAAGTCGGGTTTTTGTTTGAGGTTATTTAAGACGCTCAAATAGTCGTTTTCTTTGACAACTATGATTGAGGCATCAGCATCCAAGCAATCGCGTATGGCTTGAACTTGGGGCAAAATCAGGCGGCCCTTCGGGGCTTCATAGTCAATCGGCACAATCATGATTACGGTTTGATGTGCTTTTACTAAATCTTCCAAAAGGCTTGGCGCATTGAGTAATTCATTTGGCAAAACCTTAATCAACTCATTTTTAAGAAGAGTGAGAACTTTATCTCGGCTGGAAAGGTCTTTGGAATTGACGGCTATGCCCTCGCCGCCGGTGGGCAAAATATCAGACTTATTAAAGATTTTTATTAAAGGAAGGTTGCGCTTTTGGGCTTCTTCAATGATTTCACTTTCTTCCTCGCCGATATGGTTTCCCTCGCAAATCAGCAAGACAACATCGGCTTTATCGAGCGCTCTTTTGGTTTTTTCAATGCGCTTTTCACCTAATAAGGTGTCATCGCCAAGGCCTGCGGTATCAAGCCAAACAACCGGACCGATGGGCAGAAGTTCCTGCGTTTTTTCAACCACGTCGGTGGTGGTGCCGGCCACATCAGACGTGATAGAGGTTTGTTGTCCGGTAACAAGATTCAAAAAACTGGATTTGCCGGCATTGACTCTGCCCAAAACGGCAATATGAATACGTAATCCTTTAGGCGTGGTTTGAACTGGTTGCATAATCTTATCCTTTATAATGACTTAGGTGTTTAATAGCATAATTGGCAATGGTTAAGCCAAAGATGGCGGTAATGGTCGGGAGAGAGCCCAAGATTTTGTTTTGTCCTCTTTCTTGCGGCATTATGATTGCCGAAGGTGGTAACTCAACATTTTCATCTGAATAGACGCACAGAACTTCTTTTAGGTCAACTCCTTTTTGTTTTAACTTTTGACGCAAGGCACGTGCCAAAGAGCAATTTTTGGTTTGATTTAAGCGTGCGGTCTTAATGCATGACGGGTCGGTTTTAAGCGCCGCCCCCATGGACGAGATAAACTCAATATGATGCGTGGTTAAATAGGCAATTAAACCGGCTTTTGAGGCAAGAGAGTCTATGGCATCGACCACAAAATCAGGCTTTAGAGCCATAAGCTCGGGCAAATTCTGTTCATCTACATACATATCTTTGATAATAACCTGACAATCGGGGTTTATCTCTTTGACACGTGCGGCGGCAACGGAAGTCTTTTTTTGCCCAATGGTGGAACTCAGGGCTAAAATCTGGCGATTGACATTGGTCTCATCAAAGCTGTCAAAATCAACCAAGATGAGTTTGCCCACTCCCGAACGGGCAATTGCCTCAAGCGCATAGCCGCCAACGGCACCAAGACCAATTATCATTACGGTTGAATTTTGGAGAGCGAAAATTCCTTTGCTGCCAAGCAAGAGTTCGGTACGCATCAGGCGTGGATTAGACATGGATAAACTCCTTTGCATTGTGATAAACGCGCGTGGCAAAATCTTCTAAATTTTCATGGCGCAGGGTAGCAATTTCGGCAGCCAAAGTGGGAAGATAGGCCGGCGTGACCTCGGTATTTTTATCCGGGCCTTGGTAAGGGCCGTCGGTTTCAAGCAAAATTTTATCTAAAGGCACCAGATTGACCAATTCTTCCTTATCGGCATTGCGCAAAATTGAGGCACAAAAAGAAACATAGCCCCCGTGAGAGATAATTTTTTTTAAGACCTCACGTTTGCCGTTATAAGAGTGAAATACAAACTTAGGCGGCAGCATATCCCAATAATTTTCCAGCCAATCCTGGGCTTTGACAGCGTGAATAATCAGTGGGCGGTTAAGCTCGTGGGCTAACATAATCTGCCCGTAAAACACTGAATTTTGCGGTTCATCATCAGGATTTTTTATTCTATCTAACCCGCATTCGCCAATAAGGGCTTGCGGAAAGCGGGTTAAAAACTCACGTAACCTTTGCTGCCAATCGGGCTTGGTTTGTCTGACATACCACGGGTGCAGGCCAAAAGCCGGAACAACACTTGAGGCATAGGTTCTGGCAAAATGTGCAACCTTGTCCCAATCTTCCATAAGGCTTGAAACGCAGACAACCTTCTCTACCCCTTGGCTTGAGGCGGAATTGAGAATATCCGTTGCAAATCCGGTCTTATAGTCTTGCAAATGAAGATGAGTGTCGATAAACTGCATGTAAATTTCCTTAAAAATTATATAGGATAATATGAAGATATGAGTATTTTGACAAGACCAATTTTAGAAATAAATCTTGATAATTTATTGGACAACTACCTTACTTTGAAGAAAATTTCCGGCAAAGCCATTGCTGCCGCCGTGGTGAAAGATGACGCTTATGGCTTGGGAGCCAAAAAGATTGCAAAGTTGCTCTATGACAAAGCAAAATGTCGGCATTTTTTTGTGGCACACGGGGTTGAGGGTAAAGAAGTACGTGAAGCGGCACCGGATGCCTTTATTTATGTATTGCAAGGAATCGGTGAAGATTCTTTAGCCGAATTTAACGAGGCGCAACTTATTCCGGTTATCAGCTCCAAAGAACAGCTTGCTTTTTGGAAGGAACACAGAATTGCCGGAATTAAGCCGATTGTGAATGTTGAGACCGGATTAAACCGTTTGGGGTTTAGAGAATATGAGCTCTCGGAACTCGGAGAGAGCGATAGAAAAGAATTCTCTTTTGTGATGTCACACCTGGCCTGCGGCGATGCCAAAGAGCATTTTATGAACCAACACCAGCTCGATATGTTTAACTTTTTGCGTGATACCTATTTTCCTAAACTGCCGGCCAGCTTATCGGCTTCGGACGGAACTTTTTTGGGTGAGGATTATTTGTTTGATATGGTGCGTTTGGGTGCCGCCATGTATGGTATCAATACTGCACCATATCGTGAAAATCAGATGAAAAATGTGGTTACCGTTAAAGCGCCAGTTTTGCAAATTGCCGATTTGCCCAAGGGAGAGTTTGTCGGCTATTCGGCAACTTATCGTGCGACATCAAACCGCAAAATCGCCATTGTTTCAATCGGCTATGGCGACGGAGTGCCCCGCTCTCTCTCAAATGTCGGTAAAATCTTTTTTAACTTGTGTGACAAGCTCCATGAGGCACGTATTTTAGGGCGTCTCTCGATGGATAATATTATTTGTGATGTTACTGATATTTATAACCTGCAAGTCGGGGATATGGCGCATATTGTCTCAGATTTCTATACTCTTGATGATATGGGACGAGACGCCGGCACCATTAGTTATGAAATTATCTCGCGCTTGGGCAAGAATCAAAGATTTATCCGCAAATATAAAGGCGGCGAAGAAGAATAAAAAAAATCCCCGATTGCTCGGGGATTTTTTTGTGATTTGCTTTACATACCAAAGGTATTAATCTTTCCATTTATCAAGGCTTGGTTTAAGCTTTCTGAACCTTTACCAGAAGTCGGTACCTTGCCTTTAGGGGTTTCGGGTTGAGCATGATTTTGTTTGGTATCAACACGGACAATATTGCCTTCACCATCTGCTCCTAATTCTTTTGCGCCTATTCTTGATGCTTCCTCATTAATATTTTCATTCAGAGACGTATTTCCTCCATCACCTTTCAAAACAGGGGGCTTACGCGTGGTATCTTGGACAGGTTGAGTTTGTTCTGCCGTAGAAATCGGGGTCGGTTCTACCTCCGGAACAGTATCATCAACCAAATCTAACGGAGCTACCGGTTCCGGTGCCGGTGTTACTGTCGGTGTCGGTTCCGGTGCCGGTGTTACTGTCGGAGCCGGTGTTACCGTGCGACCACCATGTAATACGGTCTTTTCGCAATCGACCTCAATTGAACGTGTGTAAATATTCGGATCTGCGTAGCCATAGTTTGGATCTTTCGGGAAACCAACACCATGCGGGTCTGAACAGCTATCCGTAAATTTAGATGCTAAGTTGTCAAAGTAACTTACACTTGAGATTTTGCTTACTTCGTCACAATCTAACAAAACTTTTAAGGCTGTGTCATCTCCGTAATAGAGCATTTCTACACGGGCAAGGTTGACAGCCATTTCAGGAGTCATTCCTTTCGGTAAATCAACCAAACCATCTTTGACATTGGCAACCATAATGTCTGAGTTTTGAACAATTCGTAAATTGCGCTCATATACCATTTGCTCACGTGAACTTACCGTGTATTCATGGTTTGTAGCAGAGCTTGCTTCTTCACCGCCGTTAAGAGCATCGTGAGAATCCGTTAAGATTACAGTTCTTGAACCTTGCATTGTCGGCTCTGCAACATTGGCTCCACCCTTAAGGGCATCATTAGAATCTGTTAATATTACAGTATCTGAACCATGCATTGTCGGTTCTGCCGGTTGATAATCTCCTTGAATGGTATCATTTTGCCAAGGAATAACCGGACTAGCAGGCGTTTTATCTGTTGTTGTATTGACAACATCTGTATTACCAGCGTGTTCTGCTACGTAATGCGCCAAATTATAACCTACAGCACACATACCCATTGAGATGAGTGAACGTTTGAGAGCTTTACCCATATCAGGTGTTCCCCATGCTTGGGCAATATCCGTGGCACAGCGTGATCCAACCATTGTGTATGCGATGGCTGATTTGGCATGTAAGAAAGCATTTCCTGCTGCTTGAGCTACCGTGTTTGTTTGGGCAAAAGCTTGTCCAACAGCTGCTCCGGCGGCACCAAATGATGCAACTGATGACAACATATACAAACCGGCAAAAGTTGCATCTTTCTTATGAGATTTAATATATTGCCAGAAATTCTTCATTTCCGGATTATTGCCTTTTTCCTCTTTATAAGCTTTGTATAAAGGGTGAACACGGCGATAATATGTCCAAGCACCATATGCGGCCATACCTACCGGACCACCGGCACCGGCAACAAATGCCATACCAACGTCTGCCCATACACCTTGTTCTTGTAATACTTGGGCGTAGGTGCGCGCTTTTACATAAGTATCTTTTAATTTTTGAGTTAAACTTTCATTGGCTTTGGAAATTTGAGTCTTGAATTTTTGAGCTAAATTCAAATTCTTAAATTTATTTACCAAACTATCCGCAAAATTGGTTAAGGTGACAATATTTCCACCTAATATGCCTGATACGCTGTTGGTGCTGACTATTTGTTTTTTACCATCCAGAAGCGCATCTAATGAGGCTTGTAAATTTTTTGGCGAAGAGTTGGGCTTGGTTGCCAAGTCTGTCATCATAATACCATAGATACTCAAATCAAGATTATCACGCAGACGATTGTTATAGACTTCCTGACTTATGGGTTCAGGTGACATGCACAAGTCGGCAACGGTTTTTAATTTGGCTACTTCGATAATATTTGATTTTACGTCAACTTCTTTGCCTTGCTCATCAATAACAACCATATTGGTTAAGCATTGGCGACTGGTGGCAAATTCTTTATTCTTTTCATCCAGCGGATTAACTTGGCTGAAAGCTTCAAGATTTTGTAAATTTGTAGCCAAAGTTTGTTCCGTTCCGGAATTGACTGAAGCTGCTCCGCCTGAATTATGTTGAGATCTTTCATCTCTTTCTAATATATCTTTTAAGCGGGGACCTGCAACGTGCATCAATTTATTGAATTGTACTTTATAGGTGTCATTGCCTTTCAGGGCGGCATAAATTTCCACCAATTCTGAATCGCTTACATTTTGCAAATCTGTTTGCACTTTTGCTGCGGCAATTTTAGCTTCCATTGTTAAATTCTCCTTAAAAAAACCTTTAATTGTGAGTAATTTATCACAATTTTATCGAAAAAGCAACAATAATTTTGTCAAATTAGGCTATTTTTTTATTTATCTCCCTGCAATTTTTGAAAACTTGCAGGGAGATATTTGGTCTTGTTAATCTCTACCACCGCGACCGTGAGAAATATTGCGGCTAGGATTATGACCTTTTTCTAAGTCTGAGGTTTTGACCAATCGACCATTGTCATCGTGAGAAAGGCCATATTTGTTCATCATTGTTTCATGACCGTGCATATATGCCTGCTCGGCATCGCTCAATGTATCGCCCAGAGAAGACCTATGAACTAAGTCATCGTAGATTTTTTCATTAGCGGCTAAACCTTTCAATTCATTCCATCCTTTAACTCTGGAACCGATGTGATGACCGTTTAGTGACATTTTGCCTCTGACGATATCTTGGTCAACAAAGGCATTGATTTCTTGCATATCACTTCTGGTAACAGTTACGTTAGATGCTATTTTGTAGGAATTAGCGTCACCGCTGATATGATAGGTTCCTCCATCGTAAACCTGATGAACTTGATCTTGAGGTATAGAGCTTAAATCGGCTTTCGGAGTAACACCGTACTCTTGTAAACGCTTTTGGGTTTCCGTTTGTTCTTTAGGCTCGGCAACAGCTGCGGCACCTTCATGAGCGGTTTCTGAGGCTATTTGGCTTTCAGCAATTTTCTGTAAGTATTGCTGTCTATCCTCACTAATAACACCGGCTTCTTTATATTCTTCCAGTTTTTGTGTACGGTAAGCTAATCTCTCTTCCGGAGTTTTAGCTGTTCCGTTTGTTTCCGGCGTTTCTACTTTTGAGGACTGACCTGATGCATCATAATGCTCAATCGTTTTTTGACCATATATATCTATTGTAGTGACATCGCGAGTTCCATCACGATTATATCTTATATCAGATATTCCATCGGCAACATCATGTTCATATACTCTGGCTTGCGTATTGCCTCCGGTATATTCATAGACTTCCATCACTCCCGAGTTACCATAATATATGGTTTTCTCACTACCATCTGCTGCTTTGAACGACTCTGAAGCACTCAACATCTCATTTTCTTTTAAGAATTGATTTCTGAGAGCATCTACTTCTGCGGCAAATTGTTTATTAAATTCTACAGTTTGGGTTGCAGTGGTGTCTGTTTTTTCTTCAGTTACTGAAGATTGATCCGAACTTTTGCTGTGTTCTGTTGTTTGCGCGTGTCCGCTCGATTCAACAGCTATTTTTTCGTTCAAATCTTGCAGCGTGCTTCCTTCATAGCTACCGTAACCTGCCATATTTTTGACGGCGGCTCCTGCTGTTACTTCACTCTGAGAGTGAATATCATGCAAGGTATCTTTATGGGTGGCTATCTCTTGACGGGTAGCCTCTATTCTATCATTTAATTGACCTTCTAATTTTTGATAATCATTCAAATCATTGTGATATCTGATATATTCTTGCGCTTCGGGTGACAAAGATGAAACATCTTGAGGTAAATTGTTCGGGTCAAGACCTAATTTTACCAAATGTTTGTCAACGCTTTTTAGTGAACCGCTTTCTTGCTCATAGGCGGCTCTTTGCATGCCTAATTTTTCAAGATGCATTTTATCTGTTTCTACTTTATCGCGCAAATTGCTAATTTCTTGTTTGGTGACTGCTTCATATTTATCAACATCAGCCTTGGCTATTTCTCTTGCCGCAGCATCAAATTTAGCCTGAGCTTCCGGACTATTGGGGTTGCTTTTTAACTCTTTCAAGGCTTCTTGATAATTGTTATAAGCTTGAGCAGCTTCTTCTTTGGCGTGGGCCACGTGACGACTGTCCGTATCCGCTATCTGATTGCTGGCGCGGTGCTCGGCATTTTCAAATAAGTCGTGACGACCTCTTAAAAATTCGTCAGCAGCCTTAAAATTACCTTCGTTCTTTAACTGCATATAGTGGTTAAAATCTTCTCTTGCTGCCGCAGTAGCTAAATTGGTATCGTGGTCAATACTGTGTCCGCGTAACAATTCAGCATAGAGTTTTTGCTCGTATTCGGTTTGCGGCAAAATATTTTGATTAATCGGCTCTATATGGGGCGGAATGTCACTAGGCTTCGTATAGTTGGATAAATCTGGTTGTTTGATTTCCGGCATATCAGGCCCTTTTTCCGGAACATCTACACGCGGCGTTGGAGTATAAGGCCGCGGATTATGCGGTTGTGTGGGCTCATTATCCGGTCTGTCCGGAGCAAAATCATTTCGTGGTGTCGGATTATATTCTTCAGGACCAATCGGTTTGTCATGATGGATAATGTCTTCATTATTATGCGTATCGTGGTTAGCATGCATAAATCCGCTAATTCCTAAACCTATCACACTACCAGTAAATACACCACCTAAGGTTTTCCACGCGTTTTTACGAAGTTGTTTTTTCTTCTCGGGGTCTTTTTCTTTGAAAGAGGCTATAAAATCCACCATACTGGAGGAAACACCACCACTTAAGGAAATACCCAGACGGGCAACTCGGTTGCCGTCGTTTAAGGTGTTTTTAACTTGTTCCGTAAAGCTTGGACCTCCGGAATCGGAACCTGAAAAAGCATTACTTGCCGTATCTTTTATCATATCCCAAGTGTTGCCCAATCCATTATGAAAAGCTTGTCCGGTTAAGCCAAAGTCAGAAACTGTTATGCCGCCCATTCCTACCATATATCCCGACATTGCCGTACCGGCAACGCTGACGGCCAAACCTATTGCTTCTTTCGGATTCTTTTTTAAGTAACCAAACCAACTTTTATATTCTCCGTCGGTATTAGCTGCTTTATAACGCTTGTAACTTTCTCTTGCCGCCTGTATAGTTTTGCATGCAGACATTACGGCTAAACCGGCACCGCCAGTTGTTAAGCCGATTGCTGAACTAATGGCTAAATTTTTCAAAATTTTATAAGATTTCGGATATTTTTTAGTGAGTTTCTTATCAAGCTCTTTAATCTTTGACCACAAGGACTTGTGTCCGGTCTTTTGACCAACACGCTTGCTGAGTGCTTCTACATCTGCTGTCCTAGATGATAAAGTAGCTAATGCCGCATTGTTAGTTACTTTAAATGTATTATTCTCACCATTTACGGCTTGATTGATAAAAGTATTGGCTTGATTTTCAAAGTCTTTTATTTTTTTGGGTTCTCCGCTCTCTTTGGCAGCATTCTCCGCCATTTGAGCGGCAATCATCGTTACCATACCCATTTGCATATGATTTGCCCAAGCTTGTGACAGCAATTCTTGCTGTTGCGCCGGTTGCAATCTTGCAAAATCTGGCTTCATACTTAATTCAAGCATAGCCTCGTTATAGGCTAATTCCGCCATATCTTGCTTGTATTTATTTTTATCTACCGCATCAACATTTGAATTGGAATTATCTATTTCCATCTTGTCATAGAATTTATCTATGTTCGCAAATTCAGGATGCAGATATTCACCTTTATCATTTTTCGCAAAAGGTTCAAAATTGGCAGCTACAGCTTCAATAGCTTGCTGATTGGCCGCAAGCATATCTTTATGTTCCGGAGTCAGGTTACTTAAACCATGTTCTTCATCAAATTTTTTATAAAATTTATTTAAGCTGTCTCCGATTTTTGCATTGCGGTTTTTCTTTTCTTGCGAAGTATTTTGAGCTTGAATATCGTTGCTGACTTTTAACCATTCGGATATTTCCGGGGCATCCTGCATAGACCAGGGCTGATTCGGGTCTAATCTGGACATTAATTGTTCCGCAAAGTCAGCCATTTTTTGTTTGGCTTGCAATGCTTCCGGTTTTGTTGCTTGCGCAACTTTATCATCTAATCCACCGACAACTTGCCATACTTTGGCAACGTCGTCATAACTCATTTGCGCTAAATCACCTTTGGATAGAGCAATAGCTTCTTGATATTGTTCGGGAGTAATGGCTTGACTATTATCTGATGCTCGATTTCCTCTTGGTGATTGTCCTGATGAACCATTGGACGCGGCTGTTCTATAATCATCTAAAATTCTATCAAAACTCTCCGGCGTAAATGTGACACTGGCATTAGAATGTCTTTCTTCTAAAACTTGACGTTCTTGCGGCGTTAAATCATTCTTACTTGCCAACCATTGTTCAAATGTCATATTTGTATTATCAGCCATATTCGTACTCCTGTAAGCAATATGTTTATTGTTTTTACTATAACATATTACTTTTTATTTTTCAATAAATTTTGTCAAATTTCGAAAAATTATAACAAATTTTTAACATTTTTTTTATATTAATTGCAAATGGTTAAATTTTCTTTATTCTTAAACCTTTAAAATGCAAAAAGGTGCCCAAAAGACACCTTTTACTTGAAAAGATTACTTTAAATTACAATTTTGCGTCCTTTGGTTGGCGCGTATAGCGCCTTCATAAAGTTCTTCAAATCATAGCGTTTGAGAGCTTCATCATCATAAGGTACCAAAAGTGCTTTACAGCCTCTGTCGGTTAGCGTCAATTCTCCGTTTTCCTCTTTGTACAAATCGTACCGAAACATAAAATCACTATGCTCTTCGGGTACAATTTTTCTAAAGGTATCAGAGCTAAGATTCTTATCTTTTATCATGCCTAAGAAGCTTTTGATTTCTTTGATGAAATCGCTTTCTTGACAATTTAAGTGAAAAAAGAAGTCTTGCGGCAACTCGTGACGCAAACTAAAGCTATCACACAACTTTTCCATTAGAGCTCGCTTGAGATAATTGTTTTTATCAGCGTATTCCTTTTGGAATTTTTCAATCAAACACGGCTGCCTCAGGCGATAGAGACGCATTTTCAGATTTTGCCAAAAAAGCAAGCGCAGTGAATATTCAGGTTTACCTGCAAAAAAATCCACATAGCTTTCTATCAGCTCATTAGCATAACAGATTGTAAAAAAATGTTGACGGATATGCTCCTCAAATTTGCTTCCGAGAGTTGCGAGCAACAAATCAATGTCTTGACGGTCAAGCAATTCATTGCTTGGAGAAAATCTTTCCTCGTTCATAATAGTAAAATTTAGATTGTGAATATTGGATTATTAATAATAAATATTTGCTTGAGATATTAATTCAAAATTCATTTTTGTCCAGTATTTTTTTACAAAATTTAAGCCCCGTTTTTAACGGGGCTTTTTGCTTAACCAGCGTTGGACATGCCTTTTTTAGCTATTTGCATTTGGATTATTTTTGAAGGCTGTTCACCTTGCGTATTACCCTTGGATATACGCATGTGAGGATTCTTGATTTTAGGCATAACACCTTTTCTTTTTGATTTATGCATTTTAATCGGATGCCCAGAGGCTGCCAATGCTTCCATCAAAGCTTTTTCTTTGCTCTTTGCCCCATTTTCTGCCGCCTTTTGTCCTTCTTTGGCAGGTTGCTGCGTATTTTCAGCAGAATTTTGTGCTTTTTGCTCTTGAGATGGGAATAGGCCTTGATTTTGTTTGCGGATTTCTTCCATTTGTGCTGGGGAGATACCCTCTTCGGCAAAGCCTTTTTCCATCATTCCTACCAAACCTTTGTACAGCTCATCATTAGGTTTGAGATTATTTTCTTTTCCTAATTGTTGGAGTATTCCTAATTGTGTTTGTACAAACTGACTTTGTTTTTCGGTTAGCGCCGGGGCTGCCTGCTCTCTGGGCTTGTTTTGCACCGGAGGTGTTTGCATTTGCGCTTGCGGTTCATTTGACCTGTTTTGCACCGGAGGTGTTTGCGTTTGCGCTTGCGGTTCATTTGGCCTGTCTTGCGCCGGAGGTGTTTGCGTTTGCGCTTGCGTCTGTTCTGTTCCGCTTACACCTTCATTTCCTGTTATACCGCTTAAATTAAAGGTATTTACATCTTTTGGATTTGGAACTTGAGCAGTATTTTCTGCCGGTTTTTGCATGTTGGCTTGCTCACTATTAGGTCTTTGGGAAATATCCTGCTCTTTGGGTTTGTCTTGTACCGGCGGCGTTTGCGTTTGTGCTTCTTGCTCTTGAGTTTCTTTGGTCTTATATGGATTCTCATAGCCAAATTGCTCTAATTGCGCCGCAATGGCTTTATTGCGTTCATTCTTTTCGACCACATTATTGTGGTTGATTCTGTCTTGAATATCGCGGTTGACCTCCAACCATGCTGCCATTTGGGCGGCATTGCTCTTATCTATTTTTATTTCGCCTTTCATGGCCGCATCCAGTACACTTTCTGAATGACGCGACATATTATAGCGTCCGTCACTTTCTCCGCGGCCAATTTGCTTCCAGTTTGCTATTACTTGCTCGGCTGAAAGCTTATTTTGGTTTCCTCTGGCTTGCTTTTCGGCGGTTTTGGCATCTTGTGAAACTTTGCTCGGCCCGCCAAAAGCTCTGGCTTTAAGGGCTTTGTATCCGTTTCGAACCCAGTTGATGCCGGCTTTAACTTTTCTATACATCCATCTGGCCGCTTTATATGGAACAATCACCGGTGAGGCTATAATATAACCTGTTACTTTGGCTACTTTTTTCGTTCCGTTCCATACTTTTTTGCCAAAATTTTTAACTTTGTTAACGCCATTGTTAATTTTATTTTTAACATTATTTACACGACGTTTAATGCCGTTTTTTACTTTATTTACGCCCTGATTTATTTTGTTTTTGGCTGCATTATAGCCCATTGCCGCCAATTCCTTGACACCATAAGCCAAAACAAACGGCACTTCCGCTGCGGTCTTTACTCCCTGTTTGGCCGCCGAAGCTACTTTATTTTTAAATTCTACCGCTTTGGCCTTTGCTGCAGTAAATAACTGTTTGATTGCCGCTTTATCGCGATTGTATCTCATACGGTTCAGGCGATGAATAGCTTTGCCTTTGCTTTTTAATTCGGCTACTTTTTGTGAAACGTGTTTCTTCGCACCTTGGGCTTGCTCTCTTACTCTTTCTCCAAAACTTTTTTCTTCGATTCCCCTATCGGCTCGATACCATTTATTTTCCGCTTCCTTAAATGTGCTTAAATCTTTGCCCGTTTCCATAAATGTGGAAGCCGGAACTCTATCCAACATTGACCGAAAGCTATTTGTTTCTTTGGGATCAAGTTTCCTTTTACCTTTGGCTACACTTTCTATCTTATTCCAAGATATATCCTTTACTTTAGCCCTTTGTGCATCCGTAAATGCTTCCGGATTCTTTTCCATCGCTAATTGAAGATTGGCAATATCTCGTGGCTCTAATTTATTAAGCGTCTCATCTCCAAGAACAAACCATGCCTTAGCTTGTTCCTCATTCATTGCGCGGACTTCATATTTATCTTCTTCTGCCATAGCCATAATCCTTTTTGCAAAATTTCGTCTTTATATTATACGAAATTAGTTAAGATTATCTTAGTTTTAAGATAGCATAATTTAGACATTTTGTCTATTCTTTTGTGCAAGCGTTACAAAAAATTCATAAAAAAAAGAGGTCTTGCGACCTCTTTTTGACTTTATTCTTGCATTTTAGGCAACTTTGGCATCAAAGCAAATTGACTTGCCTTCAATGTCTGCCTGAGTACCCTCTCTGCAATCATTGCTGAATTTGACGGCTAAAACCTGCTCAGCGACATAGTCTTTATTTTCTTCCAGAGCTTGAGCTAGTTCCGCATCAGGTGTCTTATAGCTCAATTCTATTCTATCGGAAATGTTAAAGTCTTTGTCTTTGCGCAAAGTTTGAACCAAACGAACGAAGTCTCTGGCCATGCCTTCACGTTTGAGGGCATCGGTTACTGTGGTATCCAAGGTTACAACAGCCTTATTATCGGCAAAAGACTTACCGGCAACGCCGTCTTTCATCTCTAGGCGGACTTCAAACAAGTCTTTGGTCAGAGTTTGACCGCCGATGGAGAGGGTTCCGTCTTCGTTTAGGCTCCATTGACCTTGCTTGTAGGCAGCCATAACCGCGCCCATATCTTTACCCAAAGCCTTACCAAGCAATGGCGTGTAAAGATAGATTTTCTTTGTGGCATAATTTTCAAGCTGATTGTCAAATTTGACTTGTTTTACATTGAGCTCATCTTTAACAATCTCTTGATAAGCCGGCGTTAATTCAGCTCCGATGACCGTTAAGCTGTTTAACGGCAGACGGTTTCTTAAGTTCTTTTCTTCACGGATAAATTTACCGGTTGAGCATAAGTCTTGGACAAAGTCCATGGTGCTGACCAACTCGGCATCGTATTTAATCGCACTCAAGCTCGGATAATCTGTCAAGTGGACGGATTCTTCACCGGTTAAGGCTTTGAAGATATATTCGCTCAAGAACGGCATCAGTGGTGCGGCAATTTTGCAGGTATTAACCAAAACCGTATAGAGTGTGTCAAAGGCTTGAGCCTCGCCTTCCCAGAAACGGTCACGGGTGCGGCGAATATACCAGTTGTTCAGAACTTCCATAAATGAGGCTAACTCATTGGTGGCTAATGCAACATCGTAGCTTTCAATGCCAGATTTGACAACTTCGGCCAAGTGTTTCAACTTAGAGAGAATATAGTTATCAATCGCCTCAGATGAAGAGCTGATTTCTTTGGCTTGATATTCTTCGGCATTGGCATAGAGCGTGAAGAAGTAAAAAGCATTCCACAACGGAATTTGTGCCACACGGGAGGCTTTGGCAATTTCTTTACCTTCTTTATCGACCGCCAGATTTCCGCCTTTTAAGACCGGAGAAGAGACCAAGAACCAACGCAGAGCATCAGAACCAATAGAATCCAAAACCTCGTTCGGGTCAGGATAGTTTTTGAGGCGTTTGGAGAGCTTTTGTCCGCCTTCGGCCATCAGCAAACCGGTGCAAATACAGTTCTTGAACGCCGGACGATTGTGCAGAGCCGTGGACAATACCGTTAAGGTATAGAACCAACCTCTGGTTTGATCCATGGCTTCAACAATAAAGTCAGCCGGGAAGTGGCTCTCAAACCACTCTTTATTTTCAAACGGATAGTGAACTTGGGCATAAGGCATTGAGCCGGATTCAAACCAGCAGTCAAATACATCACCCACACGGCGCATCATGGTTTTTCCCGACGGGTCATCCGGATTGGGATAAACAACGTCATCAATATAAGGCTTATGCAGATTGGTAACCTCAAATCCGGTCTTTTCTTTAATCTCTTGAATTGAGCCAAAGACATCAATACGCGGGAATTTCGGGTTATCAGATTTCCAAACCGGAATCGGCGTACCCCAGAAACGATTTCTGGAAATTGACCAATCGCGCGCGCCTTCCAGCCATTTACCGAAACGACCGTCTTTAATATGCTCAGGAACCCAATTGATTTGTTGGTTATTCTTAACCATTTCATCACGGAAATCCGTTACCTTAACAAACCAGCTGGACATAGCTTTGTAAATCAACGGTGTATCCGTTCTCCAGCAGAACGGGTATGAGTGAGTATATTGCTCTTTTTTAACCAAGATGCCACGTTCTTTTAAGAGTTGCATAATCGGCTCATTGGTTTCAAACACCTGTTTGCCCTCATAATCGGGAACTTCGGAAGTGAACTTACCGGCTTCATCAACCGGGCAAACAACCGGAAAATTCTCATCATAAGCACGGCAAGCATCAAAGTCGTCTTGACCAAAGCCCGGAGCAATATGAACAATACCGGTACCGTCTTCGGTCGAAACGAATTCACCGCTCAAAACCTTAAAGGCGCCTTTGGCTTTCAAATTCTTAAAATACGGGAACATCGGCTCATAGCTCAAGCCTACCAAATCTTTACCTTTAATGGTTCCGACTTGGGTGGCGTGTTCGAGTTGCTTTTTATATCTGCCGAGCAAGGCTTGTGCCAAAACATATTTTTGGCCATCTTCTTCCATAATGGCATAGTCAATATCCAAGCCGACAGCCAACATCAGGTTTGAGGGCAAGGTCCAAGGCGTGGTCGTCCATACCAAAATATTCATGCCGTTTTCAAGTTTGAACATTACGGTAATGGCGTTATCGGTTTTATCTTGGTAGCCTTGATTGACCTCAAAGTTTGACAGCGGGGTTTCGGCCGCCCAAGAATATGGCAAAACGCGGTAATCTTCATAAACCAAACCTTTGTCATACAACTCTTTGAAGTTATGGATAACACTTTCCATAAAAGGCAAATCCATGGTCTTATAGTCATGGTTAAAGTCAACCCAACGACCGATGCGTTTGAACATATTTACCCAGATACCTGAATATTTCAGAACATCTGAGCGGCAGAAGTCGTTAAACTTCTCAACACCAAATTCTTCAATTTGCTTACGTCCGGAAACGCCTAACTGTTTTTCGGCTGACATTTCGGCCGGCAAACCGTGGCAGTCCCAGCCAAGACGACGTTCTACCTTTTTGCCGTTCATAGTTTGGAAACGAGCAACAACGTCTTTAACATAAGAGACCATAATGTGTCCGTAGTGCGGCGTACCATTGGCAAACGGAGGACCGTCATAGAACACAAATTCAGCCGCGCCATCACGATTGTGGACTGATTTTTCAAAGGTTTTATCTTCTTCCCAAAACTTGAGAACTTCTTTTTCCAGCTCGACAAAGTCCGCCTTTGCCTTTACTTCAGCATAATGTTTAGTCATCCTTAAACACCTTGTATCTGTATTGATTATTAAAACTTAAAATTTTTGAAATTGATGAATTTGATATGTATGAAATATGATGCAATCCCCTAAGGGATAATAATGAACGGAATATGGTTTATGATATTTATTTGCATCTGTTTCTCTTTCTTTTGAAAATCTTTCAAAAATTTAATACAACTTTTCCATCGAGTCAAACAGAATCTATCGGTTTTAGAAAACAAAAAAACCATAGTGGTCCGGTTTCAGGCCATTATGGTTTTTAGGGAGCGTTTTCGATGCTAACTTATATTATTTGAACTTCTCCAAATACCATATAATAGAACATCGCTATCAAAACTACAATAATTACCAAATCGTGATACCACACACTTTTTTGCGGCTTCTTTGTATTATAAGATTTTGGACCGCTAATGTTAATCGTTGTCATAATTCTTATGTTTTTAGTTTATAATAATATTTTTAATTCTGTAACATAAGCTTCCTTAGGAGGCAGGATTGCTTATCTCTCCGCCGGACATCGGCTCCGAAACTCCAGTAGTCGAGGGAAAACTTATTGGTAAATTGTATAGACGGCGGGCACTCAAAAATGCATAGGCTTGAGCCGGTAAAGAGTTGGTATTTAACCCCTCTTCGGCGGCTGTATGAATTGCCATATCTGGTAGGCGTTGACGCAAAAATCTTAAAATTGTCGGGTTTTTGGCTCCTCCGCCACAAACCAATAAAATTTTCGGTATTTCCGGCAGGTAAAGCAACAAAGAATATGCTATCGCTTCCGCTACAAAAGCTGTTGCTGTGGCTGCTCCGTCGGCTAAACTCAGGCCTTCCAGGTGCTCCAATTTTTCAACAAACTCATGGCGGGCAACTGATTTGGGAGGGTATTTGGCAAAATATTTATGCTTCATCATCGTGGCGACAATTTGTTCATTGACCTTGCCGGTAATAGCTAGTTTGCCATTATAATCCATATGCATTCCGCCGTGTTTGCGCACCCATTCATCTATTGCCGCATTACCTGGACCACAGTCAAAAGCGGCCATCTCTCCATAAGTGCCTATCCAAGTGATACGTGAAATTCCCGAAATATTTACAACCGCCATCGGCTTGCCTATATCTCCACATAAGGCATTGTAATATACAGGTTCTAAAGGAAATCCTTGACCTCCGTTTAGAATATCGGCTTTGTGAAAATCATGCACGACTTTTATGCCGGTCAGCTTGGATAGCAACTCTCCGTCACCTAACTGAATAATTTGATGCTCGGTGGGGTTGCAATATAAGGTAATTCCTTCATAGCCGATTACGTCAACTTCTAAACCATGGGTGGCAATATACTCTTGCAGAATTTCGGCGTGGAAACGTGTCAATTCTTCATTTATTGCTTGATATTCCTTAATTGCCTCATCCGTATAGGGACATGTGCCAAACAATGGCCTTATTCTTTCTCTTAGGCTTTCATCGTATGGAATATGTTGCAAAGGCCCAAAATCATAAACATCTACCCCGTCGGTATTGAGTAAGGCAATGTATACCCCCTCTAAAGAGGATGTACTCAATAAGCCGATTGCGTTTAAGGGTTTTATTAAAGTCATGGTAAAAAAATTGACCTCTGTTGTTGCATTGTCGGAATTATATGATATTATCGGTTAAGAATTTATGAAACATCAGCTGCTTTTAGCTGTTTTATTTTTGTTTGGGATAAGGAAAAATGAGCCAATTTAAATCTGAATTTTTAAATATTATGGTGGAACGCAGTTTTTACAATCAATGCACGAATGAAAACGGCTTTGATGCTTATTTATATGAGTGTGAAAAAGCCGGAAAACCCGCAGTCGGCTATTTGGGCTCTGATCCTACCGGAGACAGCTTGCATGTCGGACATATCGTCCCATTGATGATGATGCGTTGGTTCCAAAAATGCGGTCATAAACCTTTGACTTTGGTCGGGGGAGCGACGGCTCGAATCGGCGACCCGTCGGGTAAAGACAAACTCCGTCCGTTTTTGGATGAGGAAACCTTGCAAAACAATATTAAAGGTTTAAAAAAATCTTTCTCCAAGTTCTTGAAATTCGGAAACGGCGCAAATGACGCCGTGATGGTTGATAACTGGGACTGGTTTAAGGATATTAATTACCTTGCCTTTTTGCGCGACATCGGGACTTATTATTCGGTTAACCGCATGCTGACCATGGACAGCGTAAAAACTCGTTTGGACAGAGAGCAACCTATGTCTTTCTTGGAATTTAACTATATGTTATTGCAAGGATATGACTTTTGCGAACTCTTCCAAAAATATGGCTGTCGGGCACAAATTGCTGGTTCTGACCAATGGGGAAACATCACCTCCGGTACCGAACTCGGACGCCGGAAATATGACGTTGAGCTCTTTGGCTTTACCAGCCCGATTATTACCGATTCAAACGGTAAAAAAATGGGCAAATCCGAAGGAAATGCGGTTTGGATTAATGAAGAAAAGCTCCCCAGCTATGATTACTACCAATATTTTCGTAATATCGGTGATGCCGAAGTTGGCAAATGTTTGCGTATTTATACCGATTTACCAATGGATGAAATCAGACGTTTGGAGGCTCTGAGGGACCAAGAAATTAATGAAGCCAAGAAAATTTTGGCCTTTGAAGCCACCAAAATTTGCCGCGGTGAAGAAGAAGCTAAAGCCGCTCAAGAAACCGCCATTGCAACTTTTGAAAAAGGTTTGGCCGGAGGAGATTTGCCTTGTCTTGAAAAAGCAAGTGTTGAAGGATTATCAATGCTTGATGCCTTTGTTGAGCTCGGTTTTATTGCCAGCAAAGGTGAAGGCCGCCGTTTGGTTAAACAAGCCGGTCTAAAAATCAATGACAAAGTTGTGAGCGATGAAAACTACAAATTCTCTTCAGCCGATGTGATTGACGGGCAGATTAAGCTCTCTCAAGGTAAGAAGAAACACGGTTTAATTAAAATTGCTTAGTTTGAAAGATTTTTTATGAGGCTCTCATTTGAGAGCCTCTTTTTTATTGACAAACAAAACTTTTCGATTTACAAACCCCTTAATTTTGTATTTTTATGTCTAACATTTTAAATTTTACAATTATGGGAAAAAGAAAAAACAAATTAGGATTTGAGGCTATGCCCAATCAAATCTCTTCAATGCAACAACTTCAGAAAAAGCAAGGTAATCCCTGCGAGGCTAAAGCAAAATTTACGCCAAACAAGTTTAAGGTTCACCGTCGCGGGTAATTGAGACTTAAGAAAAAAATTGTTTAATCATTAAAAAATTTTTAATTTATGAAAAAGTCTCTTAAAATCCAGAAGATTACAACCTTTCGCGAGGGAATGGAAATTGTTACAGAAGCCGGAAAATTTAGCCTATCATTCAAAGAAATCTCTCAATTTGTCGGAGAGCCTTTGAGCGAAGGAAATACGGTATTGATTGAAACATCGGATGAAGATGGGCCTGCAAAGCTTGCCGTTGGGCGGATGGTGCTCAACGTGCCGGAATATTTCCTTTTGGAAAAGAATTTAATCTAGATTTTCCTTATGAAAAAATTGTTGTTTTTCGTTGGTTTTGCGTTGTTGTTGTGCGCTTGTTCATCTTCTCCCAGAGAAAGACCTGCAACTGTTGCTAAACAAGAGCCAAACACAAAGCTTTTCTCAACTGATGAAAATTTAGCTGGTATTTCACCCACAGATGTTATCTATATGATGACAGAACCTGGGATTTTTGATACCCCGCGAAACGCTGTTGGGAGAATATCCGTTACTTATATGCTCCTCAAAGATAGCAGCGTGTTGGTGTTGAAACACAAAAATGTCATTGCACCATACACAAAAGAGCAAGCAAAACTTATTATGCTTACCAAAATGCGTATGGAAAGCAAAGAATAATTAAAAAAAGTCCGTTTTTTCTAAACGGACTTTTTTTGTGACTATTTATAGAGTTTGGGGAGTGGTTGCTCCTCTTTTGCACTCTTGATTTTGGCTTTGCGCACCTTTTCAAAACTCTTGAGAAAACCTTTCTCGTTAAAGGGTTGCGGGGTTTGCGCATAGAGCAATGCACCCAGTTCATCCAAGTATGTGCCAAACTCTTTGTCTTGGGCAACTTTGGCCACTTCTTTCAAGTTGGTGATTTTATCATTTTGCCAACGCTCTCTGCCCCAGGCAACCAACCCATCACGCAGGGCACGGTAGTCCTTGTGTTTGAGAGATTTGATGATGTATTTATCATAATCTTTGATTTCATCGGCATTGGGACGGCGGCGACCAAAAATCAGCCAGCTGAAGATAATACCAATCAAAAATGCCGCTATGGCAATTATATAAGCCATATTGGAATTTCCTCCCGGAATTGACATATTTGAAAAGTCTTCCATAGAGTTTGGTTGTTGAGGGGCGGGTTCACTTGCTGGCGGAAAAGATGGTTGTGCGGTTTGGGCTTGTGGCTGTGGGGCGGGCAAGCCGGAGGAAGGCATAACCTCAATATTGACTGCCGGCAAAACAGCTCTTTCCATTTGATTGGTCTGAATATTAAACCAATCAAGGGCAATTTCCGGAATCGTTTGAGCTCCAGATGTGGTTGGAATATAAACATTGGTAATCTTTTTAACAGCTACAACCTGTCCGTTTTCAAGCCCGCTGGAGGAAATGGCTTTATCAGGATATTGTTTTAATCCCGCTGTTTGCGCAAAACGAATGTCAGGCAATTGATTTTCGGCAACTCCTACTGCCTTAAGATATATGGTGCGGCTGACCGCCTCCCCTACCTTAAACTGAGGTTGGCGCGGCTCCCATTCGGCCATTAGGGCTACTCGGCTGGCCGGAAGCCACCAGTTGGTTCCGTTTTCAGAAGGTATCGGGCGAACTTCTATGCTTTGTTGCTCGGTTGTTAAGAGTACCGGATTACGGGTGGCAAACATATCGGCAAAGCCAATTCCGCCTAAGTTGCCGCCGAACAAGTCATCAAACGGATCATTAAGCCCACGCGAACGCGTCAGATAATAGCCTTGAAAGCGAACTTCCGGGGTTTTTAAGATACCGCTTTTTTGCGGAAACAAGGCATAACGGAAAGTGATTTCTCTTAGGCTGCGGCCATTGACAATTTTGGAACCGATGGTTGGTGAGCCCAGGCTTTTTATTATCCAATCATTACTGCCGTCATCAATAAACTGAGGGGCATCGCCTTGAAGCCCTCCGGTATCATAAATCGTGATTGTATAATCTACCTGCTGTTGCACATACGGATTTGTATTGCCTAGTTTGGCGACCATATCAAATTTTGGGCGATTGGCGTTTTGTGCAGATTGATTGGCATTGTTGGCATCTACTGACAATGCTTGTGAAGCCGGAATAACATTTAAGCTTATCGGTTGAGTTGCCAAGTTATCCATTTGAATTGACGGAATTTCTATTGTTCCCGCATTCTTTGGCATTAGGGCTATTTGCCATTGGCGCGACTTGCTTGACGCACCGTTGATATACTTATAATTAAAAGCCGTGCCGACCGAATAAACTATAAAATCTTTATCTAAAACACTCAAATCGGGATTGCCTTTATCATCTCCGTCCAGAAGTTCCAAGGTCAGGACAAAGGTTTCTCCCTGCGGTATCTCCGTGCGGTTAACCGTTGCGTTAAAAGTCTGTGCCCAAGCTGCCTCGGCCAAAATTACGGAGGCAACCAAGCTCAAAAATAAATATTTATATAACTTTTTCATCAGCGACCTCTATTATAACGATTTTTACGATATTCTTGGTAAATAAACGCACGCAACAGCCCTCCGGGGTCTTCGGGAATTTCCCGATATTGTTGCTCGCGAGCCTGAACTTCCTCATTATATTTAGTATTTTCATCCCCTTCTTGCAAGGCTTGCGGAATGGGTGAATTGTCTTTGGGAGCCTCTTTATTTTTTTTCTCCTGCGGGGCTTTATCTTCTTGCTCACTCACAGCCTGAGAAGGAGTGGATTTATCCTCTTGTTCTTGTGGTTTTGACTGTGAGGATTGTTCTTGCTCAGAAGAATCTTGTTGCTGAGATGAATTTTGCTCTTTTTCCTTATTCTCCTCATTTTGTTTAGAATCTTGCGAAGTTTGAGATGATTGCTCTTCATTATTCTCTGATTGCGACTTATTTTGTTGCTGAGAAGATGATTGTTGATTGTCTTGCCGGTCTTGATTTTCTTGCTGATTTTGCTTTGAAGATGACTGCTGTTGTTGCTGTTTTTGTTGTTTGAGATACTCTAAATTAAACTTGGCATCTTCGTGATTGGGCGATGTTTTTAATACTTCCTCATATTTTTTAATGGCTTCGTCTAACTTGCCGCTTTTAGCCAAAGCGTTGCCCTGATTATACAGAGCCTCTGTATCTTGCGAAGACGAAAACAGTTCAAAAGCTTTGTTATAATCCCCTTGACGGTAATAACTTGAGGCTTTCCAATCATTATCCTTAAATTTTTGGGCGGCTTGTTCATATTGTCCGGCTTGAAACGCTTTTAATCCGTCTTGGTCGGCGTTGGTAAAAAATCCGGCTTGTGCCGTTTCTATCCCAACAAGCATTAAGGAAACGACCAAAATTCCGCGACGGAAAAAATACAAACAAAACAATAAAGGCAACAGTGTTAAATAATAGCCGTAATCTAGCCAAGAAAGGCGCATATTTTCACTTTGTTTTAACTGCTCGGAAGCCTGAGAATTAATCAAATTTGCCAAAGTTTGAATATCGGCATCATTTGAGGAAGCGCGGACATATCTTCCACCGCCGCTTTGAGCCAACATCTTTAATCTTTCCGAATCTCCTTTTTGCATCGTAACCACATTAACCCTAAAACCTGCAGCTTTAGCTTTTTCGGCCGCTTTGAGCGCAAAATCCAATCTCTCCCCGATGTCAGAGCTGAAAATGACGATGTTGCCTTCGGCGTATCCGGCGTTTTTAAATTTCTCCACGGCCAAATCTATGGCTCGGTCGGGGCGGTCGCCGTTGGAGGGCATAATGCTGAAATCTAACCTTGGTAAAAGGTTATTCAGCAAGCGTGTGTCTTCCGTCAGCGGACTGATTAAAAACGGTTCGTCGCTGTATACAATTAATCCGCTCTGTGTGGCCGGAATCATTTTTAAGAAATCCGAAATCTCAAATTTGGCACGCGTTAGGCGGCTCGGCGTCAAGTCCTTTTCCGCCATATCGGTAGAAAGATTTAACAATATCATTACCGGATTTTCCGGAGACATATTCGGAATTTCTTGTTTTTTCCATGTCGGGCCGGCGGCGGCGATAATGCCTAAGATAAATCCAAGCATTCCTAACCACAAAATTAATTTTCGTTGTGTCGAGCTACCTCTTACCAGCAAAAAATCCAACAAATTTTTGTCGCAGACATTGGCCCAGGAGGATACTCTCGATAAACTCTTAAACTGCTTCCACGCAAAAAATACCGGAATTATCAGCAATAGTAAAATCAAAGGGCGTATAAAATGAAATTCATTGATAAATTCTGACATTTTTTATCTTCCCTTTCTGATTTGCCAAACCAAAAGCATTCCAAATATTAAGGCTGCCAACAGCGGAATATAGTAAAATTCTTTGGTTTCTTGCACAAAACTATCTTCATTTTGCGTGGGTTCTAATTCATCTATCGCTTCGTAGACTTTTTGCAGAGATTCCGTATCACGAGCGCGGAAATAAGTGCCTGAGGTATCATCGGCAACTTGTTTGAGCCCTGCTTCATCGACCTCGCCGCCTAGTCTTAGTCCAAAAAACGAGGCAAAATCCCTTCTATCTCCGCCTACGCCTATGGTATAGATTTTTACACCGGCATCTTTAGCCAATTTTACCGCTTGGGGTAAAGTGATGGAACCATCATTATTCTCACCGTCGGTCAAAAGTATGATGATTTTATCTTCCGCGTTTTTGCTGTCTTTCAAGCTCTTTAGGGCTAGTCCCAAAGCATCGCCTATAGCCGTTGAATTTCCGGCCATTCCCGCTTGCATCGAATATAAAATTTGTTTGACTGCCGCTTTATCATAAGTAATCGGAGATTGCAGATAAGCTCTTGTGCCGAACAATATCAAGCCTATTCTGTCATTTGCTCTGCGGTCAATAAACTCTCCGGCAACCTTTTTGACAGCATTCAGTCGGCTTACGGCGCGACGATTAATTACAAAATCAGGCTCTTCCATAGAATTGGAAATATCCATAACCAGCAAAACATCACGGCTTTGACTGTGAATGCGAATCGGCTCTCCTACCCATTGCGGACGCGACAAGGCTAAAACCAACAGAAAAAAGACTACAAATAATTCCCAAAAATGAAACGAGAGTTTTGATGTATCATTTACATTCACCTGTCCCCAAACACTTCCCGATTTCAAATTAATATTGGCTAAATCTTTCAAAAACGGAACGTGCAACGCATCGCCGTGCATTCCTTTTAATGTCGGCAAAAAATAACGTACCGCAAAAGGTAACAAAAGCAATAAGAACATTATGGGATAGGCAATATGTATCATAGATTTTCTCCTATCCACGAAATGCAAAATTGTTTTATGGCCTTTATCTCTTGTGCGCCGTAACCTTTGGCATCAAGGCTCATATATGGGGCATTTAACAATAAGCCTGCTTCTGCCTCGTTTAATTTTTGGCGGCAATGAAGGTGCAAAAAGTCAAGCCAGGCTTGTCCGTAAAGCGTCGCCGCTTTGGGATATTTCAAAACGCAAATTCGGCGCAAAATCTCGGAAGATTGTTTGGCCGCCAAGACGGGATTGTTTTCAGATACGGCTTCAATTAATTTGAGGGCATAGCGTTTTTTACTCTTGCGGCGCATATACAAAATTGCCTTGATAAGAAGAAATACTCCGATTATTCCAAGCAAAACGACCCACCAGCCATAAGCTAACGGAAATATTGATACGCCTTCAGGCAAATGTATATCTCTTAATTCGGGTAAATTATCTTGCATCGCAGGCATTTTGTTCTTCCTTTCTTTGCTTTTATAAATTTAAGCGTTTCAGTTTGAAAAATCAACCCAATGCTATAAAGAATCACACAGAAGAAAACTCCCTTAACTCACCTTTTTATCTCAGGCAGAAAATGTATTAATCATGTGATTGTTAATTTATCTTAAAGATTATTGTAGTATGTTGTTGGTGTTTGATAACAATCGGATGTAAAAAAATGAAAGTTCTGGTGCAAAGAGTAACCTCGGCTACGGTCGAAGTAAATAAACATATCGTCGGAAAAATCGGCAAAGGTTTTTTGCTGTTTATCGGTGTGGAAAAAGGCGATACCCAACAACAAGCAAATTATTTAGCAAAAAAAGTGGCTAATTTAAGAATCTTTGAAGACGAACAAGGTAAAATGAATTTATCCATTCAAGATACCGGCGGCGAAATTTTAGCCATCTCTCAATTTACGTTAGCCGGAGATACTTCAAGAGGAAATCGCCCAGGATTTGAAACCGCTGCCAAGCCCGAAATTGCCAAACCTTTGTATGAATATTTTATTCAACAGCTGAAAGAGGTCGGACTTAAAGTTGAGACAGGTATCTTTCAGGAAGATATGCAGGTTTCTTTGGTAAATGACGGACCGTGTACTTTTATTTTGGAAAATAGTGTGGTGTCTTAGTGCGTTTTTTGTTATAATCAATTTTAAGAACACTGTGCGGAGATGTTGTCATGAGCGATAATCAAAACGATATGACTTTGGTGGCCGGAGCTCAAATCGGAGCATTACCGGTTACAAATTTTCCTACTATCTATAAACTGTTGGCCAGACTCGATTTTTCGCAACAAGATGAAATTCTTAATCTAGAAAAACAACTCTATATTTTGATTAAAGAACAGCCAAACGATATTAACGGCTTAATCTTGCTCATGCAGGAACAGATTATGCGCGGGGCTCAACAAAAAGCAAAAGCCTTGGCTTATAAAATTTGGGATATGGGCGGGGATATGTCTCCGGCTATGGAAGCCTTGTTTATCGGAAACCTCATCAACCTCAGCTTAACGGATATGGCGGGTATTTTATTAAAGCCAAAATTTGATGCTTTGAAGAGTTTTATTACCATTTTTTTCCCGCAACTGATTAAATATGCCATTGCCACCGGAAATATTGAGTATTTGGAAAAAATTGCCATCTTAGATGCCAATTTTGACCGAAAACAAGCTCTGCAAGATTTTGTAAATGTGTTTAAATATCTGAATGCTACGGAAAATTTCAGAACTTTGCAGAAAACTTTGCTTGCCATGATTAAAGATGTGGTCTTGGGATATGATTTTAATCTGTATACAGACAGAGGTTTTACCGACTTAGAAATTGTTATCTATGTCGGAGATGAAGCCGGTGACAAAGCTGTCTTGCAAAATAAGTTAGAAATGCAAATTACGGCTTATTGCGCCGCTAAGTCTTTGCCCAGATTTAATAACTTAAGCTACGTTGTTCGAGGAATTAAAGAGCACCCATCTTTGTTGGAGAGCTCGAAACAGGTGTAATTACCGAGGGTAATCCCGCATCATTATTTTTTTTGCGCTGTTTGATTTCTAGCTCCGTAATAATTTTGTCTGATGCCTTTTCAAAAAGCTGCTTCATTAATTTAGCGGCAACTTGTTGTTCGTTTTCTGAGGAGTTGAACAAAACAAAGCGGTTTTGGTGTTCGGTTTCGGTTTCTTGCGTATCCGGATTGAAACACTCAACAGCTATGACCATTTGCAAGCGGTTGGTCTCACTGTTTATCGGATCTACCTTGGCACGCAAAACCTTGGGCGTAATCACAAAATCAGCTAATTCTTTCTTATCCGTAATATAAAAATAATCACTCTTTACAAACATTTCTCTTAGAATTTCGGAATATTTGGACGAAGTCGTTTGATTAAAAAATTCAGTCGGAGAAATATAAATTAATCCCTTACTTGAGGCTTTGGCTTCTAAATAATCATCTTCGGAAGGTGCTTTTTCTTTTGGGGCGGAAGTTGTAGCCGGTGAATTTGGAATATCTTCTATTTCAGGAGCATAAACCGTTGGCTGAGCAATAACCGCATCTTCAGAAGAAAGTGGTTTTGTTTGCATATTATCTGATTGAGATTGATTTTCTTCTGTTGGAGGTTGCGGCGCTATGTCTGCTGCTGTATCTTCTTCATTTTCTTCGGCAATATTTTCTTCGGAGGCTGTTTTTTGACGGTTAAGCGCCTCATCTATAGCGGCAAAAATGTTTTTGCCTGAAATATAGCCGGTAACTTCCACGCAAATTTCTTCGGGGGTTTGCTTGGTGGTGCGAATGGCCATATCTTCAATACTGTTATCGACCAAATTATAGACCATCACATTAAAATCATGGTCGTTTAACTCAATATGGGCATTCTTTAAATCCGGTAAAGAGCTAACGGCTAAATAGCTTGCTTTGTCCGTGACGCGAACTCTAACCGTGGAACGCGCCTCTCCGGATTTAATTTTTTCACAGTCTTTGCCATAAACAGAGATGACATCGCTGTCTAAAGATGCTTTATCCAACAATACATCTTCAGCCTCCGCAGCCTGCGCCGAAAGTGCTACCGCACTCAATATTCCTACGAGGTAATAAAATTTCAAACCTACCACCAGCTTTTGTCGTCATTTTGAACTTGTTTGATTACTTGCGTCCATTCTCTTAACTGCACGTTGTCTGCTGAATATAGTGCCAAGTGATAAGAAATGGCGGGCGTTTGGTTTTGCAGAGATATGTTTTTGGCTGATATTTTAAGGTAATATTCGGCATCATTTAAATTATTAACCAGAACATAAGTCTTTGAACCTTCGATGATATTGATGGTTTCAAATCTGGCCTGATATATTCCGTCCTGCGTGTTTTCATCTTGCTTTTCGGGCGGCATTACATATAGGTGCGGACGAGGTGATTTATCATAATATTCGGAAGTTTCATCCAACATTTTATTGACGGTTCGGGCGGCTACTATCGCATAGGCCTCTGTTGCCGTATTTTCGGTAAGCGTTTGGTTTTCTACATAAGGCGTATCAACCACATATTGCTCATTGTCTTCCATTGCTTGATGGCTGACTACCGTGCAGGCCGCCAAAAGAATATATGCCGATGCCGTCAGAATTTTTTTCATTTTTCGTCCTCTTCTTTACCTTTTATTAACTTAATATATAAGTATTTTTTTAAATCTCATTATCTTTTTTCAGTTATTCACTATTTCATTTAGTTGCTTTTTTTTATTATTTTTGTATGATGCTGGTTGGATTGTTTGTTTTAGAGAAAAATTATGGTTATTACCGCAAGCGTTATTTTAATCGGACTTTTATTGTTTTTGCGCCCTTTGCAAAAAAACAGTTTTTATTTGCTTCATTGTGCAATCGTTATCCTTGGGGCTTATTTTATTGAGACACACTACTTCAAGGTTACGCCTTTTGTCCCTAAGACTTTGCTTTTGTTCGTGGTGTATCAATTCATTGTTATCAACCCCGTGACTTATCTTGCTTATTGGGTGGATAAACGTGCGGCAGTAAGAGGTGAATGGAGAATCCCCGAAAGGAATCTGCATATGCTTGAAATGCTCGGCGGTTGGAGCGGGGCTTTGCTGGCGCAAAAAATTTTGCACCATAAAAATAAAAAGAAAAGTTACCAAAACGAATTTGCTTTTGTGCTTATTATGCAAGTAGGGTTTGTGGTTGCCGTGCTATATTCTTTGGGTATCCTTAAGATATAACTTGCTTAATTTCAAAACTTTTTTATTATGTCTTATCTTTGTTTGTTAAGGAATGACTATGATTGAAGATAAAATCAAAATCGATGAAGAACCTAAAAAACTTGAATTTACCGAACATTACAAAAAAATGTGGCCTTTCGTGAAACCTTATATGTTTCGCGCCATATTGGCTATTTTGATTTGTATTCCTATCGGGGCGTTGGACTCGGTTGTTGCTCTGGCCCTCAAGCCTTATATGGATATTGTGTTGGTTGATAAATCAAGTTCTTCTCCGGCTTATATTCCGATTTTGATTGTGGCTTTTACTTCCGTTCAAGGATTTTTGAACTATGCAGCAACTTATCTTAATACCTGGGTGGGAACTAAAATTAATCAGGATTTGAAAAAAGCTTTGTATAAAAAACTTTTGCACTTACAAACATCTTATTTTGACCAGCATGATTCAGGTTTTATTGTACAACGCTTTAGCTCTGATTGTGATATTGCCTGCAACGGATTGTTAGAAAACCTTAAAGTCTTTGTTTCCAGATTTTTCTCTTCGGTGTCGCTGATTTGCGTCTTAATTTATAATTCTTGGCAATTGGCAATTATTGCCGTTTTGATTTTAGGCTGCGCCCTTATGCCCTTGGCTTCGGTCAGACGCAGAATTAAGCGCGTTGTTATGGGAAGTGTGGTCGAAGGCGCTAAAATTATCTCCAATTATACAGAAACTTATTCCGGCAATAAGACAATCGCTTCTTATAACCTGCAAGGGAAAATGTATCATACTTTTGAAGATTCTTTGCGCAACTTATTTAAGCTTACCATTAAAATGGTGCAAAAAACCGCGTGGATGACGCCTGCCCTTCACGTTATCGTATCTATCGGTATCGGCGCGGTTATCGGCTACGGCAGCTATTTAATCGTTAACGGTACCATTACCAGCGGTAACTTCGTATCTTTCATCACCGCTCTCATTTTGCTTTATACTCCGGTTAAGAGTATCGGAAAAAATTATAATGCAATGCAGGTTTCTTTTTTGGCAATCGAACGCGTGGTCGAAATTTTAGAACTTGAACCAACAATTGCCAATAAGCCTGATGCTAAAGATTTAACCGAAATCAAAAGCAATATTCAATTTAGCCATGTGAATTTTGAATATAAAAAAGGCGTGCCTGTCCTAAAGAATATTAATCTTAATGTTAAGGCCGGTTCTACCATTGCTTTGGTCGGAAATTCCGGCGGCGGAAAAACAACTATCGTTAATCTTATTCCCAGATTTTATGACGTTAACGAGGGTTCTATTTCTATTGACGGAACCGACATCAGAGATTTTACTTTGGAAAGTTTGCGCAACAACATTGCCGTTGTTTTCCAAGATAATTTCTTGTTTGCAGGAACAATACGCGACAATATTCTGCTCGGAAAAGAAGATGCTACTGATGAGGAAATCAAAAAAGCCGTTAAAATGGCTTGTTTGGATGAATTTATTGACGAACTTGATGATGGGCTGGATACCGTCATCGGTGAAAGAGGCTCTTTATTATCCGGAGGACAAAGACAGCGTTTGGCTATTGCCAGAGCCTTTATTAAAAATGCTCCGATTGTGATTTTGGATGAAGCAACATCAGCCTTGGACAACAAAGCTGAAGCCGTGGTGCAAAAAGCAATTGATAATTTGATGAAAGACAGAACAGTGTTTGTGATTGCTCACAGATTGTCTACCGTGCAAAATGCAGATACAATCGTTGTGGTTAACGATGGTGAAATCGTTGAAAAGGGTACTCACGAAGAGTTGCTCAGTATTGAAAACGGGGCTTACAAATCTTTGTATAATGCACAATTTAAGTCAAAAAAAGCGGCTTAAAAATCTAAAGCTCCCCCTGAGGGAGCTTTTTTTAATAAAACACATAAGCCAGTGAAATTGCCGCTATAATTCCTGCCAAATCTGCCAACAGAGCGCAAGGAAGGGCTGCTCCGACTTTGGTGATTTTTACGGCACCAAAGTAGACGGCCAAAACATAAAACGTGGTTTCGGTTGAGCCCTGAATAATACAAGAAACAAACGCGGGAAAGCTATCTGCTCCGTAAGTTTGCATGGTTTCAATCATCATCGCTCGAGCGCCGCTGCCTGACAAAGGTTTCATTACCGCGGTTGGTAAGGCCGCAACAAAATCGGTGTTTATTCCCATTGTGGAAAATAAGATTTCAAAAGCTTTTACCAGATAATCCAAACATCCTGATGTGCGAAATACGGCTATTGCTACCAGCATTGCTACCAGATAGGGAATAATGCGGATGGCTATTTCAAACCCCTCTTTGGCACCGGATATAAATTCCTCATAGACATTTAATTTCTTTACCAAACCAGAGATTATAAACATTGTTATAATGAAAAAGAGAATAAAATTGCCGCCTTGGGCTGAGGCAGTTAATCTTTCTTCCGGGGAAAGAGATAAGAAATACCACGCGAGGCCGCCGATGATGGCTAAAAATCCTCCTAAATAGCTCAAGACCACACGATTGAAAATAGGCAATCTTTGCGCCCAAGCTACGGCAAAAAATCCGCTCATTGTGGATACTGATGTTGCCAACAATATGGGAATAAAGACCGCTGTTGGATTGGCAGAACCTAACTCGGAGCGGTACATTAAAATTGTTATCGGAATTAGAGTTACGGCTGAGGCATTTATGACCATAAACAAAATTTGCGCCGGTGAAGCCTTTTCTTTACTGGGATTTAAGCTTTGCAATTGCTCCATTGCTTTTAGCCCCATCGGTGTTGCGGCATTATCCAATCCCAAAATATTAGCTGCCATATTCATTACAATTGAGCCTAATGCCGGATGCGATGCAGGGACTTCGGGCATTATTTTTTTAAACAAAGGCTGCAGCATGGAGGCTAAGATATTTGTGATTCCTGATTTTTCGGCTATCTTTAATAACCCTAACCACAGGCACAGCATACCGGTTAAATTTAAGCAAATTTGAAAAGCACTTTTGGCTGAAGCAAAAGTAGATGAAACGAGTGCGCTCCATATTTCCGTATTGCCTAAAAATAAGCTTTGACATATTGCTGCAGTAAAAGCTGCTATAAAAAATCCGCACCATATCCAATTTAACATCTCTTTCTCCTTGAGCTTACTTTATTTAATAAAAGTGAAAATATTGCTAACTCTTTAATAAAATTTAACTTTTTTCGGTAATTATAGTTTTAGATTTAATTTTTAGGAGAAAGTTTATGTCTGTTTTCGGTTGGGTCGTGTTAGGCGTTGTCGTTCTTATTTTATATTTTCTTTATGTCGGCGTTATTCAGAAAAAAAACAAAGTTAAAGAAGCTACCGCAGGGATTGATGTTCAACTCAAAAAACGTTACGACCTTATTCCGAATATGATGAATATGGCTGCTAAGTTTATGGAACACGAAACAAAACTTATGGAAGAAATTACAAGGCTCAGAACTAATGCCATGCAATCTTCTTTTGAAGAAGACCCTAAAGCAAAAATTAAAAACGAAAAACTTTTAGAACAAAAACTCAAAGAATTTAATATTTCTTTGGAAAATTATCCTGATATGAAGTCAAATCAGACAATGCTGCAAGCTATGCAAGCATTAAATGATGTGGAAGAACATATTGCCGCTGCCAGACGTTTTTATAATGCGGCAGTTAATGATTTGGTTAACGCAACTGAGATTTTCCCCAGCAGTTTAATTGCCAAAATTATCGGGGTAAAAGCTGATATGCCTTATTTTGAGGCTGATGAAAGCGAAAAGAAACCTATTAACAGCACGGATTACTTTAAGTAATAAGATAAAATGAAAACTAAAGCTGAATTTGATGACTTCTATAACCGGAATTTACTTTCTAGATTTGTAGAAATGGAGGAAGACCGGCAAAAACAACTCAATGTGTTTATAAAGAGATTGGCAATAGTTGCTATTTTTATTCCGGTGTTTACTTTTTTAGCGTGGAAGTTTTTTATTGGGGATGCTAGTCAAGAACTGGAAATATCTGCAGAATCTCTTGCCAAAATATTGCTTCTTTATTTGTTTTTTTCTTGTTTTTATTGCGGTTCTCCGATTTCTAGTTTTATCATCAAAGTTAAAGATGATTTAATGGAAACGTTTGCTCATTTTTGGGGCGATTTCCACTATAGTTATATGAAAGAAATACCCTCAGAACTGTTACTAAAATCAAAAATTTTTCCTCAATTTACTTCTTCTTTGGGAGAAGATTATTTTTCAGGCATCTATAATGGCATCAAAACAACTATCGCTGAAGAATCTCTTTACAAAAGAGTTCGCACAAAAAACGGAACGACTGATGTTTTAGTATTTCGAGGCATTGGCATTTTGTTGGAAATGCCTAAAAAATTTCAAGGTCAAACTATTGTTTTAAAAGATAGCGGGATTTTTAATATTTTTAAGAGGGTAAAAAATTCAGAACGTATAAAATTGGAAGACCCGATATTTGAACGCCATTTTGAGGTCTTTGCCGACAGCCAAATCGAGGCCAGATTCTTGCTGACTACCGCCTTTATGGAAAGAATCCTTAAAGCAAAACAAGCCTTTGTGGGCAAAAATATTCAATTCAGCTTTTTTGGTAATAAGCTTTTGATTAGTATTGAAACCAAGCAAAATATGTTTGAAATATCTTCTTTGTTTCAGAGGACGACAAACCGCAAAATGATTGACCAAGCTTTTGCGCAATTTTCTTCGGTAATGGAAATTATTGATACTTTGAAACTTAATCCTCAACTTAATTTGAAAAATTAAGCATCTTTCTCGTCTAATTGCAAAAAGCCTGATGATTGCATTTGATAAAACTTATAATAGGCACCTTTTTTGCGCATAAGAGATGCGTGGGTGCCTATTTCCTTTATGGAACCTTTCTCCATAACAACTAATTTATTCATCTCTTTAAGCGTGGAAAGACGATGGGCAATGGCAATAACCGTTTTATCTTTCATCAGCTCTTTGAGCGCGGTTTGGATATAGTTTTCGCTCTCGCTGTCTAAGGCTGATGTGGCCTCATCCAAAATGAGAATCGGCGCATTTTTCAAAATTGCGCGGGCTATGGCAATGCGTTGGCGCTCGCCGCCTGAGAGCATAACCCCTCTTTCGCCTACTTTACTGTTATAACCATCAGGCAAAGTCATGATATAGTCATGGATGTAAGCCTTTTTAGCTGCCTCTATCACTTCTTCATCGGAGGCATGGATATTGCCATAGCGTATATTTTCCATAATCGTGCGATTAAATAAGCTCGGATCTTGCGGAATAAGAGCTATGTTTTGGCGCAGAGAATTTTGCGTTACGGTTCGAATATCTTGCGAATCAATCGTTATGGCTCCGCCTTGGACATCATAGTAACGTGAAAGTAATTTTATCAATGTGGATTTTCCTGAACCGGAACGTCCCACAAGACCAATTTTTTCTTTCGGTTCGATGGTCAAATTGAAGTCATTAAACAAAGCTGAGGCATTTTTATAGTGGTAATTTACTTTATTAAAAGAAATTTTACCCTCTTTTATCTCCAAAGGAACAGCATCTTTGGCATCTTCAATATCGCAAGGTTTATTGAGCAAATCAAGTCCGTCTTGAATACCGCCCGTAAACATCACATAATTTGTGCAGAAAAAGCCCATAAACATCATGGATTGCGTCATGGAAGAAATGAGCGACAACACCAAAACAACATCGCCAACGCTCAAGTTCTTATAATACCAATAATAAAACGTCAGCAGGTAAAAACTTATCGTCATAGTATCATTAATCATTCGGGAAAAAGTATCGACCCAAGCACTGCGCTTGACCTCTTTACGGACGGCTTTGAGGGCTTTTCTTACCGAATCATAATAGTTGCGGCGCTCATAATTAAAATTGGCACAGTTTTTGACCAAATCCGAATTGGTGATACTGTCAACCAAGATACCGTTTGATTCCGACATGAGCTTTGCTTTGCGGGCTGACAAGGGCCCGATATTTTTGCGAATGCGGATTTGAACAAAGGCTAAAATAGCGCATAACAGGCTAAACCAAAGGGCTAAAGACAGCCTGATTTGCCCGATAAAGAAAAAGGCTGTCAGAAAACTGCCTACCGGAAACAAAAAGCCCTGCATAATATGGTAGTAGAGTGTTTCACTGTTATTGAGTATGGTTTTGATTTTGCCGGAGACGTTGCCGGCCATTTCTTCGGCAAAAAAGGCGGTGGAGTGCTTGTGCGCCCAAGTGAATAAATCTTTGGACATTTTGCCTATATAATAAGGCAAAAACTTCATATCCAACATACGGGTGGATATTATCAGCAGGCTTTGCATCAGCAAACACAGCAAGATTAATACCAGATAGTGAATAATTTTTTGCAAAGTCTCGTTATCGGTTGAGCCTTGCGAGATTATCTCTATCATTTGCGCACTTGCCCAGTTGGTGCTGCGGCTGCAGAACTGCGCGCTAAACATTACCAAAACCATTAAGATACATAGGCCTTTGAGGCGGCGCGCATAGTGCCAAAGAAAACGAGCTACTGAGGTTTGCATAAAATTTCTGCCCTATTCATTACAAAACGGTAAGAATATAGCACGGATTAAAAGACAATTAAAGCAAATATTTACTTTTGTTCTTTTAGGCTTTCATAATACAAAAAGTTTGATAACAGGCAAAAGATATATGCCCCCAACAGCGCCCAGTAAGGATTGCTTAAATCTGCAACGACGCCAATGGCTAAAGCGCAAATTACATAAACTAAACTTTTTATCAGCGTCACTACAGAGACAATAATGTCAAATGTTCTATCCGGACTTTCTTCCCTTATCAGCAAATTTTGCGTCGGTTCTCGCACACCGCTGCAAAAAGGTGAACCCAAGCGAACAAATAAACTCCACATACTTGATAACAAAACTGCACAAATATTAATCAAACTATCTATCCAAGCCGCGCGAATTACTGTTTTAGACATTCCCCACAAAAGAGTAAATTGTTGTGAGGTTCTTTTGCCTATTTCTTCCAAAACTATACCGACCGCCCTGAATAAGCCTAAGCTCCATAGCGGAACAAACTGTTTGAAAAACGCCGCATTAAAATCAAAAGATGCTTCGCTTAAGCCATAACGCATGGACTCGCCTAAGGTTAAGCCGCTTAAGCGTCGATTGTCTTGCATATATTTCAGCACCATTTTAAGATGAATAAAGAAATTATCATCACGCGGCTGCGGAAAAGGTGCTTCGGTTAAAAACAGTGAAATAAATGCTGCAATCGAAAGCGGCAAAATCGTTATCTGCACGGCAAATTTTAGAGAATAAAAAACAGCTCCCGCGCTGAATACAGAAGCACATAATAATGCAATTGTCGAAAGATGTTTGCATTTGCGGTGTATGGTTTGGTATTCAACACTTTGTTTCATATATTGCAAGCCATCATACAACAATGCATCCGTATTTTTGGCCAAAGAGCGCCCTATGCCGCACAGCAACGCTCCCAGAAACAGTAAAAAATATCCACCTGCCAAGGCATAGCATACATAACCCAGCAGCATGGAAAATGAGCCTACCAGGCATAAATTCTTGCGTCCATATTTATCTGCAAACCAATTCAGCGGTAATTCAAAAAATACCATGCCTAAATTTTGCAAGGCAAATAAACTCATTGCCAGCGTATAGCTCTCCGTTATTTGGGCAAAATATAAGATTTCTATCGGCCAAGATATTATAAACCAACTCAAAAACCCGTGAGTGTAGTATAATTTTATATTACGATTTAATCTTTTGTAAGTAATATTTTCCGGCATTGTGTTCTCTATACTTGTGGCCTATTCGCATATAGTTTGCCTCTAAAATCTTAATATAATATAAAAAATTGCAAATTTATCAAAAAAGTTATTATATAGATGTATCTATTCACTCGCAGAGGAGGCATAATATGAAAATCGGAATTATCGGTGCCGGATTTGTCGGCAGCACTACTGCTTATACCTTGGCTATTAAAGGTTTGGCCAGAGAAATCGTACTCGTTGATATTAATACGGATAAAGCTAACGCTGAGGCTTTAGATGTTATCCATGCCGCGGCAATAACTTCGGACAGTCATGTTTATTGCGGTGATTATGAAAATCTGGACGGAGCAAATATTGTTATTATTACGGTTGATTCACAAAAGGCTCTTACAGATAACCGACTTGTGTTATTGGAAAGTAACACCAAAATAATGTGCGAAATTGTCCCGAAAATTGTCCGTAATGCCCCTAATTGTATTATTGTTATTGCAACGAATCCGGTTGATGTTATTACAAAAGTTGTTTTGGACATTTCTAAATTTCCATCTAACAGAGTGATTGGCTCAGGTACGGTGTTGGATACTGCTCGTTTCAGAGCAATGCTTAGTGACTATTTCAATGTTTCTCCTCATTCAATTCATGCTTATGTTATGGGAGAACATGGGAGTTCTTCTTTAGTTTCTTGGTCTACAGCTTCAATCGGGGGCTCAAATATTGATAAATATGCTACAGAAACAGGAAGGACGCTTACTCAGGCGTTTAAGAATAAAACAACCCAAGATGTTATAGACGCCGGGTTTAAGATATATCGCGGTAAAAGAGCCACTTATTATGGTATTGCAAGTTCGTTGGTTCAAATTTGCGAGGCTATCATTAATGATGAAAAAAGAACTTTGACCGTGTCTTCCTTACACAAAAATATTGAGGGCTTTCACGATATTTGTCTGTCCTTGCCTACGGTTGTCAGCCGCAGGGGAGCGTATGGCGCGGTTGTTCCGGACTTGGATGTGGAAGAGTTAAACGAACTGCGACATTCGGCAGAAGTTATGGACAAGGCCGTAAAAGAAGCACAAAATATTCTTAAAAACAAAAAATAAAGCCATATCATAAAAAAGGAGCCTCATCGGCTCCTCTTTTTATGCTTATTTCTTTTGGCTTTTCTTGCGCTTTTTTAAGTTTGTCAATTTATCACTCACTATTGATGTATCTCTTCCGGTTTTAGCCAAACGGTCATACATTCTTTCTATTTCTTTTTCCAAATAGGCGGTTTCTATTTCGTTGGCAAGTTCTTGCCTTTCATCGTTGGTGCCATGGTGAATTATTTGATTCATATTGTCTATAATATCTTCAACATGCACCGAACTATCGGTTTTCTTTTTTAAGAAATAAGGCAGTTCATAAATCAACTGACGGGTTGAAGAATATACCTCGGCTGTGGTTTTGCCTTTTTGATAACGCAATTTCAAAAGACGGAAAACAACGCTCAATTCATCACTGTTATCAACTATAATAAAAGGCATCGGGTCAGCAAAACCTTTGGCCGATATGGATTTTAAGTACTCGACCAAATGGTGAAAATATCCTTCTATGTTAAATAAAATAAAGGGTTTAACCGGTAAAAAGCCATCTTGCATGGCTACGCAGTCGTAGGCTAACTCATCTAAGGTGCCAACCCCTCCCGGAGCAAAAACCACAAAGTCGGCATTTAAGAGTTTTTGCTTGCGCTCTTCCAGCGTTTTGGCCAAAATCACATCTTCGATTTGGCCGATAATTGCATCGTCATGCGGGTAAAGGTCATAATAAGCTTGGGTGGTGATTCCTTGAATCGGAGTTTCTTGACTCTTCTTTTTGTTCCATCCGTCCAAAACTCCACGGGCAACAGCGCCCATAATTCCAGAATTAGACAAGCCAAAATCTAACTTAAAATCAAGTTTTATAATCTGGCGGCCTAAATTATACGCCTCTTCCACATATATCGGATCTTTTCCGGGGCGGTTTCCTCCGGCAACAAAGACTCTCAAGCCTGCTTGACGGTTCTCTTCAGCAAAAGAGCTTACCACTTCATCTACTTGATTATTTTCACTCATATTTGTCACCTTTATCTAAATCTTATAGTGCAGGAATGTCTCCTTGAGCCTGATTTGCATAAAAGCTCTTTACAAACTCATCCAGTGTGTCTGTGGCTAAGGCATCTCTCAGTCCTTGCATCAGGCGTTGATAATATCTGATATTGTGCCAGGTCAAAAGCATTACCGCAAGTACTTCATTGCACTTTTGCAGATGATGTATATAAGCTCTGGTATAATTGGTGCAAAGAGGACAATCACAACCTTCTTCCAAGGGGCGCGGGTCTTCTCGATGGCGCGCATTGCGTATGTTAATCGTCCCATACCGAGTAAAGGCTTGAGAAGTACGCCCCGAGCGGGTCGGCATTACACAATCAAACATATCAACCCCTCGTAATACGGCTCCGACTATGTCATCAGGACGCCCAACCCCCATTAAATAACGTGGTTTATCTTCCGGTAACATACCAGGAGCATAGTCTAAAACCTGAAACATCGTTTCTTGCCCCTCACCTACGGCCAGACCTCCGATTGCGTATCCGTCAAAGCCTATTTTCTTTAAACATTCTGCTGAATACGCTCTTAAATCTTTATAGTCTCCACCTTGTTGAATGCCGAAAATGCCATATCCATCACGGTCAACAAAGGCTTTTTTGCTTCTTTCTGCCCAGCGCATGGACATTTCTACCGACTTTTTAACTTTGTCATACGGAGCCGGAAGTTTTACACATTCGTCCATGCACATGGTAATGTCTGAATCTAATTTATGTTGAATTTTTATTGATTCTTCAGGACTTAAAAAGAACTTTTTTCCATCCACATGCGAACTGAAAGCAACGCCTTCTTCGGTTAACTTTCTCAAACCTGATAAACTCATTACCTGAAAACCTCCGGAATCGGTTAATATCGGTTTCGGCCAATTCATAAATTTATGAAGTCCCCCCATTTTTTCAACCAAATCTGCCCCCGGGCGCAGCATAAGATGATAAGTATTGCCTAACAAAATTTGTGCACCTGTGGCTGCAACGGATTCAGGCATCATAGCTTTAACGGTGGCGCAAGTACCTACGGGCATAAACGCCGGTGTATCAATTGTTCCGTGTTTGGTATGGAGTTTTCCTAAGCGGGACTTTCCGCTCTTTTTTAAGACTTCAAATTTTAACGACATTGTTTCCTCTATATGTTCTTACTTTAGTCGAATAATGCTACAATTCTCTTAATTTGGCAAGAAATAACTCTATATAGCGGCGCGTGAATTGAGAATATTATGTTATACTAAAAAGCCGAGCAAATCATATGCTCGGCTTTTTTTTATTACAATTAGGCCTAAATTCCTCCTCCACTTTCATCTAATGAAGGCAATACGTATTTGACTACAGGACGAACTTTGGCTACGGTGTCGACCTTGTC